>CAZYOU010000005.1:0-61062 GCA_964649315.1 uncultured Stakelama sp. | reverse complement strand
GCATCGGCGATGGCCTGAAACGCTGCGGCGATCCCGCCACCGGTCGCGCCCGAACCGTTGAAAAACAAGGCCTCGACTGCGTCGGGAAAATTGGTGAGTGCGGCGGTGAGCTGATCGGCATTGACGCTGAGCGTGCCGTCCCGATTGGTCGACACGCCGATTTCAGCGAGCGAACTGGGGGCACCCACCGCGGTCGGCGTTGCAAGCTCGGTGAGCGTGAAGCGACGCAGCGATTGCTGCAAAGCGCGCGCGGTCGGATCATTGGCGAGGGGGCCGGTGGTGGCATTGGTCTGCGACTTAACGACATTCTGCAAGCTGTTGAACGCGGCCACCAGATCATTGACCGATGTCCGCAGTTGATCGGTCGGTGTCGTGCTGCCCAGCGCCACCCGGGTGCCGGGGGCAGCGGCGACCAGATCAAGCTTCACGCCATCGACCAGATCGCTGATTGAATTGCTGTTGCGGGTAACGGGAATCCCATCGACCGCCACGATCGCATCCTGCGCCACCGTCCCGAATATGGCGCCCGCCTTGCCCTGGACAATTTCCAGCGCGGCAAGGCCGGGATTACCGACATCCTCGGTCGCCGTCAGCGTAAAGGCCTGATCAGCGCCGGTTTTGCTCTTGAGCGCAAGCCGTGCCCCCGATGAATCGGTAATGACGCTGGCGGTAACCCCGGCATTGGCGGCGTTGATTGTCGCGGCAATCTGATCAAGGCTGTCATTGCCAGCAGTGATGGCGATATCGATCGGCGTCGCACTGCCAGCGACGAAGCTGCCACCGCCAACTGATCCGCTGCCAAAGGTCAACGTCAAGGTGCCCGTGCCATTGGCGGCGCTGCGGCTGGTGGCAGCCGCGCTGGCGACGGATTGCGCCTGGGCGAGCTGCTGGACCTCAATCGTGGTGGCAAGGCCCGTCAGCTTGGCGGCGGGCAACGCGGTCGCCTTGACGATCGCGGGGTTTGAGGTGGTCGGCGCTGTGGTCAGCAAGCCGCCTGTCGCGAGCGATTTCAGGCCGGCGGCGAAATCGGTGATGCTGCTTTTGAGCTGCGACACACCAGAAATCTGGGCCGAAACTTTCTGGTTCTGGGTATTGATCGCTCTGGTTTTGGCTGAGAATTGCGCATCGACCAGCTGATTGACCAGCGAGGTGATGTCGATTCCGGAGCCTGCGCCCAGCGTATTGACGACCGAATCGACCATGATGCGTTCCTATTGCCCCACCCCATAAAGCGACCGGTCCGTGCAAATCTTTAGGGGCTGCCCGTGATTTTCACGCCGTTTTCGTCGAACCGCGCGGTTTCCGGCACGGTGATTGGCGGCGGGGTGCCACCGGCTTTCGCGTTGAGGCCAAAGACAAAGGCGAGCACCGTTGCGATGGCCAGATAGAGATCGTCGCGAACCTCCTGCCCTTCGCGGCTGGTGTAATAAATGGCGCGGGCAAGCATTGGATATTCAAGCGTCGTGATCCGCGATTCCTGCGCCAGTTCGCGGATCGCCTGCGCGGTGACGCCACGCCCCTTGGCAACCACCACCGGCACCTGATCCCGCCCGCGGTCATAACGCAGCGCCACCGCGAAATGGGTCGGGTTGGTGAGGATGACATGCGCTTCGCTGACCGCTTTGCGCATATTGCGCTTGGCGAGGTCATGGCGGCGCTGGCGCTGCGCCTGTTTGTTTTCAGGATTGCCTTCGCTTTCCTTGTGCTCGTCCTTGATCTCCTGCTTGCTCATCCGCAATTTGCGCAACAGCTGGATAATCTGGATCGGCACGTCGATGCCTGCGATCACAACCAGCCCGGCAGCCATCGCAAACAAGGTGCCGATCAGCATCGATCCCAGCGACGCAACGCTGGTCTGCAAGTCTGAGGTCGCCAGCCCGATCGACTGGGTGGCGACATGAATCAGCATATAATAGCCGATCGATCCGAGCAGGATCACCTTGAGCAACGACTTGCCAAGCTCCACCCAGCCCTGCGGCCCGAAAATTCGCTTCAGGCCAGAGGCAGGATTGATCCGGCTGGCCTTGGGCGCCATCAGCTTGCCGTTAAAGGTCAGCGCGCCGAGCCCGACCTGGCTGAAAATCGCGGCGAGAACGGCAATCGCAAACATCGCGATCATCGGCGGCGCAATCTGCCAGCCGGCAATCGCCAGCGACCGCATCGGCTGAAAATCATCAATGTCGCCCGACCCGAACGAGAAGCTGGTGATCATCAGCCCCTTGCACGCCGCCATCAGCGCCGGGCCAAACAGTGCCAGCCAGCCGCAACCGGCCAACACCACCAGTGCGGTCGCAAATTCGCGCGATCGCAGGACTTGGCCGTCATCAAACGCCTTTTGCTTGCGCTTGGGTGTTGGGCCTTCTGTCTTTTCGCCAAATTCGTCTGCCATCAGCCAAGCACCAGATGCTCAGCGGCGGCAAGGCCTTCCTGGATGATGACGATCATGTAATCGCCCATCGCCGGAAAGGCGATGGCGAGCGCGACAACGCCGACCGCAAGGCTCATCGGCAGGCCAACGGCAAACAAGTTGAGCGCCGGGGCCGAGCGCGAGAGCATCCCGACCACGAGGTTGAGGCACAGCAGCAAAAAGCCGACCGGCAGCGCCAGCAGAAAGCCAGCCGAAAAGGCATAGCCACCGAAAATCGCGATATCGCGCAGCCGTTCGACCGCAATCCACGGCGCGCCGGGCGGCAACACGGCATAACTGCGCACCACCATCTCCACCAGCATCAGATGGCCGTTGACCGACAGGAACAGCAAGGTGAGCAACGTCATCATGAACTGGCCAAGCGCGGTGCTCGACCGGCCATTTTGCGGATCGATCGCCGACGCAAAGCCGATCCCCATCGAATTGCCGATCAACTCGCCCGCCACCAAGGGCGCGGCGAACGCGATCTGCAACACAAAGCCGATCGCGAGGCCGACCAGTGCCTCTGCCGCAATCGCAAGAAAGGTGGTGATCGCAAAAATCTGGGCCGGCGGCGTCACCGGATTGGCGGCGAGCACCAGAAAACCAATCGCGCCCGACAGGGCGATGCGCACCTGCAAGGGCACGCTGATCGCGCCGAACACCGGGGCCGCGATGAAGGTTGCGCTGACGCGCACCATCACGAACAGCAGCGTCCATAGCTGCGGCTCGATCGACAGGCCAAAGCCCAGCATCGCGCTATTTCACCAGATCGGGAATGCGCTCGAAGATCGATACGGTGAAGTCGCTCAGCAACCCCAGGATCAGGCCGCCGAAAATCACCAGCGACACGGCGACGACCACCAATTTGGGCACGAAGGTCAGCGTCTGTTCGTTGATCGAGGTCGCGGCCTGGACCATGCCGAGGATGAGGCCGGAGAGCAGCGCCGGGATGAGGATCGGCGCAGAAGCGAGCGCGAGCACCCAGAGCGCTTCGTTCGCGACCGTCAGGAAATATTGCGTGTCCATGCTCGCGCTACCTCATGAAACTATTGGCAAGCGACCCCATCGTCAGCGCCCAGCCATCGACCAGCACAAACAGCAGCAGTTTGAAGGGAAGCGAGATGATCGTCGGTGAGACCATCATCATACCCAGCGACATCAGCACCGAGGCGACGATCAGATCGATCACGATGAAGGGCAGGAAGATGAGAAAGCCGATCTGAAACGCGGTTTTCAGCTCGCTCGTCACATAGGACGGCAGCAGCACCGAATAGGGCACATCGGCAGGCTTGGCATAAGGGCCCGACTTGGCGATCTTGGAGAACATCGTGATGTCCTTCATCCGCGTCTGCTTGAGCATGAAGGCGTGGAGCGGCTTGCCCGCCGTCTCGATCATCTGGGTCGCGCCGATCTTGCCGGCCGCATAGGGCTGGATCGCGGTGACGTTCATGTCGTTCAGCACCGGGGCCATCACGAAGAAGCTGAGGAACAGCGACAGGCCGACCAGCACCTGGTTGGGCGGCGTCTGCTGCAGGCCGAGCGCCTGGCGCAGGATCGACAGCACGATGATGATGCGGGTGAAGCTGGTCATCATCAGCAGGATGCCCGGCAGTACCGAGAGCAGCCCCATGATGATGAGGACCTGCAGCGACAGCGACAGCGGCGCGTTGCCGCCGCCCAGATCGCCGAGCGCCCGGTCAATGGCGTCGCCGGTGCCCGGCGGTGCGGGCAAGCTCGGCGGCGTTGGTGCACCCTGGGCGAATGCCGGTACCGCCACCATCAGACAAAAAACGAGTGCAAGGATGATCAGCGCGATCCGACCAGCCCACCCGCTGCGGGTCGCGCTTTCGCCAGCGAGGGGCGCGGTGCGGAACAGGCTGGGGCCCTTTGCGGTCACGCGGCGGACGATAGGCGAGGTCATTTGTCGCCCCGATCGATCAGCGTCACCCCGCCGCGCCCGACCGACACGAGCAGCTTGCGTCCCTCGAAATCAAGCACCGCCAGCTTCAGGCCCGGCGACAACATCATCGTTTCCTTGACGGTCAGCATGCGCTCGCCCTGCGTCGCCTGCAGCCGCGTTTCCAGCCGACGCCACAGATAGAGGCAGCCGATCATCAGCCCGCAGACCAGCGGCAGCAGCACCGCCACCTTCAGGATATACTCCCACATCATCAGCGTGCGGCCCGCTTGTCGGGGGAGACCAGCTCGGTCATCCGTACGCCGAACCGGTCACCAACGGTCACCACTTCGCCGCGGCCGATGAGCGTGCCGTTGACGAACACGTCGAGCAATTCATTCGCCGCCCGGTCGAGCTCGATGACGCTGGCTTCGCCGAGCGCGAGCAGTTCGCGCAAGGTGAGCGAGGTCGATCCGATCTCGACGGTCAGCTTGACATCGACGTCCTGCAGCAACCGAAAATTGGCCGCTACCGCCCCGTCGACGGGGAAACCCCCGGTCATGTCGTTCATCGGTAATCCTCTTCGTCTTTGCGTTCGATCATGGTCAGCCGGATCGCGGCCTTGCCGTTGGACGTGCCCACGGTTCCCGTGCCGAGCCGGTCACCGCCAACCATCACCGGCACATCCGCACCGAAGCTGATCGGGATGACGTCGCCGGCTTTCAGCTCCATCAGTTTGACGAGCGAAATCGTGGGTTCGGCGAGCACCGAACGCACCGGAAACCGCACCCCCATCACCGCCCGCGTCAGCCCGTTGCGCCAGGCCGGATCGGGCGCGGCGGCGCGGGCATGCACCTTGCCGGTCAGCGACGGCGCATGCGGCTTCAGCGCAGCGACAGGGTAAACAATGTCGATAAAGGTCGGCTTGGCAGTGCCGGTCGCGATACCAAACCGGGTAACGACCACAGCATCGTCCGCATCGACATTGGCGAGTAAAGCGGGACTGGTTTCCATATGGCCCGGGCGGAACTCGATCCGCGCGAGCGGCTCCCACGCGCATTTCAGCGGTCCGGCCATCATCATGCCCAGCCGTTCGACCATCGATTCGGCGGCGGGGGAAAATTCGGTCGGCATGGGGTGGGGGGCAACGCCCGTTCCCCCGAAAAACTGGTCAAGCAGTTCGAGCACGAACTTGCCATCGAATAGGATCAGCGCGGTGCCGGGGGTCGGCGCCATCACCATCGGCAGCCAGGCGGTGAGGGTCTCCGGCCGCTCGGCGCGGTAATCGGCAAAGCGCTGGACGACGAGCGGTTCGGCCCAGATCCGCGCCTCACACCGCAGCAGCGGTTCGAATACGCCGCGCAGCGAGCGCGCCAGGAGCGCCGACAAATGCTGCAGCGTGTGCAGATCACCAAAGGGATTGAGGTTGGCTACCCCCAGCGCAGCGGCATGCTCAGCGGGTGGGCGCGATCGTCCCCGATCGCGCCGCTCGCTTGCTGCCGTTGGTGAAGGCTCGTTAACCATGCCTCACTGAACAACAAAATTGGTAAAGTAGACGTTACCAACGCCGCCGAATCCTTCTTTTTGCTTCAAAACAGCGTTAATTGCCTTCACGAGATGCGCCTGCATCTGGCGCTTGCCCTCCACCGCGAACACCTGTTCCTCGGTCGCCTCGCCCAGCGCGAGCAGTACGGCCGAGCGCACGGCGATCTCATGCGTCTTCAGATTTTCGATGACGCGTTCGTCATAGGGCGTGGAAACCGCGATGCCGACCTGGATGAAATGCACGCTTTCGCGCAGATTCGACGTGAATTCCTTTTCCATGGCGTAATAGTTGGAGGCGTATTTATCGCCGCCCTTGCCCATCGGCGAATGGCTGCCGCCGCCGCCACCGCCGCCATGACCATCGTCTTCACCACCGCCGCGCTTTTCCTCGCTTTTGGGGACAAGCCGCGGGTGTTCGATATGCGCCGATTCGCCGTGCGCGCCGCCACCGATCAGGCCGGCCTGCATGGCATAGAGCCCCCCGCCAACGCCGCCGCCGATAACGATCAGCGTAACCACGATGATGATCACCCATTTCATCGCGCCACCCTTTTTCTTGGGTGCCTTTTCGGTGTCCTTGTCTTCAGTCTTCGCCATCTTATTTCCCCTTCAGATCACGCAATTCGGTTGTCGGAATCCGCCCGGGCGGGGGCGGGGTTGGTTGAGGTTGAACGATTGGACGCGCTTCCCTGTGGTGCGGGCGCTGGCCGACGCTGATCGGCAGGCTGGCCAAAGCCGCTCGCCGCGCGATCATTTTGCTGGTCGCCGCGCGTCGATACCGCCGTATCCCCCAGCTTCAACCCGCGCGCTTCGGCAAGCTCGGCAAGCCGGGGCTGTGCCTCCGCCAGCAAGGCCCGCGTCGCAGGCGCATCAGCGGTGAAGGCGACGTGCAGGGTATCACCGTCCTGACGAAGCGCGACCTCAATCTTGCCGAGCGCATCGGGCACCAGTGCTATTCGCGTATCACGCGCATTGGCGACATCGCGAACCGCATCGATCCGGTCGATCAGCGCACGCGTCCAGTCTTCGCGCTGCATGTCAATCGGCGGTAGGGATCGTCCGCTAACCTCCGTCTGCCGGATCGTCGCGTCGGGTTGCACGCTGACCGCGGGCGATAGGATTGGCGCTTCATCGTCAAGTGCCTGGGGCGTGAACGGCGCGTTTGTGGCGGCGATTGCTGCAGCAAAAGCGCGCAACGCCGGAACGGGTACGCCGATCAGCGGCGGTGAAACGGGCGCGGGGGTGGCTGTGATCACCGTGTCAGTGCGGGCAGCAATGGCAGCCGACGCGACCGGTGCGATCGGGATGATCTCCCCCGGCACGGGTGATGGGCGGTTGGTTGGCACCGTAATCACCACCCCGTGCGGCAGGATCACCGTCCGGTCGGAACCAGCGGCGATGCCCGGATTGGACAGCTCCCGCGCGATCGGTGGAACCGCACCTGCGCCCCGCAGCGGTTGTTCTGTTGAGGGCACATCAACCGACACTGGGCGAGGCAGTGCTTCGGCTGGCAGCAGAACGGCGGCCTCGCTGGTCGGAATTGCCACAGCCCCAATCGGCAGACGAACCGGCCGAGCGGCTGGCGCTATTGTGATCGTTGGCGTTGGGATGGCACCTTGTGCCCGGGTGGCCGGTGTTACAGCAGCAATGGCCGATGGACCCGTCACGCTTGGAGGTGCAGCGGCGGTGGCCGTCGAGGCCGTCGCAGCCGGCGTCGGCGCAGGTTCAGCCTGAACAGACGCCACCAGTTGCCCGTCAGCCGCGCTCACCGGGGTAAGCGCAACCGCCTGGATAGTCGCTTCGGGTGCATCAGCGTGTTCGATCGGTTCGGGTTGTTCGGCAGCCTTGTTGGCGCGCCGACTGCTAGCCAGCCCAGCCGGGACGGTCGCCGAACGATCAACTGCGACCGCGATCGGTGCCGGTGGCCGCGTGGCGACGACCGGAAGCTGGGCCACATGATCGGGCGGGACGGCGCGCGTACGCACATCACTGGCCGCTTCAGCCACCATAAAAGGCGCAGCATCGACTTTCACGTCGCTCGGCGGGCGCGGAACGAGAATCAACGTCGCAAGATCGTCCGACGATAACGGCGCGTCGCCATTGGGTATATCGCCGTCGACGACTGGCAAGGGGTGAGCGGCAGGAATTTGCCGTTCGGGCGGCAATGATTCGGCAATCAGCGGTGACAGAAGCGCTGCAGCATCGCCCGTTGCGTTTGCCAGCACCTGCGCGAAGCCGATCGTCCCGGGGGTCGTGGCCCCCGGAACCGGCGCAACAGCGGGCGCGATGGCTGGAGAAAGCGAAAGCTCGAACATGCACACATCCCGGGGGCATGATTGCCCGTCAGGTGTTCAGCAAGGATCGTGCCGATTCCGGCGTATCGGTGGCGCTTCTTCAAGCGCGCGCATCGCCTTGATGGCGGCGGCCTTGTCTTCGCGCGCGATCAGCTTTTCAATAGCTGATTGGTCGCGCCGTGCTTCGCGCGTTGCGTCGCTCGCGCGGTCGAGGGCTTGAGTCGCTGCGCGCAGCCGTGCATCGGCAGCTGCGGCGGATTGATTCAACCGATCGCGAAAATGTGCGGCCGCAATGAAGGAAAAGGCATTTTCAGCGGCTTCCTTCGGCGAGACATTGTCGACCAGCTGGGCGATCCGGCTGCGCAGTGCATCTTCGCTCGCTACCTTTTCATGCGCCTGCATTTCGGCCGCCTGAACCAACCCGAGCTGGAGCGTGCGGACGCGCAGGATGCGGTCGAGCGAAATGCCGCGTTTAGCCATCGCCGAACACGCCGGTCAGCTCGGCGACCGCATCATTAAGGGTCACGATTTCGTCCGCGCTTTGGCGGATATACTCAATGATCGCGCCGTGGCAGGCGATCGCCTGGTCAATCGCCGGATCGGCCCCCGATCGATAGGCACCCATCAACACCAGATCGCGATTTTCCTCATAGGTCGCCAGATGGCCGCGCAACACGCGCGCCGCGCGCTGATGCGGCTTGGCGGTAATGTCCGTCATCACCCGGCTGACCGAGGGGCCGATATCGATTGCCGGATAGACACCGCGCTCAGCCAGCTGGCGTGAGAGCACGATATGCCCGTCAAGGATCGATCGGGCGCTGTCGACCACCGGATCATTGCCATCATCGCCGTCAGCCAACACCGTGTAGATCGCCGTGATCGATCCACCCGACGCCACATCGGTGCCCGCGCGTTCGATCAGGTTGGGCAGCATCGCGATGGCCGAGGGCGGATAGCCGCGCGCGCTGGCGGGCTCGCCGAGCGCCAGACCAATCTCGCGCCCGGCATGGGCCACGCGGGTCAGCGAATCCATGATCAACAGCACATTCTTGCCCTCCGCCCGAAAAGCCTCGGCAATGGCTGTTGCGCGCAACGCCCCGCGAATACGCAGCACGGGCGAGTGATTGGCGGGGACAGCGACCACGACGGCACGCTGCCGCGCTTCACCCGCCACCTTGGTTTCCAGGAAATCGGCGACTTCACGACTGCGCTCGCCGATCAGCCCGATCACGATCACATCGGCTTCGGCCGCGCGCACGATCATCCCGAGCAGCACCGATTTGCCGACGCCCGATCCGGCCATGATGCCGATCCGCTGGCCCTGCCCGATCGTCAGCAAGCCGTTAATGGCGCGCACCCCGACATCCATCGCCTTCAACACGCGACCGCGATCGAGTGGGTTTTGGAGCTTGCCGGCGATCGGCCAATGGCCAGCGCCACGAATGGGGCCAAGCCCGTCAATCGGCTTACCCGCCCCATCGACCACGCGCCCGAGCAGCGCTGCCCCGACTTCGGCTTCGCCCGGCGGCCCCAAGGGGCGCACGGGCGCTTGCGGCAATAAAGGCGCGGGGCCGCCCAGGTTCATCAGCAAGGTACGACCACTGCGAAAGCCGATCACCTCTGCCTCGACGCGTGCCTTGCCGGTGCCGATCGAACAGATCGTGCCGACCGGCAGCGACAGGCCGGTCGCTTCCATCAGCAAGCCGTCGAACGAGGCGAGCCGCCCCGATACGCGCGGGCGTGGGGCGAAATCGGCGGCGGCGACGCCTTCCAGATAATCAGCCGTGAAACGGTTCAGCATGACGGCACGGCCACCCGGTCGATCGCCTGCGTCAATTGTTCGAGCCACAATTCAGGACCGTCCTCGACAATCGTCGATGCCGATTCGAGCACGAAGCTGCCGGGATCGATGCTGGCATCGCCCACGGGCATGATCGTGGCGGGCAGCTTATCCTGCAGCAGCGCAACATCATCGGGATGGACGCGAAGGATCGCCGATTCGGCGCTATCGGCCAGCAGATCGGCCGCGGCGGCGATCCGCCCGGCGAGCAAATCGCCCGAAATGCCGATTTCACCGACAAGCTTGGTCACCAGCGACATCACGGCTTCCCGCAATTGCCGCGCGAGCAGATCGCGGTCGATCCGCCCGCTTGTTTTCAGCGCGTGCGATAGCGACTGAAGCAGCGCCAGATCACGCTCATGCGCTTCGCGTTCGAGCGACCGGCCATGATCGACCCCTTCGGCAAAGCCGGCATTCCGCGCGGTTTCAATGGGGTCAACAAAGCCGGTCGGCTCGACATGGGGGCTGAGCGGATCCCAACCCTGGGTGGGGTCACGGTCCGGGTCGGCCGGGCTGAAGCTTTTGGGTGCAGATTCTTGTGGGGCGAAGGATTTCGGTTTCCCCCTTCCCGCCGCGCGCGCCTTCAGGTCAGCCGGCGCAAAGCCTTCGCTCGGCGTACCAAATGCCTGGTGAAGTGCCTGCGCGGCGGCATCGTGCCGCGCCGAGAAACCGGCAGCGAAACTAGACATAATCGTCGTCGCCCCCGCCCATCATGATGGTGCCTTCCTTGGCGAGACTGCGCGCGATCTGGATGATCGATTTCTGCGCTTCGAGCACTTCGGACAGGCGCATCGGCCCGCGCGATTCGAGCTCGTCGCGAATGCCGTCTGCCGCCCTGCTCGACATGCACGCCAGGAACCGGCCGCGCATTGTTTCGTCGACGCCCTTGAGCGCGCGGACGAGGATGTCGCCATCGATGTTGCGAATGAGCGTGCCGAGATTCTTGTCGTCGAGCTCAAGCAGATTTTCGAAGACGAACATCGCCTCTTCGATTGCCTTGGCGGTTTCCCGGTCGATCTTGAACAATTTGGGCATCACCCGCGCTTCGGTGGCCTTGCGCGCGCTCGACATGATCTTGGCCGCTTCGCGCGTGCCGCCCAGCATCACGCCGGTCGATTGCTGGTTTGCACCAATCCGGTTCGACAGCATCGTCTTGAGCGTCTCGACCGCCTCCGGCGTGATCGGCCCCAGCCGGGCGATCCGGTGGAGCACATCGGGCTGGATCGAATCGGGCAACAGCTCAAGCACCTGCGCACCAATGCCGGGATCGAGATTGGCGATCAGCACAGCAGCAATCTGTGGGTGTTCCTTTTCGATCAGCCCGGCAATCTCACTGGCGTCGAGCCAATCGAGCAGATCGATCTGGCAGGCATCGGCGGGCGGGGTGATCCGCGCTAGGACGCTGTCGGCCTTTTCCTGGCCGAGCGCACGGTTCATCATCGATTCGATGCGCGGGCGCGGATCGAAACCAACACCCGTGCGGGCGCGCGCCTTGCCGACAAAATCGTCGAGCACGGTCTCCACCTCGATCTCGCTCACATCGGCCACCGCGAACATTGCCTTGCCGAGCTGACGGACCTCTTCGGGCTCCAGCTTTTGCAGAATGGCGGCAGCTTCGTCATCGCCCACCAGCATCATCAGCACGGCGGCGCGCTCAACGCCTGTATAGCTGCGTGTCGGCTGTTCCATCAGCTTGCATCCGCCTTGATCATGTCACGCACCGCAAGCGCCGCACGCGACGGGTTGTCTCGGGTAAAGCCGCGCACCATGCCGATCCGGTCATCGAAGTTGCGGGCGTTGTCGATCATCTCGATGCTGACCGGAATCGGCACGCCGTCCTGCATCTGCTGGGGAGCAGCCCCCGGTGCGCTACCCGCGGTCGCGAAAGCGGTACCAGGGCCAGTGCGCAGCGGCGGCGTTTCGTCGCGCTTCTTCAAGACCGCCTTGGCGAGCGGACGGATGCCAAGCATCAGCACCATCATCGCGATCACAATGGCAGTCACGTTGCGTGCCACAATCGGCAGCCACCCGGCTTCGTACCAAGGTGCTTCATCGTCGAGCGCGGTCGATTTGGCGAATTTGCGGGCGATGACCGTGACCTGATCGTTGCGCGCCGCATCATAGCCAACCGCAGCGCGGACAAGCTGGGTGATTTGCTGGATCTCAACCGGGCTACGCGGCTTGCCCGTTTCAGGGTCGCGCAACAACACGGCCACCGACAGGCGCTTGACGGTGCCCGGCATCGCCCGGGTGACCGAGATTTCCTTGCCCAGATCATAGGCGCGTGAATAATTTTCAGCGGCCTTGGCCGGTACAGCACTGGCAGCGCCCGCAGGCGTCGGTGTTGCCCCCGGCGCTGGGGTAGCACCAGCGGCTGGCGTCTGGCTTTGTGGTGTCACGGTGCTGGCGGCAGGTGCGGTGTTTGACAGCGCACCGGGGATGCCGCCAGGTGGTTGCTGACCGGGCGCGCCAACGCCCGTCCAATTGCCCTGTTCGGCACGAAGCGCGCCCTGCTTGTCATAGCTTTCGCGGGTCGCCTGGGTTTCGTCGAGATCGACATCGGCCTGAATCTCGGCAGAGAAATTGCCCGGGCCGACCAGCGGCGTCAGCAGCTGCGTCAATTGCGCGCGATATTTGTCTTCGATCCGGCGCTGGAAATCGATCCGGGCGTCGCCTGCCAGCGTCGTCGAATCCTGACCTTGCACATGGGTGAGCAGGGCGCCCATCTGATCGACGACCGTCACGGCATCGGTTTTCATCCCCGGTACGGACGAAGCGACGAGATTGATGATCGAGCTGACCTGCGCTTCAGACAGACTCCGTCCTGGCTGCAGCTTCAAAATCACCGACGCCGAGGGTGCAGCATTGTCGCGCACGAACACGCTGGTTTCGGGCATCGCGAGATGCACGCGGGCTTCGGCGACGGCGTCGATTTCCTGAATCGAGCGGGCAAGCTCGGTCTCGCGGGCCTGACGCAACCGTTCACCCTCCACCGCGCGCGAAACCCCCATCGGTAGATTGTCGAGGATCTGGTATCCGCCCGGCGCTGCCTTGGGCAGGCCTTGCCCGGCGAGCAGGATGCGAGCGCGCGAATAATCGTCTTCATTCACGGTCAGCGCGCCAGTGCCCTCATCAATGCGCGATGCGATGTTCGCCTGTTGCAGCGCGGCCGTCACCGCCGCCTTGTCGGCATCGGGCAGCCCCGAGAACAGGGTTTTCTGCTGCGGGCTGGCCAGCGTCATCCAGGCGATCGCCGCGGCGGCGATCAGACTGACGAGCAGCACCATAGGCAGGCTGCGGCGCACTGCCGGCTGTTGCAGCAGCGATCCGATCTGGCGCAGCGGATTGGCAAAACGCTCGGGCAAAACGGGCGTGGCGGGGGTGAGTTGGTTGCTCATGGCTTAGACCGGCATGCTCATGATGTCCTTGTAAGCGGACAGAAGTTTATTTCTGACTTGCAGCGTTGCTTCAAAGCCGATCGCGGCTTCCTGACGCGCCAGCATCACTTTGGCGATGTCGACATTCTCGCCGCGTTCATAGGCGGCGCTGATGTCTCCCGCCTTGTTTTGCGCGGCGTTGACGCTGTTCAGCACCTCCTGCATCGTCGAGGCGAAACTGCCCTTATCGGTCGATGCAGGCGCGGCCGTGGTGCCCACACTGGCACCGGCACGTTGCAACGCCTGGTTCTTTTCCAGAATCTGCGCCCGCAACGCGAGCACGCGGTCAACCCCCATCGGGCCGCCGACTCCACCGATCCCACTCATGCTGAAGCCACCTTGCTAAAGTTGCTCGAATAGGCAGGCGTAATCATCTCGCCCTGTTCCCGCGCCTTGGCGAGCCGATACCGCAACGTGCGTTCCGAAATACCAAGCCGCCGTGCCGTTTCGATCCGACTACCGCCACAAGCGGCCAACGTCTCGCGGATCGCTTGAAATTCTGACATCTGGACAATGTTGCCCAGGGTTGCGGGCACAGCATCTTCAGCTGGCGTCGCGGCCACGATTGGTGTCGCCGCTGTCACCGGTGGACGATCGAACAGGATGTGCGATGCACTGATCGTGTCACCCGCGGCGAACAGCAGGGCGCGCTGCACGACATTTTCCAGTTCGCGGACATTGCCCGGCCAATCATGGCGCATCAGCACGTCGATCGCCGAGGCATCAGGCCAGGGGATCGTTGCGCGGCCAACCGCGTGGCGCAGCACCATTGTCGCGGTCAGCGCCGGGATATCCCGACGGCGTTCGGCGAGCGGCTTCGTCGACAGCGGGAACACGCTCAACCGGTAATAAAGATCGGCACGGAACCGGCCCTCGGCGACCTCGGTCTGCAAATCGCGGTTCGCACAGGCGATGACGCGCACGTCGATCGGCTCTGGCACCGATGCGCCCAGCGGTACGACTTCGCGCTCTTGCAACGCACGGAGCAGCTTGGCCTGCAGCTGCAACGGCATTTCCGCAATTTCGTCGAGCAACAGCGTGCCGCCATTGGCAGCGCGAAAGAAACCCTCCCCGCCTGAAGACGCGCCGGTGAACGACCCCTTCTGATGGCCGAAGAGCAATGCTTCGAGCATCGATTCAGGCAGGGCAGCACAGTTGATAGCAATGAACGGCCCGTCCCGGCGGCTCGACCCCATGTGAATGGCGCGGGCGAGCACTTCCTTGCCGGTGCCGGTTGGGCCGTTGATCAGGACGGTGATATCAGCGGCTGCCACCCGTTCCGCCAGCGCATAGAGAGCCAGACTTTCGGGGTCGGCAGCGGTGGGCGCTTCGGGCCCGGCGAGCAGCGCACGGGCAAAGCCGTCACCAATCGCGCTATCATCGGCGGTGTAGCTGATGCGGGCCGGGCTGCCGTCGCGCGCGGGCACGACATAACGACCTTCATCCCCCAGGATCACCGTGCGGGCCGGCGCCTGTGGCAATTCGCCCTCGGCGATCAGAAACAGGTCCCCGGGCTGTGGCCGCGCATCCTCTGCCGATGCAATCGCAAAACCCTGCGCCCGCAAGGACGACACCAAGGCATAGCGTTGGCGAAGGATGGCAGCTGACGGATAGATGGACCGCATTGGTTTCCCCCTTGTGTGAGGAAGACATGGGGCAATTAAGGTAAATCAACCGTTAATCATGCCGTCGTCCGGCAATTATTTTCCGGCTTGCCGCCCCCGTTGCGACACGAGGCAAGACGACGCGGGACGGCGATTTTGCCGCACGACCCGGCAAGCTTTCGCACCCTGCCACCAGCACCGCCACCATCGTGGTTTGCAATTCTGCTTAATGTTGCCCGGAGACGGTCGTTTACCCTGCTGACGGCTCGGCTCTTCCGATGGGGGGCGACAAGGAGCGTCAGGCAAATGGAGATACGACCATGACTGTTATCGGAACCAACGTCGCCGCGCTGAAAGCCAGCAACGCAAACAATCGCGCCAGCCAGGCGCTTACCAACAGCATCGAGCGTCTGTCGACCGGCAAGCGCATCAACTCGTCGAAGGACGATGCCGCCGGCCTCGCCATCGCATCATCGTTCACGTCGCAGATCCGCGGCACCAACCAGGCAATCCGCAACGCAAATGACGGCATCGCATTGTCGCAGACCGCTGACGGTGCGCTTGCTGAAGTGACCAACATTCTGCAGCGTCTGCGCGAAGTTGCCGTTCAGTCGGCTTCGGGTACCTATTCGGCAGGCGATCGCACCAACCTGCAGGCCGAAGTGACGCAGCTGACCGCACAGCTGACCGACATTCAGGCGAACACCAACTTCAACGGCGTTTCGCTGGTTGGCACCGCAGCCGCAACCGTCGTGATCCAGACCGGTTCGGCATCGGGTGACACGGTGACGCTCGACGTTGGCGGCCTTGATCTGACTGCAGCGATTGCTTCGGACATCTCGACGGTTGCTGGTGCCAACACGGCACTGGGCGTCATCGACACCGCACTGACCGCGACCAACACCACGCGTGCAACGCTCGGCGCCGGTCAGAGCCGTTTGAGCTCGGTCGTCAACAACCTGACCAACAGCGTTGCCAACCTGACGGACGCTCGCAGCCGCATCGAAGACGTCGACTTCTCGACCGAAACGACTGAGCTGGCCCGTGCACAGATCTTGAGCCAGGCCTCGACCTCGCTGATCAGCCAGGCGAACCAGTCGCAGCAGGGCGTGCTCCAGCTGCTCCGCTAAACAAGGAAACGGCTCCGGCACCGCCCCCCTTCAAGGGTGTCGGAGCCGCCCGGCCCTCCTTGCTTCCAAAGGAGTGCGGACAAAGAACCCCGGTGGCTTACGCTACCGGGGTTTTTTCGTGGGCCGAGCGTCAGCCACTGCGCTGCCAATCGCGCAACCCGTCGGCCGCTACCACCGCAACGCCGGATGTGCCGATCGGATCAGTCGTCGCGTCGACAAGAAACGCTATTCCGGCCGCATCGTCACCGGGCACCCGCGCGAGGAAGCGATTCCCCGCTGTATTGCGCGCCACAACCACGCCGTTGGTGGGCGACCCGGCCCGACCATAGAACACCGTGTAGGTTTCGATCATGCCCGGTCCGGCATAATCCTCATCAACCAGCGGCACCGGTCCGCGCATGGCCGCTGCCCGTGCCTGATGATCGAAATCATGGGGAAAGCTCACACCCGGGATCTGCGCACGCGACAGGATGGTGCTGTGGTTATAGGTCGCAAAGCCGCCATTGCCGAACAACAGGCCATGCTGTCCGTCCCCGGCGCGCAGCCGATCGACCATCGCGGCGATTGCGTGGCTCATATAATTGCCGATCGGCCCGCCGCCAAAGGTCAACCCGCCGACAACGCTCGCCGGCCTGTCTTCAGGCCAGCCGATAATCCGCCGCGCCATTTTGGGGACGCAGGGGAAACAGGAGTAAAGCTCGGCCAGATCGATCTGCTCGATCGTCAGGCCATTGGCAGCGAGGGTCTGCTCCAGCGATACCCGCATCCCCGCCGATGCCGCATAGCCATCGCGTGCGAGTACATCGTCGGGTTCATGCGCGGCGGCACCGTGGCCGATATAGATAAGGCGATTATCGGCGATGCCCCGCGCGCGGGCCTCTGCCAGGCTGGTCACGATGAAGCCCGCGCCCTGATTGACGGCGCTGTTGGCCACCATCAGCTTGGGATAGGGGAAGGCGATCGGGCGGTTCGCGGACGAAGGCGTGACGATTTCCTCGACGCTTTTCGGATTGCGCAGCCACGCATTCGGATTGTCCGCCGCGACCTGCGAAAACAGCGACCAGATGCGCCCGCTTTCGGCCTGCGCTTCGGCCAGCGTCTGCCCCCAGGCCGATCGAGTGGCATTTTCATATAGCGGATAGACGTCCACCGGCGCGGTCAGCCCGTAACGCTGGCGATAGATCGGCGCGACACCCTTGTGGCGGATCCGCATGGCGTTGTGATCGACATCACCACCAGTGGCCGCAGCGCGTTTGGCGGCCGTGCGCAGCGCTTCGGCCCCGACCACGGCCGCCACGATCGATTCGCCGGAACCGATCCGGTTCGCCGCTTCGTTCAGCAACCGCACCGGGCTGTCGCCCATCGGCTTAGGCGTCTGGAACCGGTGCGCAGGCGTGATCCCCAGATTGGCGGCCACTGCGTCGACCAGCGGGTTCATCTCCCGAAATGAAATCTGGTCGACAACGCTGAGTGAATCGATTGCCCCCAGCCAGCCGCCCCCGCCATCGGCATCGGCGGCGCGCAATGCAGCAGCCATCAGCCCGACCGGGTCCATCGCGGCAAAGGGGTCTTCGGTCCGGTCGTTGATCTGACCGACACCGATGATGACGGGAGTGCGCGCGGGGTTCATGGTCTTGCTCCTTAAGCCGCCAGCTGGACGACCCCTGCCGCTGCCATCGCCGCGATCTCATCGGCGCCATAGCCAAGCTCGGCCAGGATGGCGGCGCTATGCTCGCCCGATTGCGGCGCGCGCTGCATCGGATCGCGCGGTGAATCGCTCAGCGCAATCGGCGCGCCGACAATCGGTGCGGGCGCTGGCGTGCCGGGATAGCGGACATGCTCGACATAGCCCATCGCCTGTACCTGCGGGTGCGCCATCACCTGTGACGGATCGAGCACCGGCCCGGCGGGAATGCGGGCAGCCCCGAGGGTCTCTATCGCCTCCTCGGTCGTGCGGGTCGCGCACCACTTCGCCATGCGCGCGCTGAGCGCTTCGCCATTGTCGCCGCGCGCCATATCATCGGCATAAAGCGGATCGTCGATCAGCTCAGGCGCGCCAACCAGCTTGGCCCAGCGCGCGAAAATCGGGTTGCTGACCACCTGGGTGATGATCCAGCCGTCGCTGGTCGCGAACACATCCGTCGGCCCCGAACCAAAGCTGCGATTGCCCATCGGCACCCGCTCCACGCCGTTCAGCGCGTGATCGATGCTGAGAGCGTTCGACATCGCGGTCGCGGTGCCGAGCAACGATCCCGATACCTGCCGCCCCCGCCCCGTCCGATCGCGTTCGCGCAAAGCAACCATCGCCCCGAATGCACAGTGCAGCGCGGTGCCGAAATCGACATAATTCACTTGCGCGCGGTAAGGCTGATCGGGCGTTCCCGTCAGCCGCACGACGCCTGACATCGCTTGCCCCACCGCATCGAACCCGACCCGCCCGGCCATCGGCCCTTCTTCGCCAAAGGCCGACGCGGTCACCAGAATGATATCGGGCTTGGTCGCGCGCAGCGAGTCGAGGTCGAGTCCGGCCTTGGCGAGCGCTTCCGCGGGCATGTTCGCCACCACGATATCGGCGGTGGCGACGAGCCGTTTGACGATCGCCTGCCCCTCGGCACTGCCCAGCGACAGCGCGAGCGAGCGCTTGTTGCGGTTCATCTGCAGGAACCCCGCGCCCGCGCCGTCTTCGGCCACCGGCACCGGGAAGCGATCTTCATTGCCGCCAACGCGTTCCACCCGGATCACATCGGCACCATAATCGGCCAGCAACGCGGCGCAGTAAGGCCCGGCGATGTACCGCCCGAAATCGAGCACGCGAATGCCGCTTAATGGTTTCATCTGGCCCGTGCCCCTCGCCTTGTCCGTCGGCACGCTCAGCTGGCGGCGATCGGTTCGCCGAAGCTTTAGCGCCGATGCAGCCCCGCTGCGACCCGCTTTTCTTTTCCGCCAGCAGCCCGCAAAGAGCAAGCAACGACAAAGGCAGGGGATGTCTCGATGAACCGTTTTCTGGCGCATACCGGCGCGCGCTATCCGATCGTTCAGGCGCCGATGGGCTGGATCGCCCGGTCAGCACTCGCCTCAGCCGTGTCCAACGCAGGTGGGCTGGGCATCATCGAAACCTCCTCGGGAGAGACCGAAAACTGCCAGACCGAGATCGTTAAGATGGCATCGCTCACCAGCGCGCCGTTCGGCGTAAACCTGCCGATCCGGTTCCTGAAGGATGATGCGATGCTGCACTTCATCTGCCAATCCGGAGTGAAGTTCGTCACCACATCGGCGGGCAGCCCCGCGAAATTCATCGCGCCGCTAAAGGCCGCCGGGATCACCGTCTATCACGCCGTGCCCACCGTGGAGACCGCAATGAAATGCGTCGCCGCCGGGATCGATGGGCTAGTGGTTGAAGGGTCGGAAGGCGGCGGCTTCAAGAACCCTGAGGAAGTCTCCACGCTGGTGCTGCTTCAAGCGATCCGCCGCGTCACCGACGTGCCGCTCGTCGCGGCTGGCGGCATCTGCGACGGCAAGGGCATGGCTGCCGCCTTCGCGCTGGGCGCAGAGGCCGTGCAGATGGGGACACGCTTCGTCTCGTCCGCTGAAAGCCCGGTGCATCACAATTACAAACAGGCGATCATCGACGCCAAGGAAACCGGCACGTTGGTGCTCAATCAGAAATCGACCCCGTGCATCCGCGCGCTGAAGACCGAGCGCACCGCCGCGATTCACGAAGCCGGCCTGATGCCCGCCGATACGTTCGCGCGGTTGCAGGATCTCTACTTCGGCGGCGATATGGAAGCAGCGGTCGGCTTGGCCGGGCAGACATCAGGGCTGATCGACAGTGTGAAGCCCGTCGCGGCGATTATCGAGGAAACGATCGCCGAGTTTCACGCCATCGCCGCGCGGATGGGCGCGATGGGTACACCCGGGAATTTCGGGTAAATTGAACTTTGTCACCCCTCCCCTTTAGGGGAGGAGAAGGGGGTGGGGGCTGTCGGTCTCACTGAGATCGACGCGCTTTAGGACGGCCCCCACCCCAACCCCTCCCCTAAAGGGGAGGGGCTGTAGAATAGCACTTGTTATCACATCCCCCGCGCCAGCGCTTTTTTCAGTCGATCATGCGCCGATTTCTTGATCTGGCAGATGCGCGCGGGGCCGACGCCCAACACCAACCCGATCTCCTCCAGGTTCAGTTCCTCGACATAATAAAGCTGGATCACCTGTGCCTCGCGTTCAGGCAAAGCAGCGATCGCGGCGACAAGCGTGTCGCGTATGCCCGCTTCCGCCAACTGATCGAACGCGTTGGGCTCGTCGCTCGCGAACCAGGGCAAATCGTCTGAATAGACATCATCGATCGTCTCGAACCGCACTGGCTCGGCAGCGGCATACTCGATCCGCAGCTTTTCGGGCGTCACGCCCAGCCGCGCGGCAACCGCTGCTTCATCGGGGCGCTTGCCGGTTTCGTTCGTCAGCGCGGCAACAGCATCCTGATAGGCACGCCGGCGTCGCATCGCGCCGCGCGTCAGCGTCGCCTGGCGGCGGAGCTCGTCGATCATCGCGCCGCGCACCCGCGTCAGCAGATATTGCTCGAAGCTCACCTGCCCGCGATCCTCGAATGTGGCGGACGCCTCGAGCAGGGCGACCATGCCGATCTGTATCAGGTCCTCGACCTCGACCGCGCTGCTCATGCTGCCATGAATGTGCCAGGCGACCCGCCGGACGAGCGGCAAATGCTTGCGGGCAAGCGCAGCCGCATCGGGTTTGGTCCGGCCATAGACGATCGGCCCAGAGACGGTTGGCGAAGCGGCAAGCGCGGCGGCAAAACCGGCAGGATTTGGCAGGGCGCTCATGCCGGCAATGCTCCGGGGGCGCCGATCACCGCGACGACTTCGACCGATTTATCCTCGGGCACTTCGAAAAAGCTCATCACGGGCGTATCGGGCATACAGGTCTTCACCAGTTTGCGGATCGCAATGCGGATCGCGGGTTGAACGACGAGCGCGAAGGGCTTTGCCTCTGCGACAAGCGGCTGGGCAGCGCGTTGCAGCGCCTCGACGATACGGCGGCCAAGATCGGGTTCGATCGTGTGGCGGCGCGACGGATCGGCGCGTGCGGCCTGACCAAGCAGCCCTTCGAGTTGCCCCTCCAGCGTCATCACGCGCAGCGGCTCGCGCACGCCGCATAGTTTCTGGATGATCAGCGGGCCGAGATCGGGGCGGATCGCCTCGATGATTTCCTCGGCATCGAGGGTGCGCTGCGCGGCAACCGCAATGGCGGCGGCGATCCGGCGGAATTCCTTCAGCGCGATCCCTTCGGCGAGCAACCCGCGCAGCACCTGCGTCAGCGTCGTCAGCGGCACCGGCGTCGGGCTCAATGCGGCGACCAGATTGGCGGCGCGTTCCTTCAGCTGATCGAGCAGGCTCTGCACTTCGTCCGGGCCGAGCAGTTCGGCGGCGTTGGTCGAGAGCAGATGGTTGAG
Source organism: uncultured Stakelama sp. (assembly GCA_964649315.1). Classification (GTDB taxonomy): domain Bacteria; phylum Pseudomonadota; class Alphaproteobacteria; order Sphingomonadales; family Sphingomonadaceae; genus Sphingomonas. The sequence continues at coordinate 39,438 of CAZYOU010000005.1, read as the reverse complement.
ATGCGTCGCAATGACCGTACCGGGATCAACCACCAGAAAACCGGCACCGGTGGCGGCATCGGCATCGCCCTGCGCGATCCAGGTCGCGTCGAGCCCGAAGGTCGGGTCCTTGACGGGCTTGCCGAGCAGCCCGCCAACCGCTTGCCCGGTATCGAGCGCAAGCATTTCATCGGGCGAGACCGTATCCTCACCGATCACGACCCCGCCGACGACGATGCGGTAGGTGTAGGGCGACAGGTTGATATCATCGCGCACGCGCACCTGCGGCACAATGAAGCCGAGCTCCTTCGACAATTGCCGCCGCACCCCCGTGATCCGCCCCATCAAGGGGCTGCCACGGCGTTCATCGACCAACGGGACCAGCCCGTAACCGATATCGAGATTAATCTGGATCGAATCGGCAACCTCTTCCCAGCTGATCCGCGACGGATCGATGGGTTCGGCGGTGATCTCTTCGATCACGGCAGGACGCTGGGCGATCTGGCGAAGTTTCCAGGCGGCAAAAGCGGCAATCGCGGCGGCGGGCAGAATGATGAAATGCGGCATGCCCGGCAGCACGCCGAGCAGGGCAAGGATGGCCGCCACCGGCGTCCATGTTTTGGCCGAGCCGAACTGGCTGCCGATCTGGCCCGCGAGATCCTGGCTCGAGGTAACGCGGGTGACGATCGTCGCCGCCGCAATCGACAGCATCAGCGACGGAATCTGCGCGACGAGCGCATCGCCGATCGCGAGCAGCACATAGGTTTGCGCGGCATCGCCGATCGTCATCCCGTGGCTGAGCGGTCCCAGGATCAGCCCGCCGATGATGTTGGCGGCAAGAATCAGCAGCCCGGCAATCGCATCGCCCTTCACGAATTTGGACGAACCATCCATCGATCCGTAGAAATCGGCCTCGGTCGCCACTTCGATCCGGCGCGCCTTGGCTTCTTCGGGCGTCAGCAGACCGGCATTCAGATCGGCATCGATCGCCATCTGCTTGCCGGGCAAGGCATCGAGCGTGAACCGCGCCGACACTTCGGAGACGCGACCCGCGCCCTTGGTGACGACGATCATGTTGATGATGACCAGAATCGTGAACACGAACAGCCCGACGACATAATCGCCGCCGATTAGGAAAGTGCCAAAGGCTTCGATGACATGGCCGGCCGCTGCTTCGCCTTCATGCCCGTGCACCAGCACGACGCGGGTCGAGGCGACGTTCAGCGACAGGCGGAACAACGTCGCGAACAGCAGCACGCTGGGAAAAGCCGAGAAATCGAGCGGCTTTTGCGCGTTGAGCGCCACCATCAGCACGGCCAGGCTGATCGTGATGTTCATGATGAAGAAAATATCGAGCAACGCCGCCGGGATCGGCACGACCATCAGCAGCACGAGCAACAGGATCGCGACGGGCAACGCGCCGCCGCGGGCAATGGCGCCGATGTTACGACCGGAATTCACGCTGGATGCCATCGCTTAACCGCCCAACCGTGCGAGCATCAGATAGGCGAGCCGGGCTGTATCGGGCGTCGGCCGCAGCAGCGACGCCGCACGATCGGTCGTGCCCTTCAACTGGGTAATCGTCGCCTGTGCCCAGCGGGCCGCCCCGCTCTGGCTTTCGCCCTTGCCGGGGATGACTTCTATGCCGTCACCCGCCTCTGTCGGCGTCAGGCTGCGCGAGGCCAGACCCACCGCCCCGACGGATGCCGCCCCGCGATCGAGCTTCGCTGAAAAGCGGTCATAAATTTCGCTCAGCGTGCGCGGCTGGCCACCGGGACCGTAAAAGATGTTGTGATTGGCGCGCGCCGCCGCCGGGAACAGCGCAGCCCCAATCTTGCCGGGATTGGCTTCCATGTTCTTCAGGAAACTACGCGCCCCGCCCAGCCCGAGGAAGTGCGCCATATACAGATCGGTGCCGGTCGCGGTGCGGCCCAGGCTGCCTTCGATTGATGCTTTATTGTCGGCGGCATGTTCAGCGGCCATCAGCGATGCCGTGCTGGGATCGTTGCGCAGCGCCAGAATTGCGCGCCGGGTGGCGGGATCGCCAACGGTCATGCGGCCATTGGCACCCTGGCCAATGCTGTCCGCCGCCCAGCCAAGACCGTGCTCCGCACCGTGCTTCTTGATGACCGCAAGCCAGCTTTGTTCGATAAACTGATACAAGCCCGAAGCGCTCGACGTCGGCGCGCGCGCATCGGCGCGCATGCCGCTTTCGACTTGCGCCTGCCCCAGCAAATAATTGAAATCCACACCTGTCTTGGCCGATGCCAGCGCAATCGCCGACTGGATCGTCCCGGTGCTTCTGTCGATTGGATTGACGGTCATCGACTTGGTACGCCCCCTGTTGCGGGAGCCTACGCAGCAAGGACCGTGCCAATTTCCCGGCGATTAAGCCTGTTTAGGCGTAGCCACCCGCCAGGGCTGGCCCGCGATATCCTGCGGGGCCTTCACCCGTCAGCTGCTGCAACCGGCGCCGCACATTGGCGCTCATCAGGTTGACATAGATCCGGCAGGTTTCGTTCAGCCGGTGCGCTTCTTCGGCCAGCGCACGGATATCGGGGGTGGGAACGCTGTCAGCCGTGGTGGCGATCGTATCAATCGCGATCAGCTTGGTGCGCGTGGCACGCTCCAGCCCGGCCACATCGTTGGATTTCAGCGCGGCAATCTCGGCGTGGAGCGCATCGATCACGCGGATCAGGGCGTCACGCCGAGTCGTTCCGGGGCTCATTGCGGCTTCCAGTTCAATTTGATGGCGATCAAGCGATCGGCGACGGTTTCAGCGACGATCGGATAGTCGCCCTTGGCGATGGCATCGCGGATTTCCGCAACGCGATTCACGTCAACCGGCGCTGTCGCGGCATATTGGGCAACCAGGCCAGCGATACCACCGGCAACGGGGGTTTCGGCATCGTCCTGCACAACCGAGCGCGAGCGGGTGATTGGCGCGGTTTGCGCAACGCGCGCCAGCGAACGCTCGTGCGTAACCGGCTTTATCCCAACTGGATCCACCATGTCTCCACCCTCGTGATCGTGCCTACACTCAAGGATACGACCGCCAGCAGCAAAGCTTTAGGAAAAATTATCATCTTGGGTCTGGATTAAAGCGCATAGCCCGGCAGGGTAGCGCGGCCGACGCCGACGGCGATTGCCTGAACCGGCTTTTTGGGATCATCGACATTGACGAGCAAGCGGCCACCGGGGGCGGCATCGCTCATCGCCACGCCGTCACGGCTGATCGAAAAACCGTTTGTGCCTGCCTCAATCGTCACCGGATCGCCACGCTTGATTACGATTTGCGGCTTCACGGCAACGGCGACCGGCGCTGCAGCTGGGGCCGGCACGGGCGTTGGCGGAACGATAACGGGCACATAGACGCGCCATTCGGGGCCCGTGCATGTAACCACGACCGAATCGTGATTGTCCGCGCGCCACGCCATCGACACCATCGGGCACGCGGCCAGCTTCAATCGGGCATCGACGGGCGCCCGCGCGCCGCCTTCGGCACCGATCGGCTTGCCGGTAAAGGCAGCAACGCCGCGGTCAATCGCCTGGGTATCCTGAAAGCCGGTCTGTGCTGCCGCCGGGCTGGCGATCAGCAAGGTGGTTGCAAGCAAACGGTACATGGTCTTCTCCTTCAAAGTCTGCCGGAACCGGCAAAATGGCGTTGCCGAGCGGCAAATCATGGCCGTTCCCCGCCAAAACCAAGCGTTAGTGTGACAGCACGGCGGCCGGGTTTCGGGTCATTTGCGATCGTCAGCCGATCGGCCGGGACCGCCCCGGCGCTGGCAAGCGCTGCCGCGACGGCACGCGCGCGATCGGCGGCAAGCACGCTCGCGCTGCCGGTGACGGGTTCGACATCGACATGGCTGCCGTCGGTTGCTCCGCTGATCCTGATCCGAACGCGCGGATCAACCGCCGCACTGCGCGCCCAAGCAATGATGCTGGCGGGCGACGCGGGCAGCACACTCGATCCGGCTGCGAAATCGGCCATGGCGGCGACGGCAACCGGCATTGGCTCCGCCACCCGCGTCGTGATGCCGAACCCTTCGCGCAACCCTTGCGCCAGCGCTTTCTTGTCAAGTGTCTGGTTCGCCTGAATCAGCACGAAGAACCCGACGAGCAGCAACGCAAGATCGGCCAGCGTCACCAGCCAGATAGGCCGGGCAGCCGGGGTTTCGGGAAAGAAATCGTCGGTCATGCAGCAGACCTGTCCGCCAGCGCACGATCGATGGATCGCGGATGATCGCGCAACCGGGGTGCCTCCCGCGCGGCCACGGCCACCAGCGGCGCCTCGATCCGGGTGCGTTCAAAAGCTTCTTCGCGCGCGCAGCGGCGCAGCCTGGCGGCGATCGGCATCGCGACCAGATTGGCCAGCAGCGCGCCATATAAAGTGGCGAGCAACGCGACCGCCATTGCCCCACCGATCGCGCTTGGATCGTTCATCGACAGGAACATCTTCACCAGCCCGATCAGCGTGCCGACCATACCGAGTGCAGGCGCGGTCTCGGCTGCGGAGGCCCAGACATCGGCCGCCGCTAAGTGCCGCTCGATCCGCGCCTGGCGGGCATGGCGGATGATCGCTTTAACCTGATCGGGATCGGCTCCGTCGACAATCGCGGCAATCGCCGTGGACACATCGGCATCGGCAATCACCGAACGATCAAGCGACATCACGCCATGGCGCGCGGCGATGCGGCCGAGCGCAGCGATCTGGTCAATCAGCGGATCGGCGCGGAATCGCCGCCGTGCCAGCACCGGCAAAGCGCCAACCGCGCGCACCAGATCATGGGCCTGCGTGCGCAGCACAACAGCCAGCAGCGTACCGCCGCCGACAATCGCCGCCGCGACCGGATCGAGATAAGGCCCAAATGCCTGGGCAAGATCGATGCTGTTCATGCCGCGCCGCGTAGCAAGGGTTGCGCCAATTTGCCGGCCGCATGCGTCACCCAGCGCAACCGGCAAGATCGCCCGCCGCAGCGACCGTAAATTGCCGCCACCCGGCAAATTGTTGCCGGTTGCTCGCTCGACCGGCGGCAATCTCTCCTTTTCAAACCGGCAAAGCGAATTGGCACGGTGATTGCTTGGTTGGCTGCGCAGAACTTTATGCAGGAACCAGATCCGTGTCAGACGACCTTCTTTTCGGTGTGCATGCAGCAGCGCTTGAACTGCGCTCGCGGCGCATGGGGATGATTGCGTCCAACATCGCCAATGCCTCCACGCCCGGCTTCAAAGCCAAGGACATCGATTTCCAGGCAGCGCTCGCGCAATCGGGTGGCAACCGCAGCATGACGGATATGGCGATCGGCAGCGCCACGCGCTTCCGCGTGCCAGTGCAGGCATCGCTCGACGGCAACACCGTCGAACTGGCGACCGAGCAGACCGCATTCGCGGAGAACGCGGTCGCCTATCAAACGACACTTTCGTTTCTCAACGGCCGCATCGGCCAGATCACGCGTGCATTGCGAGGCGAATAAGATGGCCGATCAACCCCTCACCATTTTTCAGGTCGCCGGTCGGGCGATGTCCGCCCAGCTGGTGCGGATGAACACCACCGCGTCGAACCTGGCCAATGCCGGTGTCGTGTCCGGTTCGGCCGCCGCAGCCTACAAGACCATGAAGCCGGTCTTCCGCACCCAGTTCGACCAGGCATCGGGGCTTGCCACCGTCAATGTCGAAAGCATCGTCCAGGCCGGCAACGCGCCCACCAAACGCTACGACCCGACCAACCCGGTCGCCGATGCGGATGGCAATGTCTTCGAAGCCGCTGTCGATGAGACGCGCGAGCTGGTCGACATGATGGAAACCGCCCGAAACTTTCAAAACAATGTCGAGGTCATGCAGACCGCAAAGTCGCTGATCCTCGATACCCTCAAGCTGGGACGCTGATCATGGCGACTTCTTTCGATAGCACGCTGGCCAATCTGGGCATCGGTCGCGCCGGCAACACCGCCGCGCAGTCGATCACCGCCGCGCAGGCGGATTCGCTCACCCAAAATGATTTCCTGAAGCTGCTGACCGCGCAGCTGAAGAACCAGGACCCGACCGACCCGGTCGATGCCGCCGCGCAGCTGACGCAGCTTGCCCAGTTCTCCAGCGTGGCCGGCATTGCCGAAATGAACACGACGCTAAAGGCAATCCAGGAAAAGCTCGGCGGCACCAGCACCAGCGATGCGCTGAGCTATGTCGGTCGCACCGTTCTCGCCCCCGGCGACACTGCCTATCCCCGCACCGATGGCGGGCTGACGGGCGCGGTCGAATTGGCGGGCGATGCCACTGATCTGCGCGTTTCGATTACCGGGCCGAATGGTGCGGTGCTGAAAACGCTGTCGCTCGGCGCACAGACCAGGGGCACCGTGACCTTCGATTGGGACGGCACCACCAACAGCGGCGAACCCGCCGGCACCGGACCGTTCACAATCCGAACCGTCGCCAGCAACAACGACGCCAGTGTGGCGACAACCCCGCTCGTTTGGGCGCCCGTCAGCTCAGTGTCGATCCCGACCAGCGGCGCACCGATCCTCACCGTAGCCGGCATCGGCCAAATCCCGACAACCCAAGTTCGCCAGATCGGCTGATCCGCCACCACCGACCCGTTTTGTCCCTATTCTTGCTCAGGAGATACGATCATGTCTTTCTACACTTCGCTCAGCGGCCTGCGCGCAGCCCAGACCGATCTCGCTGTCATTTCGCACAATCTCGCCAATGTCAGCACTAATGGTTTCAAGAAAAGCCGGTCGGAGTTCGGCGATGTGATCGCATCAAGCGTCGGGACTAACCCAACGCAGGCAATCGGTTCCGGTGTGGTCGTGAAGGCCAATCGCCAGCAGTTCAGCCAGGGCAATCTGGTGCAGACATCGTCGGCGCTCGATATCGCGATTTCGGGTGACGGGTTTTTCGCGGTCAAGCCGCAGCTCGATGGCGGCCCGGTCAACTTTACCCGGAACGGCTCGTTCCTCGTCAATGCCGATCGCTATATCGTCGATGGTGCAGGATCGCATCTGCAGGCCTATCCGGTCGATGGTAGCGGCGCTGTTGTCGCATCCGGTCTGTCATCGGCAATCAATGTCCGCCTGCCAGCAACCAGCGGCACGCCGGTACCGACCCAGAATGTCGCCCTGTCGCTCAACCTGCCCAGCGGGGGCGCCATTCCGGCGACGACCACGTTCGATCGCTTCGATCCAACCAGCTACAATGAATCGACCCAGACGACGATCTTCGATGCAGAGGGCAATGCGCAGGTCCTAACGACCTATTTCAAGCGCGAAACCATCGCACCGAGCACCTGGTCCGCATATAACTTCGTCGGCGATCAGGCGCTGACGGTGGGCGGTGTTGACGAGATCACGCTTGCTTTTGACGCTACGGGCACGCTCACCTCACCCACCACGCCCAATGCTTTCGATGCGTTCACCCCGGCAAGCAGCCCGAACCCGCAGGTGATCGCGCTCGATTTCGGCGCGGCAACCACCCAGCTCGGTTCGCCCTTTGATGTTGCCGCCGCCAGCCAGGACGGTGTTGCGGTCGGCCAGCTCCAGGGCGTGACCGTCGACAATGAAGGCATGATCCGCGCCAGCTTCTCGAACGGCGAAACCCGCACGCTGGGCAAGGTGCTGCTGGCAAATTTCGCCAATCCATCGGGCTTGCGCCAGCTTGGCACCAGCACCTGGGCTCCGACCGGTCTCTCCGGTACGCCCGCGCTCGGTGAGCCGGGCAGCAACGGCTTTGGTGGCCTGTTGTCGGGTACGATCGAACGGTCAAACGTCGATCAGACCGAGGAACTTGTCGGCCTGATCGCGGCACAGCGCAATTTCCAGGCGAATGCCAAGGCGCTCGAAACCGACAATCAGATTTCGCAGACGATCTTCAACATCCAGTAATTTCTAACGATCGAGGCCGGTTGAATGGACAAGCTGATTTACACCGCGGCGTCGGGCCTGAAAGGGCACATGGCGGCGCAGGCGGCGATCGCCAACAACATGGCAAACGCTTCCACGATCGGCTTTCGCGCCGAACGGGTGGTGTTCGATCAGCTCACCGTCAAGGGGGGCGGACTGTTGTCGCGCCAACCCGCATCGGAAGAGATCACCGATCTCGATCGGCGTCCCGGCGCGATTTTTTCGACCGGCAAACCGCTCGACATTGCGATCGCCGGCGATGCGTGGATGGCGGTGCAAGCCGCCGATGGCAGCGAAGCCTATACCCGGCGAGGCGATCTGTCGGTCGCGGCATCGGGCGTGTTGGAAACCGGTGACGGTTTCCCGGTGATCGGATCGGGGGGTCCGATCACCGTCCCGCCCGCGCAAAGCATGACGATCACCCCAGACGGCAGCATCGCGATCGTGCCGTTCGGTGCAGAGCCGGGCTCGGCGCCCGTGGTCATCGACAAGATCAAGCTGGCCAGCGTGAAGGGTTCGGACACCGTCAAGGGGCTCGACAATCTGCTTCATGTCCGTGGCGGTGGCGCGCTGCCCGGTGATCCGACGGCGAAAATCGTCGCGGGATCACTTGAGGGTTCAAACGTCAATCTTACCGAGGCGCTGGTCGACATGATCGAAAACCAGCGCAGCTACGAAGTGCAGGCCAATCTGATCAAGTCGGCCAAAGAACTCGATGAAGGCGGCGCATCCCTGATGCGCATGCCCGGTTAAAGGGGAATAAGGACATGGGCAGCGCAGCAATGCACATCGCACGGACCGGGCTTGATGCTCAGGACATGCGGATGCGGGTCATTTCGAATAACCTCGCGAACGTCAACACCACCGGGTATAAGCGCGATCGGGCAGCGTTTGAAACGCTTGCCTATCAGACGATTACCGCACCGGGCGCACCGAGTACGTCCGAGACCAAATATGCCACCGGCCTTAACTTGGGCACCGGCGTTCGGATTCAGGGCACCGCCCGCATCGATACGCAAGGGTCGCTGGCGACCACGGGCAACTCGCTCGATCTCGCGCTCGACGGTGACGGCTATTTTCAGGTGACAATGCCGGGCGGTGGCCTTGGCTACACCCGCGCGGGCAATTTTTCGCGTTCAGCCGAGGGCCTGTTAGTCACCGCTGAGGGCTATACCGTTCAGCCTGGCGTCACCGTGCCAGAAGGCGCAACGTCGATCACGATCGGCACCGACGGCACTGTATCGGCGACGATCGCGGGGCAGACCGAGCCGAGCGAGATCGGCCAGATCCAGCTTGCCATTTTTCCCAACAGCGCCGGGTTGCAGGCCGCCGGCGACAATTATCTGACCGAAACCGCGGCCAGCGGTGCCGCCAATCTGGGCATCGCCGGGCAGGATGGCCGCGGCAACATCCGCCAGGGGATGCTCGAGGGATCGAACGTCAATGTCGTCGAAGAACTGGTTAACATGATCGAAACCCAGCGGGCCTACGAAGTGAATTCGAAGATGATCACCGCCACCAATGAAATGCTGCAATATGTCAACCAGAACGTCTGATCCTGCCCCCGCCCCTGCGCAGACCGCGCACGGCGCGCTCATCAAATTTGCGGGTGGGCTGGTTGCAGGCGCCGTGCTGGTTGCCGCCTTCGCGCCGAGCGCCGCCGATGCACGCCTGTTCGGCAAAAAGGCGCCCAAGACCGATTTTTCGATGACCCTGCCGCCACCGCCGCCACCCGCGCCACCGGCCGATGGCGCGATCTTCAAGGCATCGGCTGGCTATGCGCCGCTGTACGAAGGCTGGCGCGCGCGCCGGGTGGGTGATCCGCTGACGATCGTGCTGGTCGAGCGCACGCTGGCAAGCAAATCGGCGAGTTCCAAGCTCGACAGCAAATCCGATCTGGGCCTTAACCCGCCTGCCGTCGGCCCCTTGTCGTTCGTGCCGCCAAACTCGCTGCAGGCGGGCGGCAATCGCGGCTTCAACGGCACCGGCCAGGCCGATCAATCCAACTCGCTGTCGGGCGAAGTTAGCGTGACGGTGTCGGAAGTTTTTCCAAACGGCACGATGATGGTGCAAGGCGGCAAGCGCGTCACCCTCAATCGCGGCGATGAGTTCGTCCAGATCAAGGGTCTGGTGCGCTGGGCAGATGTTGATGCCGATAACCGCGTGCTTAGCACGCGCGTGGCCGATGCGCAGATCGCCTATACCGGCAAGGGCGATGTCGCCCGCGCCAGCCGCCAGGGCTGGTTCAGCCGCTTCTTCTCCGCCATCAGCCCGTTTTGATCGGACCCAGCATGATCCGTCTGTTCCTCGCCTTTATGTTCTCGATGCTGGTGGCAACACCGGCACTGGCTGATCGCGTCAAGGATCTGGGTGCCTTTCAGGGCATTCGTACCAACCAGCTGACGGGCTATGGCATCGTCGTTGGCCTGCCGGGCACGGGTGACGACAATCTGGAATATACCGTGCAATCCCTGAAAAGCGTCGCCTCACGCTTTGGTTTGCAGCTGCCGGTGGGCGTCAATCCCGGTCTCAAAAACTCCGCGGCGGTGCTGATCACCGCCGAACTGCCGGCCTTTGCCAAGCCCGGCCAGCGGATCGACATAACCGTTGCCGCACTCGGCAAGGCCAAGTCGTTACGCGGCGGCAGCCTGATCCTGACGCCGCTGATCGGTGCCGATGGCCAGGTCTATGCGATGGCGCAGGGCAATCTCGCCGTCGGCGGGCTGGGTGCTGACGGGGCAGACGGTTCGAAGATCGTCGTCAATGTGCCCTCCACCGGGCGTATCCCCGAAGGCGCCACGGTTGAGCGCGCGGTCGATACCGGCTTTGCGAGCTCACCGCTGCTCACCTTCAACCTGTCACGTGCTGATTTCACGACCGCGCAGAGCATTGCGGCCGCGATCAACGGTCGGCTCGGGCCGGGTCGGGCCCAGGCGATCGACGGCGTGTCGATTGCGATCACCGCCCCCGAAGGCGCTGATTCACGCGCGACGCTGATGAGCCAGATTGAGAATCTGACCGTCACCGCCGCAGAACCCGCCGCGCGCGTCATCGTCAATGCCCGCACCGGCACTGTGGTCATCAACTCCGCCGTTCGTCTCGGGCCAGCCGCCGTCACCCAGGGCAAGCTGACCGTGCGTGTCGATGAATCGCAGCGCGTCAGCCAGCCGGCGCCGTTCAGCCAGGGCCAGACGACGGTCGAACAGAAAAGCGGCGTCAACATCGCCGAAGAAGTGAAGCCCATCTTCCTGCTCGAACCCGGTCCGCGCCTGTCCGACGTGGTGAAAGCCATGAACGCGATCGGCGCATCGCCGGCCGATCTGGTCGCCATCCTCGAAGCCCTGAAAGAAGCCGGCGCGCTGAAAGCCGACTTGATCATCCTGTGATGCCCGCATGACCAGCATTCCCGCCATTCCGGCCCTGCCCGCCACGGGCATCGATGCCCCCAATGTCTCGACCGACACGAGCAGGCTGGCGTCGCGTGCCAATCTGGAAAAAGCGGGCAAGCAGTTTGAGGCCGTGTTCACGCAGATGATGCTGAAATCGATGCGCAACACGCATCTGGCCGAGGAGCTCTTTTCGTCCAAGGCGATCGATACGTTCCGCGATATGCAGGACCAGAAATTGTCGGTCGTGATGGCTGAATCCAAGCCGCTCGGCATCGGCAAGGCGATGGTCGAGTTCCTTGCGCGCAATCAGGAAAATCTCCAGGCCGAGGCTGCACCGACGCCGATCGAGTCGGGACCAGCGATTGGTAAGGCACCATGAGCGACCTGCTGTCGATCGGCGCGAGCGGCGTGCGCGCCTATCAATCCGCGCTGACCACCACATCGGACAATATCGCCAATGCGGGCACCGCCGGCTATGCCCGGCGCACCGCGACGCTGACCGAGGTCACCGCGTCGAGCGGCCGCTATTCGCAAAGCAATGTCGCCAATGGCAATGGCGTCGCCGTCTTCGGTATCAACCGCGCTGCCGATGAGTTTCGCGCCACTGCGGTGCGCACATCGGGCGCTGATCTCGCGCGGACAGAGACGAGCATCGTCTGGCTGACCGGCATTGAAAGCGCGCTGACCGGCAATGATCTGACCGATCGCCTGACGAGCTTTTTCAACGCGGCAAAATCCGTTGCCGCTGATCCTGCCGCGAGCACACCGCGCGCCGCGCTGCTTGAGGCAAGTACGGGCGTGGCGACTGCCTTTGCCGCCACCGCCCGCTCGCTTGACCAGATCACCGCCGATCTCGACAGCACCGCCGAAAGCGCGGTGACGTCGCTCGAAACACTCGGCGCAGCGCTGGCGAAGGTAAATAAGGGGCTTGGCAGCGCCACACCCAATTCGAGCGCGCAGGCACAATTGCTCGACCAGCGCGACCAGATCCTCGATCAGCTGAGTGCGCTCAGCGATATCGGCGTCACGCTCGATTCGAGCGGGCGCGCGTCCGTGTCACTCGGCGGGGCGACCGGCCCCAATTTTGTCACAACCAGCGGCACCGTTGGCTTCGTTACCTATGTGCGCGCGCCATCGGGCAATGTCTCGTTCGCGGTGCATCTGAACGGCACGGCGTCGAGCCTCTCCCCTAACGGTGGTGCCCTTGCCGGTATCGCCGAGGGCGGCCAGCGCATAGGCGCCGCGCGCACTGAACTGAACCGGATCGCCACCGATTTCGTCGATGGCGTCAACGCGGTGCAGGCGGCCGGCCGCGATCTTGACGGCGACCCCGGTGCGCCACTGTTCACGGTCGGCGCGACCGCAACCGATATCAGCCTGGCGCTCGCCAGTGGACGCGGCATTGCGGCAGCGGGCGTCGGCGGTGGCCCGCGCGACAACAGCAATCTGGCGGCGCTCGAGGCGCTTCGCACCAGCGGCGCTTTCGAAGCCGATACCGCCGGGTTGATCGCGAACAACGCCGCCGCGCTCGACCAGCGCAAGGCCGTATCCGATGCGCAGAACGCGATCCGCGACGGTGCGATCACGGCGCGCGACCAGCTGACCGGGGTCAATCTCGACAGCGAAGCTGTCGATCTGCTCCGCTTCCAGCAAGCCTATCAGGCGTCGAGCCGGGTGATTCAGGTTGCGCGCGAAACCTTCCAGTCCATCCTCGATATTCGCTGAGACCGATCATGACGATTACTAGCACCAATTTGTTCTTTGATCGATCGGCCGCATCGCTGGCGAGCCTTAATGGCCGCAACCAGACGCTGCAGGAGCAGATTTCGTCAGGGGTAAAACTCACCGCACCGTCCGACGACGCGGTCGGCTATCGGCGGCTGCAAGTCATCGCGCGGACAGGCGCCGATGATGTCGCCTGGGGCAAGAATATCGATCTTGCTCAGACCGTCCTCAATCAGGCCGATGGCGCGCTCGAATCGGTGTCGAGTCAGCTGCAAAAGGCACAGGAACTGGCAATCCAGGCAAGCAGCGGAACGCTGTCCGACAGCAATCGCGCCGTTATCGCGGCGCAGTTGCGCGGGATCGTCGACGATCTGGTTTCATTGGCGAACAGCACGGACGCGCGCGGCGGGCCATTGTTCGGCGCGGCGACCGGCGACACGGCGGTTACGCGCGACGCCGCTGGCGTGGTCAGCTTTACCGGTACCGGCGATCCGATTGCGATCCCGGTCGGCGACGGCACCAGCGTGCAGCCAAGCGAATCGGCCGAACGCATTTTCGGCAATCTGCCGGCAGGTGCGGGCGCGGGCGATATTTTCGCCGTGCTCACCAGCTTTGCCGATGCCCTGGAAGCCGGCGGCAGCGTATCGGCGGTTGCGGGGCAAGCGCTGACCGGCGTTTCCGCATCGCTTGATCAGGTGAACAGCGCGCGCGGATCGATCGGCGCGCGCGGCGCACGGCTCGATCTCGAATCGGCGCGGCTCGAATCGACCGCGCTCACCCGCGAAACCGAACGATCGGGCATCGAGGATACCGATCTGACGACCGCGATTATCGAACTGCAAAAGACCACGACCATCCTGCAGGCGACCCAGGCGAGCCTCAGTCGCCTGACCTCGCTGTCCTTATTCGATTATCTGCGCTGATTTCGCGGTTTGGTTAACGGATTGGCGACGAAATTGGGTGAATAAGGGGTTTCATCGCCACCCACCTCAACATCGGGCGGCATCAACGTCGGGAGGCGGCTGAGTTCATGTTTCCGATTATCGGCTTTGTCGTCCTGATCGTGATGGTGTTCGGCGGATTCGCGCTCACCGGCGGTGCGCTCGAACCCGTGATGGAAGCCATTCCGCACGAAATGCTCATCATCGGCGGCGCCGCGATCGGCGCGCTCATCATCGGCAATTCGATGAAGGAGCTGAAGGCGGTCGGCGGCGGCCTGATGAAGGTGTTCAAGGGTCCGCGCTACAAGAAGCAGGATTATCTCGACACGATCTTCCTGGTTTCCAAGCTGATGAAGATGCTCCGCACCGAAGGGCCGATCGCGCTTGAACCGCATGTCGAAGACCCGTCGTCGAGCGCCATTTTCAGCGAATATCCCCGGCTGCTCGCCGATCACACCTTGATCGCGCTGATTGCCGATACGCTGCGCCTCGTCGTCGTTTCATCGGGCACGCTTGATGTGCACGCGGTCGAAGAAGTGATGGATAACACGATCAAGACCCACCACCACGAAGTGCAGGGTCCGCAGACGACCTTGCAGGGCCTAGCTGACGCGCTGCCCGCACTCGGCATCGTTGCCGCCGTGCTGGGCGTGGTGAAAACGATGGGCTCGATCGACAAGCCGCCCGCCATTCTCGGCGCGATGATCGGCTCGGCGCTGGTCGGTACTTTCATGGGCGTGTTGCTTGCCTATGGTCTCGTCGCACCGCTCGCCGGGCGGTTGCAGCAGATCATCGATGCCGATGCCGCGATCTACCACACCGTGAAGCAGATCATCATCGCATCGCTGCATGGCCACCCGCAGCCACTTGTGATTGAAGCTGCACGTTCGGGTATCGCGCATAATAATCAGCCAGGCTTTGCCGAGGTGTTTGACGGGCTTCGGGGCCGGTAATGGCTGCGCGCGCGCCGCACGGGGCCAATCAGCCGCCCCGCGTCATCGTCAAGAAAATCTATATCGAAGGGCATGGCGGCCATCACGGCGGCGCCTGGAAAGTCGCCTATGCCGATTTCGTGACGGCGATGATGGCGTTTTTCCTCCTGATGTGGCTGCTCGGTGCGACCACCGAAAAGCAGCGCAAGGGCATCGCCGATTATTTCGCGCCGACGATCATCGATTCTCGGTCCGAAGGGATCGGCGGCAGCGGCTTGTTTGGCGGTGATGTCATCAGCAGTTCGTCGCGCGTCGGCAGGGATGCGGGCACGGCCAGCACCCTAAGCATTGTTCAGCCGCAAATGTCCGATGCGGGTGGCCCCAAGATCGGGACCGGCGACAAGGGATCGCTGCGCAACCGCGAGTTCGAGGTGCAGGATCGCAAGAATTTCGACCGCATCAAAGAACGCGTATCGAAACAAATGGCCACCACGCCCAAGCTGCAAAGGCTGGCAACGCATGTGAAGTTTGTGCGGACAACCGAAGGCCTGCGGATCGATCTGGTCGATAATGCCGATTATTCGATGTTCGGCCTGGGCACGACGATGCTTGAACCGGAAGCCGATAAGCTGATCGGGCTGATCGCTGAATCGCTGAAGACGCTGGACAACACCATCATGATCCGCGGCCATACCGACAGCCTGAGTTTCAAGAACGCGGCGGGGATCAACAACTGGCTGCTGTCGAGCAGTCGTGCCGAAGCGACGCGCCGGCGCTTGTCGCAGGAAGGCCTGCCCGACAGCCGGTTCGAACGGATCGAAGGGGTGGCTGACCGCGAGCCGATGATCCGCGATAACCCCGCCGATCCGCGCAATCGCCGGGTATCCATCACGATGTTGTACCGAAAAGGCGCATTCAGCCGATAAGCCGGTGGTATGACGAGGGCTGCGCGGGTATCGTTAACCATCGATCCCCGCCCGAAAGGCACGCCGATGCACCCGCGCATTCTTCGCCGCCTGCGCCAGCTTCACCTCTGGCTCGGTATGTTGTTTGCCCCGGCTATCCTGTTCTTCGCGGCCACCGGCGCGCTGCAGACCTTTGACTTTCATGAAACCGAGGACGGGATCGCCCCGCCCAAATGGATCGCCACGATCGCGGCCATTCACAAAAAGCAGGACTTCCCCAAGCCCCGCAAGCCGAAGCCGCCCGAAGTCGTGGGCGCTGCCGCCAGCGCTGCCCCAGCCCCTGACCCTTCCGCTGCCCCTGCGGCGCCGAAACACTCCCCATGGCCGTTAAAGATATTCGTCGGCTTCATGTCGATCGGGCTGATGTTTTCGACGATCCTTGGCATCACCATCGCGCTGAACAACCGGCTAACGCGGCGGACGTCGCAGATCATGCTCGGCGCGGGCACCGTCTTGCCGATCCTGATGCTGCTGATCTGAGCGACCGAACGGCACGCCTGAAAGCCATTCAATGACCGCCTATTTCGATAGTCCCTGGCCGGGCGAGGATGGCACCCCCGATCGCCGACAAATCGCGCGTCTGGGGCCCGAGATGAATATTGGCGGCCCATTACGGGTGACCACACGGCGAACGCTGATGTCGACAATGACAGTGCTGGGCGCGCCGGGCGAGGTTTTCCTGTTGACCCATTCGGTGCTGCGATCAAATCTGAAGCTACCAACCAGCGCGCGCGTTGAACGGATCGATCCCGATACGCTGGCGCCGCTTGCGCGATCCCCTCGATTGCAGGGCGGGCCGATGTGGCCAGGCGGCATGGCAATCCACGTGAACGGCGATCTGTACGTCGTTTATGGTCGATACGCGCACAGGCTCGACCGGCATTGCAGGCTCAAGGCATCGTTGCGCTTGCCGTTGAACCTCCCGCACAATAGCTTCGTCATTCTCGACGATGGCATGATCGTTACCAAAAACCTGTCGGACAATGTGCCGGCACGGTTGCTGGTGATCGATCCCGATACGCTGTCGATCATTACCGCGGTCGATTGCCCCGAACCGTCAATCGCTCGTCTGAGTGCGGTCGACAACACGGTCTATGTTGTCGGGGTGCGGTCGATTTTCCGCTATCACTGGATCGAAGGCACGCTGGTTCGCGATGCCAGCTGGCGGCATGATTATGTCGGGACGACTGAGCAAAGCTATGGCTGGGATACCGTGCTGGCGGTTGGCCAAGCCTGGTTCATGGACAATGGCCGGCACCGCTATCGAACCAGCATGATCGGGCGAGGCGTGGTGCAAACCCCCAATCGCCTGATCCGAGTCGCGCTCGATAACGCGGATGATCATGATGCGATTGCCGTCAGCGGGATGAATGGCGGCAGTATCACCAACCCACCGTTGATCGACGCTGATCGTGGTATCGTGATCGGCTTCGATTCAGCCAATTGCATCATGCAGGCATGGCACTTTGATCCGGCAACGCGCGTGTTGACGCCCCGGTGGCGCAAGGCCGGGATCGGCTGTGCAAGTCACATGATCCTGCTCGCCAAAACGGGCCATGTTGTAACCAACGATTATCGCGATGGCGGCGAGGAGGTGGTGTTCCTCGATATCGAAACCGGTGCCGAAACGGGCCGCGTGCGGATCGGCGGCGTCACGCAGGGCGTGGTCTTTCCATCGGTGGGGTGGGGCAATGACGTGTATTGGTGTTCGATGCGGCGCGTCGCCCGGATATTCTGCTAGTCGGTGATGCTGGCGAGCACTGCTTCGAGCAAGCGGTGGATGACGGCGCGGGCGTCCTCGATCGCGAGGCCTTGATCGTGGCGCAAACGGCGCCAGCACTGGAAACTGATCGTCACCTCGATCGCGCTCGCCGCGGGCGCATCGGCAATCACGGCGGCCGGCAGGATCGCGTGCAGCGAGGTGCGTTCGAGATGAAGCTGCTTGTGATAGCCCTGCATCAGAAAGTCGGACTGGAACCGCTTGATGCTCGACGAGATGCGATAGGGCATGATCGTTTCATAAATGCCGATGCGGCGATCGGCCATTTCGCGCACCCGATCGCGCCAGTGCGTTGCTTCGAACGGGGTGAGCATGATCGGCATCACCTGCGCCTCGATCACCTCGGCCATCTCACGGTAGAGCGATTCCATCTCGTCAAAATGGCGGAACACCGTGCGCAAGCCAACGCCTGCCACCTCCGCCACGCGTGCCGCCCCCGGCGCGACATCGCCTTCGCGTACCAGCGTCAGCAAAGCCTCGACGATTTTTGCACGCGTCGCGCGGCTGCGCAGATGACGCCCGTCCTGCGCCTGATCGGGGGCGGCGGCAGGTCGGGCGCGATTGTTGGGGGAAGGCTGTGATTTCATGGGAGATATTTTCATCGCATAAGCAATCGGGGGTGTAACGTCCAGCGTCTGAGCGCCTGATCTATATTGGCACGGCACACGCCAATTTTATGTGTGGGTTTATCGCAGGTTTTACTCGTGACGTCTCGACAGAGAAACTTCTTTTGTCACAACGCATGCTATAAGCTATCGTGCGATTAATGAGCATGGTCCGTCGCCTGTTGACCACGACACTCACCAGCAACAGGCTGCGCGATGTGCGGCGCGCACGCCATCGGCTGGCACGGCGCATCGGGGGCGGGGCGATGATCGTCGATTTTTTCTTCCAGGTTGATGATCCCTATGGTCCCATTGCGCTTCCCTATCTGGGTGCGCTGGCGGCGCGCCACGGGCTGACGCTCCAGTTTCATCTGGTCCCCGCCCCCGACGCCGCCGCCGCGCCTGAAATCGAGCGCCTGGCCGATTATGGCCGACGCGACGCCGCCATGCTGGCCGACACGCTCGGGCTGACCGCGATCGGCACGGGCCGACCAAACGCCGCACAGATTGCCCGGGCCCAGGCGGTCGCGGCGGCCGTATTGAACCATGATCGCGCAATCGATGCGTTGATCGCGGTTGCACATGCTTGCCTGGCCGAAGATGCGACTGCCGCGCTTGACGGGCTGGCGGAGCGGTTTGGCGCACTTGATCCCGCCACGACCGCGCAGATTGTGTCGCAGGGCGCGGCGAAGCGGCAGAAACTCGGGCATTATCTGGGCGCGACAACGCATTTCGAGGGCGAGTTTTACTGGGGTGTCGATCGCCTTCATTATCTGGAGGCGCGATTGCGTGCCGATCAACCAGCGTCGGATGCGCCGGTGTGCCCGGTCCTCGATCTGCGCCCGTTGCCTGCACGCGTGCCGTCCACGATCAGACCACGGCTCGATTTCTATCTGTCTTTCCGATCCCCCTATACGCTGGTGGCGGCCGAGCGGATTGGCGCGCTTGCCGAAGCCTATGGCGCTGATCTGCGGTTGAAATTCGTGCTGCCGATGGTGATGCGCGGCCTGCCGGTGCCGGGTTCGAAGCGGCTGTACATCACGCTCGATACCAAGCGCGAAGCAGCGCGGGCCGGGATTGCATTCGGCAAGATTGTCGATCCGGTCGGGCTGGGGGTCGAACGCGGATTGGCCGTGCTCCACCATAGCCTGGCGCAAGGGCAAATCTATGGGCTTGGTTTTGCCCGATCCTTCTTGCGCGCCGCCTTTGCCGAAGGGGTCGACATGACGACTGATGCCGGGTTGATCCCCGTCGCCGCGCGCGCGGGGATCGGGGCAGATGCTGTCCATGCCGCGCTCGCAGACCCGTCATGGCGCGCCGTGGCCGAAGCCAATCGCGCCGATCTGTTCGCACTGGGACTGTGGGGCGTCCCGTCGTTCCAGGTCGATGAGCGCCCTGCCTGGTGGGGGCAGGACCGATTATGGTGCGTGGAAGATGATCTGCGCCGCGCGCTCACCCTGCCCCCTATAGATCGGAAATCAGCATGAGACGGATTATCGGCATAGTGGCCCTGATGCTCGGGCTGATCGCCGGCGGTACCTATCTGACGCGCGACCGGATTGCCGTTGCGCTGTTCTCGCGCGGGATGGAGCAGGTGCTGGCGAACGATCCCTTTGCCGGGCGTCCCGATGGGCTGGGGGTGGCGCTGTGCGGGGCGGGATCGCCGATGCCCTCCCCCGATCGAGCCGGGCCGTGCACGCTGATTACAGCTGGTCGCCACGTCTATCTGGTCGATGTGGGCGAGGGAGGCGTGCGTAATCTCGGCCGGATGGGCTATGGTGCCGGTAGGGTAGAAGGGGTGTTCCTCACCCATTTCCATTCCGACCATATCGATTCACTCGGCGCACTGATGTTGCAGCATTGGGGGACGAGCGGATCCCCCGTGCCCTTGCCCGTCTATGGCCCGCCCGGGGTGGACAGTGTCGTCAGCGGCTTCAACGCGGCATACGGTCAGGATCGTGGCTACCGGATTGCCCATCATGGCACTCAGATCATGAAACCGGCGGCGTTCGGGATGGAGGCTTTCGCGCAGGACGCCCCCGCCAATGGCGATCCGAAACTGATCTTCGACAAGCACGGGCTGCAGGTTTTCGCGTTTCGGGTTGATCATTCACCCGTTGAGCCGGCCTATGGCTATATCTTTGCCTATAAGGGACGGCGGATCGTTATCAGTGGCGATACCAAGCCGACTGCCTCGGTCGAACGCGCCGCCAAGGGGGCCGATGTGCTGGTGCATGAAGCGCTTGCCGATAACCTTGTCGCGCTCCAGCAGGCAGGGGCGAAGCGCGCGGGGCGTGGCGACCTGGAAAAGATCTTCCACGACATCCCCAGCTATCATTCCACCCCGCAACAGGCGGCCGATATCGCCCAGCGCGCAGGCGTGAAGATGCTGCTGCTGACGCATATCGTGCCGCCGCTGCCCTATTCGATCCTTGAAGGGCCGTTTCTGGGCGATGCGCGGGGGCGGTTCAACGGCACACTGGTTATCGGCCGCGACGGCACCGAAATCCTGCTGCCCGCGGCAAGCAAGGCGATCGAGCAGCGTCGGCGCTTTTAGCTCAGACCGCGTCAGCCTCCAGCGCGTCGGCCAGCATCTTACGTACCGCCTTTACCGCGACGGGATCGATCGCCCGCGCGGGTTGCTTGTGCTCAGCCGCGAGCAACGCCTGGACACCGCGAATCGTATAGCCCTCATGATTGAGCAGCATGTTGATCCGCCTTACCAGCGCGACATCGTCAGGCCGGTAATAACGGCGCTTGCCAGCCCGCTGCAACGGTCGCAGCTGGGGGAAGCGGGTTTCCCAATATCGAAGAATATGCCGGGGAATGCCGATTTCCTGCGATAACTCGCCAATCGTCCGAAAGGCCCCGGCCGCCTTTTCAAGCGGCGCTGGCATGGGCGTGGTCAGCCTGCCCCGACAATGCGTTCGCGCATCATCTGGCTGGCGCGAAACGTCAGCACGCGACGCGGCGCGATCGGCACTTCGACGCCGGTTTTCGGATTACGACCGATCCGCTCGCCCTTGCTGCGCAAAACGAAGGTACCGAAGCCCGAGATTTTGACATTCTCGCCATTCGCAAGCGATTCACACATGTGATGGAGAATCTGTTCGACCAGCTTGGCCGAATCCATCCGCGAAAGCCCCACTTCGCGGTGAAGGGCATCTGCCAGATCAGCCCTCGTCAACGTTCCTGCAATTGCCATGCGCCCCTCCCCGTTTGCTTGGCCAAGCCTGTGCTATCACAGGCAATCTAAACTTCAAAAGCAGATTATAACGAAAATATTACACCCTGCGATACCGATAACCAACCTTAGAACCGCACCAATGCCGCACCCCAGGTAAAGCCCCCGCCCATTGCCTCGAGCACCAGTAAATCGCCGCGCTTCACCCGCCCATCGCGCACCGCGACGTCAAGCGCAAGCGGCACCGATGCAGCAGACGTATTGGCATGGTGATCGACCGTCATGATCACCTTGTCGCCCGCCAGGCCGAGCTTGCGCGCGGTCGCGTCCAATATGCGGGCATTGGCCTGATGCGGGACAACCCAATCGACATCGGCGGGCACGAAACCGGTATTGGCCAGCACTTCTTCCATCACCGCCGCCAAGTTGACCACGGCATGGCGAAACACCTCTCGCCCCTTCATCCGCAACTTGCCGACCGTGCCCGTGGTCGACGGGCCACCATCGACATAGAGCAGCTGATTGTGCCGCCCATCGGCATGCAAGCGGCTGTGCAGGATACCCCGATCGCCGCCCTCCTGCCCCTCTAGAACAATTGCACCCGCGCCGTCGCCGAACAGTACGCAGGTCGTGCGGTCCTCCCAATCGAGGATTCGGCTAAACGTTTCCGCACCAATCACCAGCGCCCGTTTGGCGCCGCCCGTGCGGATTAAGCTGTCAGCGACGTGCAGCGCATAGAGAAAGCCCGAACACACGGCGGCCACATCGAACGCGACGCAATCATCGATGCCAAGTGTCGCCTGGACGATCGTGGCCGTCGCGGGAAAGGTCTGGTCGGGGGTCGCGGTGGCGAGCACGATCAGGTCGATATCGCTAGCCTCTAAGCCAGCCGCAGCCAGCGCGGCGCGGCACGCATCGGTCGCCAGCGATGCAGTCGTCTCACCGTCACCTGCGATGTGGCGAAACCGGATGCCGGTGCGCTCGACGATCCAGTCATCCGTGGTGTCGACCGTTTCGGCAAGCTCGGCATTCGATACGCGGCGCACCGGCAGCGCCGATCCCGTACCCGTGATGACCGATCGGATCACGCGGCCTGCGCCTCGAAATTGCTCAGATCATCGCTGATCCGGCGGGTCAGGTCATCGCGCAGCATTTTTGCTGCGACCTCGATCGCATGGGCGACGCCGATGGCCGTCGCACCGCCATGGCTTTTCACCACCAGCCCATTGAGCCCAAGAAACACGCCGCCATTGTGATTGTTCGGATCAAGGTGATCGCGCAGCAGCTTGGTGGCAGGGCGCGAGATCAAAAAGCCGACTTTCGAGCGGAACGAGCTGCGGAATGCCCGCTTCAGCAGGTCACCGACAAACTTCGCGGTACCCTCAGCCGTTTTCAGCGCGATATTGCCGGTGAAGCCGTCGCAGACGATGACGTCGAGATCACCCTGCGACAGCCGGTTGCCCTCGACAAAGCCGGAAAACTGCATCGGCAAATGGGTTGCTGCCTTCAGCATGGCTGCCGCATCGCGGATACTGTCGGTGCCCTTCAGGTCTTCGGTGCCGATGTTGAGCAGCGCGACTCGTGGTGCCGCCAGATCGAAGGTGGTGCGCGCATAGGCCGCGCCCATTACCGCGAACTGCACCAGATTGCGGGCATCGCATTCGGTGTTCGCGCCCAGATCGAGCATCACGACATCATTGTTGCCGAGCGTAGGGAGCAAAGCCGCAAGCGCGGGGCGATCGATTCCGGGCAGCGTGCGCAAGGCGATTTTGGCCATCGCCATCAGCGCGCCGGTATTGCCCGATGATACGGCAACGCCCGCCCGGCCCTGCTTCACCAGATCGATCGCGATTCCCATCGACGTCGTCTTGGCGCGGCGCAGCGCCTGGCTGGGCTTTTCGGTCGCCGCGACCACATCGGGCGCGTGGACGATTTCCGTGCAGTCGGCGAGCAGCGGATAGGCTTTCAGCCCCGCTGCGATCGATGACTCGTCCCCGACCAGCAAGAACCGGAGCGTATCGAAACGCTGCCGCGCATGCGCGACGCCCGCCAGCATGACCGAAAGACCCTCATCGCCACCCATCGCATCGATGGCAATGCACGAATTGATCGGCACGTGCTGAAGGCCCCCTTGACGTTCTGGGCGCGGTGCTGTGGTCAGCCTTCGACCGACAGGATCTCACGGCCATTATAATGGCCGCATGATCCGCACATGATGTGCGGACGCTTCAGTTCGCCGCAGTTCGGGCATTCCTGATACGCTTCGACCGCCAGCGAATCATGGCTGCGGCGCATGCCGCGCTTGGACGGCGAAGTCTTTCTTTTGGGGACGGCCATTTCGGCACCTTACGCTGTGAAAATCGTGAATGAAGGCGATAAACCGGGCAATTGGAACACAAACCAACGACCACAGGGCCGCGGAAGCCACCAGCGGCCAGACGCATCGCGAAGCGTGGCGCTATAGCGAATTTGCGGCCGCTTGCAAGCGCAGCGGACGGGATCGCCGGATTGTCATCCCATTATGCGACTGCCAAAGCACAGATCGTCACCCTTTACCGCAAGGAAGCGCCATGTCGATTGCTCTGCCCATCACGCTTGTCGCCGCCGGCGGTGCTGCGATCATCAATTTCTGGCTGGCGATGCGCGTCGGCAATGTCCGCCGCGCCGCCAAGGTGAGCATCGGCGATGGCGGTGACATGGCGCTGATCGCGCGGATGCGCGCACAGGCAAACTTCATCGAATATACCCCGATCGTGCTGGTCCTGATCGGCGCGATCGAGCTCAGCCAGGGCACGTCAACCTGGCTTTGGGCGGTGGCGGCGCTCTATCTGCTGGGGCGAGTCGGGCACGGTCTCGGCATGGATGGCTGGATTCCTGGGCGGATGGGCGGCACGCTGATTTCGCTGTTCACGATGTTGGGGCTTGGCCTTTACGCGCTGGCAATCCCGTTCCTGACGTTCAACGATTCGGTCACCGTCTTGCCAATCACGGTTCAGCAACCGGCGGGGTGAGCGCTCACGCCGCCAACGCCGCATCCCCGACAAACGGGTTATGACGCCGTTCATGCCCGAAATTGCTCATCGGGCCGTGACCGGGAACGAAGCTGGTATCGTCCCCCAATGGCCATAGTTTGGCGACGATCGCGTCGAGGAGATCCTGGTGATTGCCCATCGGGAAATCGGTGCGGCCGATCGAGCCCTGGAACAGCACATCGCCGACGAGCGCGAGCTTCGACGCTGGATGATGGAACACGACATGGCCGGGCGTATGGCCGGGGCAGTGATAGACATCGAGCACCAGATTGCCGACCGTCACTGTATCGCCTTCGACCAGCCAGCGATCGGGTTCGAACACCACACCGTTGATCCCGTAAGCGCGGCCATCATCAGCGAGCCGCGCAATCCAGAACCGGTCAGCTTCGTGCGGCCCCTCAATCGGCACGCCGAGCTCCTGCGCCAGCACCCCCGCTTCACCGCAGTGATCGATATGGCCATGGGTCAGGATGATCTTTTCGATCGTCACGCCGTGATGCGCCATCGCCGCGCGCAATTTGGGCAGATCGCCGCCCGGATCGACGAACGCCCCGCGCATCGTGGCGGTGCACCACAGCAAGGTGCAATTCTGCTGGAGCGGCGTGACGGGCACGATCGCGGCACGCAGCGGCGGGGTGTTGGCGTTGGTCATGTCTTGCAAATATGCCGACTGACGCGCGCCGACAAGCAAGCCGTTCATGCGCCAAGCAAGGCCGCGTTCGAGGGACGGGCCAAAAGCATAGGGTTGCCCCGCCTGCGTGCGCGATGCATTTGCGCAGGGCCGATGCCCGATTTCACCACGCCCTTTGTTTTGCTCGACGATGCCCGTCCAGGCGGCGCGCGTGCACGCCTGTATCAAGCGCCAACCCGGGTGATCGAAGCCCATGCGCTTGCGGGAGTCGCGCCCGCACTCACCGAGCTCCGTACCGCGACCGCGGCAGGACAACACGCCGCCGGCTATATCGCTTATGAAGCCGCCGCCGCGTTTGAACCGGTACTCGGTGAACCGATCGGCATGATAGGCCCGCTGCTGTGGTTCGGCCTGTTTGACGGTTATACCGAGATCGCCGCCGATGCGGTGCCGGATTGGCTGCCCGATCCGGCCGGGGCCTGGATCGGCACGCCCGACCCGCTGATCGATCGTGCCAGGTATGATTCTAACCTGGCGGCGGTGCTCGCGCTGATCACCGCGGGCGACCTCTACCAGACGAACCTCACTTTTCCGGCAACCGTGCCCATCGAGGGCAACCCGCTCGCCATTTATGCGCAGCTTCGGGCGCGATCGGGGGCTGGCTATGGCGCGGTGGTGAGCACCGGGCACGACATGCTGCTTTCGCTGTCGCCCGAGCTGTTCTTCGCGCTGGAGGGCGGGAAACTTCGCTGCCAGCCGATGAAGGGCACGGCGCGGCGCGGCGAGACACCCGCGCAGGACGACGCCATCGCCAGCGCGCTCGCCGCCGATCCCAAGCAGCGCGCCGAAAACCTGATGATCGTCGATCTGATGCGCAATGATCTGTCGCGCGTCGCCGTCGCGGGCAGCGTATCGGTGCCGCAACTGTTCGCGATCGAAACCTATCCGACGATCCACCAGATGGTCTCGACAGTCACCGCCGATCTGGCCCCCGGCAAGGACGCGGTCGACGTGCTGGCGGCGCTCTTCCCGTGCGGATCGATCACTGGCGCGCCCAAAATCCGGGCGATGCAGGCAATCGCGACGATCGAGCAGGGCGCGCGCGGCCCCTATACCGGCGCGATCGGACGGTTCGATCCCCTTGACGCATTGGGCCGGGGCGACGCGATGTTCAACGTCGCCATCCGGACATTGCTGATCCGGGGCGGGGACGATCATGCGGTGTTCGGTGCGGGTGGCGGCATCGTCGCCGATTCGCAAGCAGATGAGGAATGGGATGAAGCCCGCGCCAAGGGTGGATTCCTGAACGACGGGCAGACCGGTTTCGACCTGATCGAGACAATGGCCTTTCATCCCGAAACCGGTATCGCGTTGCTCGACCGGCATCTGACGCGGCTGAAGGCAAGCGCCAACCGCTTCGGCTTTGCGTTCGATCGGCACGCCGCGCGCAATGAACTGCAAGCCGCGACCTTCCGGTTGAAGGACCCAAGCCGGATACGCTTGTTGCTCGCCCCCAGCGGCGCAGTCGCGATCGAATCGGCCCCTATGCCGACTGTGCCCGCCGCGCCCGTCACGGTCGCGGTCACCCCGCTGCCAGTGGATCCCGCCGATTTCCGGCTGCGGCACAAGACCAGCGACCGGGCTTTCTATGACGAAGCCCGACGGGCGGCGGGCACGTTCGAGGTGATCTTTACAGATGCCAACGGCCTGCTGACGGAGGGGAGCTTCACCTCGATCTTCGTCGCGCGGGGCGGCATGCTGATAACCCCCGCGCTTTCGGGCACCGGACTGCTGCCGGGCGTGCTCCGCACCGAGTTGCTTGCGCGGGGCGAAGCCGTGGAAGGCGCGCTGACCGTGGATGATCTGGCCGACGGCTTTTTCATCGGCAATGCACTGCGCGGGCTAATTCCGGCGCGTCTCGCCTCCGGATAGGTTGCACCGCAGCAAGCCGCGCGCCTATAGCCTTGCGGCATTCACTTGCCAGGGGGCCATTCATGCATCCATCAGCCGCGCTCGACCGGATCAGCCCATCACCCACGCTCGCCATCACCGCGCGCGTGTTCGAGCTGAAAGCCCAAGGCATTGATGTGATTGGGCTGGGGGCGGGCGAGCCCGATTTCGACACCCCCGATTTCGTCAAGGAAGCCGCGATCAAGGCGATTCGCGACGGCAAGACCAAATATACCGTCGTCGACGGCACCCCCGAGCTGAAGGCCGCGATCGTCGCCAAGTTCAAGCGCGACAATGGGCTCGATTACGCGACCAATCAGGTCACGGCGAATGTCGGCGGAAAGCACACGCTCTTCAACGCGATGGTCGCGACGGTCGACGCGGGCGATGAGGTGATCATCCCTGCGCCCTATTGGGTCAGCTATCCCGATGTCGTGCTGTTCGCCGGCGGCGTACCAGTGATCATCGCGGCGGGCGCTGATCAGGGCTACAAGATCGCCCCCGAACAGCTTGATGCCGCCATCACCCCGCGCACCAAATGGGTGATCCTCAACTCACCCTCCAACCCGACCGGCGCGGCCTATAGCGCCGATGAACTGCGCGCGCTGGGTGAGGTGTTGCGCCG
The DNA here is from genome assembly GCA_964649315.1 of uncultured Stakelama sp. GTDB lineage: Bacteria > Pseudomonadota > Alphaproteobacteria > Sphingomonadales > Sphingomonadaceae > Sphingomonas. The sequence goes on along the minus strand of CAZYOU010000005.1, from coordinate 11,805 downwards.
CCACCCGCATGTCTGGGTGTTCGCCGACGATATGTACGAACACATCCTGTATGACGGCTTTGAATTCGCGACCATCGCGCAGGTCTGCCCCGATCTTTATGATCGCACGCTGACGGTGAATGGCTGTTCAAAGGCCTATGCGATGACGGGCTGGCGGATCGGCTTTGCGGGTGGCCCCGCCTGGCTGATCAAGGCAATGGGCAAGCTCCAGTCGCAATCGACCTCCAACCCGTGCTCGATCGCGCAGGCCGCCGCCACCGCCGCGCTGACCGGCGACCAGAGCTTCCTGAAGGAGCGTGCCGCCGCATTCCAGGTGCGCCGTGATCTCGTCGTCTCGATGCTCAATCAGGCGAAAGGCATCACCTGCCCGCGCCCGGACGGCGCTTTTTACGTTTATCCGGAGATTTCGGCGCTGATCGGCAAGCGCACGCCCAAGGGCGCTGTGATCGACACCGACGAGGCATTCGTCGCCTATCTGCTCGATGAAGCGCGCGTCGCAGCGGTGCAGGGGGCGGCGTTTGGCCTCTCGCCCGCGATGCGGATTAGTTATGCGACATCGGAATCTGTGCTGATCGAAGCCTGCGAACGTATCCAAACTGCTTGTGCCGCCGTATCTTGAACGGATCGGCCAGCATGGGTTCATCGACCCCAAGTAAATCTTGGGGTTGATCGAGCGCGGATCGCCCCGATCTGAACGGCTCGTTCCAGTGCTCCTCCCCGCGCTGGACCCATAAGGATCAGGTTAATGACCAAGGTTTTGAAATCGTCGCTGCTGTGGCAGGTATTGGGCGGGTTTGTGCTCGGAACGCTGGGGATCATCGCATTCCAGCCAGCCGAAGCGACCCGCACCCTCACGAGCCACGTCTCCGCCATTTCACCCTTCAACGGCTGATCGCGCGCCCTGTGTAACCATTGCTGGTCGCGCCGCGTAATCCGCACATGACCACCAAGAGGATTCCCATGACCCGAATGATCATCGCTACCGCCGGTCTTGCCGGCCTTGCTCTGCTCGCTTTTGCTGGCGGCAGCGCCAATGCCGAACGCGCCGTCATCATCCCGGCCGCGCTGAAGGACGTGCCCAAGACGGCGGGTATGCAGACGGCTGTGCTTGCGGGTGGCTGCTTCTGGGGCATGGAAGCGGTGTTCGAAGGTATAAAGGGCGTGCAGTCAGTCACGTCGGGCTATGCCGGTGGCACGGCAGAGACCGCGCGCTATGACATTGTCAGCACCGAAACGACCCGCCACGCAGAGGCAATCAAGATCGTCTATGATCCCCGCGTGGTGAGCTATGCGACGCTGCTGCGCGTCTATTTCTCGGTCGCGCACAACCCGACCGAGCTCAACCGCCAGGGCCCCGATACCGGCCCCAGCTACCGATCGGCGATCTTCCCGCAGAACGCCCAGCAAAAAGCGGTTGCTGCCGCCTACATCGCGCAACTGCAAAAAACCCGCGCCTTCGGCCAGCCGATTGTAACGCGGATCGAGACCGGCAATTTCTTCCCGGCCGAATCCTATCACCAGGATTTCTTCCGCCAGAACCCGTATCACCCCTATATCGTGCGCTTCGACAAACCGAAGGTTGCCGCGTTCAAGGCGGCGTTTCCCGGGATTGCTCGCTAGGGTTGGCCAGTCCGATCAGCTGCGCACAGCCCGTCGTTACGGGCCGACTTTACCCCACGACCGTTTGCCCTGAGCTTGTCGAAGGGCTGCTTTTTCTTCGTGCCGCAGCGTATGCCGCCCAAAGAACAAGGCAGGGCTTCGACAGGCTCAGCCCGAACGGGCGTTGTGAATCTGGGCATAATGGCCACGTGGCCTAGCCCCCTCACGCCGCCAGCGCAAAGCGCAGCAGGCGGTCCTCCACCGGCACCAGTGCCTCACCGTGGCCGCCCATGGCGCGGGCAATCTCCGGATGTGCCGCATCGAGGCCGCCGGTGAGCGCCCCGAAGGCGGGCAACACGATCTTGGTTGCACTTGCCACAAAACAGCGGCGCGAAACGTGGCGCCCGCGCACCTGAATGCGTAATTTGGGATGGAAATGTCCCGATAGCTCCGGGCGCGGCTCGGCCGGGTCAGCTTCGTGGCGCAATACGATGCCATCGACCAGCGCCTTGTCGACCACCGCGCCGCCATGATGATCGGCAGGCACAGGATCATGATTGCCCGTTACCCAGGTCCAGCGCACGCGCGCCGTCAGCGCCTGCAGCATCGCCTGCGCGCGCGGCGGCAGGCGCCCCGATCCTGCCGAGTCATGGAAACTATCCCCCAGGCACCAGATTTCCAACGGGTCCACCGCATCGACAATCGCGGTTAGATTACCCAGCGTGGCGATACTGTCATAAGGCGGCAGCATCTGCCCGAACGAGGCGAACCAGCTCGCCTTTTCAAAATGCAGATCAGCGACCAGCAGCGCACGCCGGGCAGGCCAGAACAGCGCCCCCTGCGGCAGGGCATACAGCACATGATCGGCGAACGAAAAGGGAACCATCGCCCTGCTATGCCGCGATTGACCCGGTGAGGCAACGCTCCGTCGCAGCGGCCTGTTCGCGGTTGCAACAAATCGGTTGCGCCAGCCAGCCACAGGCGTAAAGCGCGCCGTCCTGCAAAGAGCACCCAGATTATGTCCGCTGCTGACACCGTGCCTGAGGATAGCCGAAACACCAGCCGTGCCACGCTGGTGCTGGCTGTCGGCGCAATCGGCGTCGTGTTCGGTGATATCGGCACCAGCCCGCTTTACGCGTTTCGCGAGGCACTGGGCCAATCGGCGGCGGGCGGCATCGATGCGAGCGAAATCCTGGGTGTGCTGTCGCTCGCGATCTGGGCGCTGATCATCGTCGTGACCTTCAAATATGTGCTGTTCCTGATGCGCGCCGATAATCAGGGCGAAGGCGGCGTACTCGCGCTCACCGCGCTCGCGCGACGGTCGCTTGGTACCCGGGCGGAAGTGGCACTGGTGCTGGGGGCGGCGGGCGCGGCGCTGTTTTACGGCGATGCGATCCTGACGCCAGCGCTGTCGGTGCTGTCGGCTGTCGAAGGCCTGAAAACAGTCCCCGGTGGCAGCGGATTGTTCACCGAACCAGTCATTCTTGGCGTGACCATCGCCATTTTGACCGGGCTGTTCCTGATCCAGTCGCGCGGCACCGCCAGCGTTTCCAAGCTGTTCGGCCCGGTGTGCGTGCTGTGGTTCCTGACGATCGGCGGGCTTGGGCTATACCATATCACGAGTGATCCCAGCGTGCTGGCGTCGCTTTCTCCGACCTATGGCATCAGCTTCCTGCTGCATCACGGAGTGATCGGACTGTTCGTGCTCGGCGCGGTTTTCCTGGCTGTCACCGGGGCCGAGGCCCTGACCGCGGATATGGGGCATTTCGGACGTTTCCCGATCCAGCTCGGCTGGTTTGCGCTGGTATTCCCGGCACTTGTGCTCAACTATCTGGGGCAAGGCGCGTTCGCATTGACCGCGCTTCAGGCGGCGACGGCCGCCGGCCAGCCCTTTGCGAATCAGGACTGGTTCTTCCTGATGGCCCCGGCGGCATTCCGCATTCCCCTCGTCCTGATCGCCACGATGGCCACGATCATTGCCAGTCAGGCGGTCATCACCGGGGCCTTTTCGCTCACCCAGCAGGCAATTCAACTCGGGCTGTTGCCCCGGCTGCGCATCCGCCAGACATCGGCGGACCATTCGGGGCAGATTTATTTGCCCGCGATCAATTGGCTGTTGCTGATCGGCGTGCTCGTGCTCGTCACCCAGTTTCGCAGTTCATCGGCGATGGCGGCGGCCTATGGGATCGCGGTGACGGGAACGATGGTGGTCACCACCTGCCTTGCCTATCTGGTGGTGCGGCATCACTGGCACTGGCCCCGCTGGCGCGCCGTCACCCTGATCGTACCGATCCTGGCGCTTGACCTGATCTTTTTCGGATCGAACATCCTGCGCGTGATTGAGGGTGGCTGGGTGCCCCTGGTCGTCGCCGCGGCGATCGGGCTGATGATCGCCACCTGGCGACGCGGCAAGACGATCGTCAACGCCTTCGAGGCGCGGCAGAGCATCCCGCTGACCGATCTCGCCGCAGCGCTTGCCAAGCGCCCGCCCGAACGCGTTGACGGGACGGCGGTGTTCCTGACCGCAAACCCAGCCAGCACGCCCGGCGCGCTGCTGCATAACCTGAAGCACAACAAGGTGCTGCATGAGCGCAACCTGATCGTCAGCGTGCGGACCGCCGATCGCCCGATCATTCCGGCCGAAGAGCGCGCCACGGTGGCGCGGATCGACGATAACTTCACCAGTGTCGTGCTGAAATACGGCTTCATGGAAACGCCCGACGTTCCCCATGATCTGACCGTCAATCTGGCGATCACACCGATGAAGACGAGCTATTTCATCGGCCGCAACACGCTGAAGGCATCGGGCGAAGTCGGCATGCCATTATGGCAGGACCGCATCTTCATGTTCCTGCAACGCAACGCCAGCGACCCCACCGACTTCCTGCGCATCCCGCCGGGCAAAGTGCTCGAACTGGGCGAGCAGGTGACGGTTTAAGCGCGTTTCTACCCGCTTACCCCGCGTAGACCTTCACCAGATCAAACAGATAGTCGCGGCCGGCATAGATGGATTCGATCTTCAGCCGCTCGTTCAGGCCGTGAGTGCCGTTGCCATCGGGATCGATGAAAATGCCCGGCACGCCGTATACCGGAATGCCGATCGCCTGCAGGAAAATGCCGTCAGTGGCCCCTGTCGACATCAGCGGCAAGAGCGGCACGCCGGGGAAATGCTTGGCCGCCAGTTTGCGCGCAGGGTCCATGATCTTGGGATCGAGCTTGGTCGGAATTGCCGTCGGTCGCACCGGCGCATTGGCCGTCACCTTGACCAGCGGACCTGCCAGTTCCTGCAGCTTTGCCAGCGTCCCTTCCACCGTTTCACCGGGGAAGATGCGGCAATTCACGTTGGCGGTCGCGCGCTGCGGCAGTGCGTTTTCGGCATGACCCGCCGTCACGATCGTCGTGACGCAGGTGGTGCGCAGCGTTGAGTGCATCGCCTTATCACGGCTGACAAAGGCGTCCGCCTCGGCATCGAGCGGATTGGCGAGCAACCGGGTGATCGCGCCACCCATCTCGCCGCCGGCCGCGGCCGCGCTGGCGGTGAAGAAGGCCCGCGTGGTCTCCGTGAATTTCACCGGAAATTCATAGCCCTGCACCGCCTTGATCGCATCGGCGAGCTCATAGATCGCGTTCTTGGGCACCGGCTGCGAGCTGTGCCCGCCGGGATTGGTGGCGAGCAACGTATAGTTCTGCGCGGCCTTCTCCCCCACCTGCATCGCGAGCAGCTGCCGCTTGCCGCTGGCATCGTAGCGCCCGCCTCCGCCCTCGTTCAGCGCGAATTCGGCGGCGATGAGGTCGGGCTTGTTCTTGGCAAGCCATTCGGCGCCGTTCCACGCAAAGGTGGTTTCCTCGCCACAGGTCAGCGCGAGCTTGATCGTGCGCTTGGGCTTATACCCGTCCTGCTTGAACCGGATCAGGCTGTCCGCCCAGATAGCCGACTGCGCCTTGTCGTCCATCGTGCCGCGGCCATAATAATAGCCGTTTTCCTCGATCAGCGTGAACGGATCGCGCACCCAATCCTCGCGCTTGGCCTCGACCACATCGAGATGGCCGAGCAGCAGCATCGGCTTCAGCTTCTTGTCGGTGCCGGGCAGGATGATCACGATCCCGCCGTCCTTGGGATGATCGGGCACGCTGAACAGCGTCATATCGGCATCGCGGTATCCCGCCGCCTTCATCCGCGCGCCGATCTGTTCGGCGGCCTTGGTACAGCTGCCGACCGACAGGGTCGTGTTGGTCTCGACCAGTTCCTCGTAGAGCGCGAAGAATGCCTGTTGATCGGGCCGGGACTGGGCGTGCGCGGCGATCGGCGCCGCAAACGCCGTCAGCGCAACCCCGGCTGCGAGCGCGGTCTTGACCAGTTTTGTCCCGATTGTCGTTCCGCGCATCGCCATTCCCACCCTGTCCGTTCATTGCTTTGCAAAGTAGATCGCTTTTGCGCCCGATTGGCAACTGGCGATCAGCGCTGGCGACGGGGCAGCGACACGCGCACTTCGCGATTGGCAAAATCGATATCGATCCGGCGGAACTGGCGCAGCGCGTCCATGCCCAGCAACAGCGCCGGGCGATTGCGGAGCCCGAAGGCAGCAAAGGGTGCCGCGTCGTTGAACGCGACCGGCAAGGTCTGGAACACCACCCCGCCAACTGTCACGTCCTTGACCACGGCATAGTCGGCCTCCAGCTTGGCCCCCGTAACGCTGCTGAGCGTAATCGCGCCCGCCGGTTCTCGCTTTTCGCCGACCAGCCGCTGCATCGCCAGATTGCCGAGCGATACCGCCGTTCCGGTATCGAGGATCACGCGGATGCGCTTGCCGCGAAAATAGGCGTCGGTCACGACAAGCTGGCGAAACTGGTTGCGCGCGCGGATCACGATTTCGTCGGGGTTCTTGCCGAACCCCCGCGGCCGGGCCGAAGCGCCAATCAAGCGCATCTGAGCGGTTTCGAAATCGATTCGGATGGCGTGCCCCGCCAGCAGATCGAGCCCAAGCAGCCCCGGCGCGCCCAGATCATAGCCGCGAAAACTCGGCGCCTCGATCCGTTGCACCTCGACTGGCCCTACCCGCAGTGCCGGGATGACGACGGTAGCAACGCTGCCCGATCCAGTGATCGAGGTTACGCGCACGGGCCTGCCGCGCCCAAGCTTTAACAACTCTGCGAGTTCGTTTGAGATAACCGATCGTTCGGCCCCCGTATCGATCGTAAACGGAAAAGGGCCTTCACCGGCGATCGTCACCGGCACGGTCAGTCGCCCAGGGATGTCACTACCGAGCGCAATGACGCTTTCGGTTGTCAGGACAGCGGGGGCAGAAGCGATTGTTTCAGCTGGCGGCGCGCCGGGCGTTTGGCCTGACGCCGGTGCAATGCTCGCCAGCAACAATGCAGAAAACTGGCTGATCTTGCCGGGCATATCGGCGCGATACGCCCGGCACGGTGCGGCGACAAGCGATCAATCGAGCCGCATCGCCTCTATCGCGAGCGCTTCCGCCTCGATCAGCAACGCATCATCGGCCAGCCCTTGCGGTACGCTTTCGCGGCCGACCATTACCAGCACGGGCACCGCCAGCGGCGACACGCGGGACAGCGGCACATGCAGCATCGTGCCCGCCGCCCGGTCGAGCAGATCGGCCAGCCGTCCGACATCGGTCATGCGGGTGCGTGCATCGGCCCAGGCGGCTTTCATCAGCAAATGGTCGGGCTCGTAGCGCCGCAGCACGTCATAGATCAGGTCCGTCGAAAAGGTGACTTGCTTGCCCGTCTTGCGCTTGCCCGGCTGCTGCCGCTCGACCAGCCCGCCAATCACCGCGACTTCGCGAAAGGCGCGCTTCAGCAGGTGCGATCCCTGCACCCAGTCGACAAACTCATCCTCCAATATGTCGGCGGAGAACAGCGCGGCAGGATCGGTCACCGGATCGAGCGAATAACAGGCCAGCGCATAATCATTTGCCACAAACCCCAGCGGCTTCAGCCCCAATGTCTCCATCCGCCGGGTGAGCAGCATGCCGAGCGACTGGTGCGCGTTCCACCCCTCGAAACAATAAGCGACCAGATAATGCCGCCCCTCATGCGGAAAGGTTTCGACGAGCAATTGCCCCGGCTGCGGCATGATCGATCGCTTCGACTGGATATCGAGCCATTCGCGCACATCCGGCGGAAAGCGGTGCCAACCGCCCGGATCGGCCAGAAACCCGCGCACCCGGTTGGCGAGATTGGTGGTCAGCGGCATCCGCGCACCACCATAGCTGGGGATGCGTGCTGGCCGCGCGGTGGCGCGCACGATCAGATCCTCGGTGTCGATTTTCTCGACCTCAAGGCTCATGCCTGCAAAGAAAAACGTATCGCGCACCGACAGCGTCGCCGCGAACCCTTCCTCCACCCGCCCCAATTGCCGCCCGTTGCGAAACCGCACCGTCAGCATCGTCGCCTCGACAATGATCCCCGCGTTCAACCGGTGCTGCGCGACGAATTTCGGGTGGCTGACACGCCAGCTGCCATCAGGATCGCGCACCAGCCGCTTGAACTTGTCATAGGCTTTCAGCGCATAGCCACCATCGCTGATGAACCCCAGCACGCGCGCGAACTGACCATCGGTCAGCGCCGAATAGGGAAGCGCCGATCGCACCTCCGCCAGCATCGCGGCCTCGTCGAACGGCGCGGCACAGGCACAGGCCATGATATGCTGGGCGAGCACATCGAGACCACCGGCGCGAAAATCATCGGCATCGAGCTCGCGATCCGCCACCGCATCAAGCGCGGCGCGCGCCTCGAGATACTCAAAGCGGTTGCCCGGCACGACGATCGCCTCGCTCGCCTCGTCGAGCCGGTGATTGGCGCGGCCAATGCGTTGCAACAGCCGTGACGCCCCCTTGGGCGCGCCCATCTGGATCACGCAATCGACATCGCCCCAGTCAATCCCCATGTCGAGGCTGGCGGTGCAAACCAAACCGCGCAACTTGCCGTCGGCCATCGCGCTTTCCACCTTGCGCCGCGCCTCCAGCGACAGCGATCCGTGGTGGATGCCGATCGGTAGCTGCAGATCATTCGCCTTCCACAAATCCTGAAAGATCAGCTCGGCGAGCGCGCGGGTATTGCAGAAGACGAGCGTGGTCCGGTGCGTCTCGATCTCTGCAATCACCTGTTCCGCGGCATAACGCCCTGAATGGCCCGACCAGGGCACGCGCCCCTGTGGCAACAGGATCGAGATATCGGGGTCTGCCCCCGGCTCACCCTGCACTGTCGTCACCGCATCGATATCGCCATCGGGCGCGAGCCAGGCGCGATAACCATCGGGGTCAGCCACGGTCGCCGATAGCGCCACCCGCCGCATCCCCGGCGATATCGCCTGCAACCGCGCCATGGCGAGGCTGAGCAGGTCGCCGCGCTTCTGGGTTGCAAAAGCATGCACCTCATCGATCACGATCGTGCGCAGATTGGCGAACATCAGGAAACTGTCGGGATAGCTGATCAGCAGCGACAGTGATTCGGGCGTGGTCAGCAGGATCTGCGGCGGCTTGATCCGCTGGCGCAACTTACGGTCGCTCGGGGTGTCGCCGGTCCGCGTTTCGACCCGGATGTCGAGCCCCATTTCCTCGATCGGCGTGATCAGGTTGCGCTGGACGTCGACCGCGAGCGCCTTGAGTGGCGAGACGTAGAGCGTGTGGAGTCCGTCTGCCCGACCGTCCTGAGCCTGTCGAAGGATCAATTCGGCCAGTGTCGGCAGGAACCCCGCCAGCGTCTTTCCCGCTCCGGTCGGCGCAACCAGCAGCGCATGCCGACCAGCGCGCCCCGCCGCGAGCATATCGAGCTGATGCCGACGGGGCGCCCAGCCCTTGGCGGCGAACCAATCGGTCAGGGGTTGGGGCAGCGGCGGCATCATCCGGCTTGTATAGGCAGCTGGCGGCGGCGTACCACTGGCTGCTGGCAAAGCGGCGGACAGCTTTTCGTTGAAGCACGTCAAAAATTTCCGTTCGTGTCGAGCGAAGTCGAGACACCCCGCGCAGCACTTGTGGCCGGTTTCTCGACTTCGCTCGAAACAAACGGGTTTTGGAAAGCCATAGAATTCTAGTCCTGGGGGGCATTGCAATGACCGGACGGTTCCTGATCCGCACGATCGGCCTTGCGCTGCTGGCGCTCGCGCTTGGCGTTGTTCTGGTCATCATCTGGGTGACGATCTATTCCGAGATGATCGATCCGGGCCGGGATGACGCTTTCTATCAGGCCTATGCCATGCGCATCGCGCCGGTGATCGGCATCGCGAGTGGGATACCGCTATTGTTTACGGGCGGCTGGCTCGCTGCGCGCAAACCCGGGAGCCTGCCGGGCTGGCAAGCGGGTGCGGCGGTGGGGGTCGCCTATGCCATCATCGATCTCCCCCTCATCGCGGCGCTGGCAGGCGGCGCGATCCCCTGGGGCTTTGTCGCCTTATCCTATTCGACCAAGATCGCCGCTGCCGCTGCTGGCGGCTGGTGGTCGGGCAAGCGCATCAGCGTGGGCCGCTGACACCGCGATTTATCGTTTTCCTACACCCCCGGCGCTGAGGTACGCCCGTGCGCTGCTCTTTGAACATGTTGATGATGCGATTTGGCGATGCGGGACCGGCGTCTGCGACGGCGATGGCGCGCCGCAGTTGCGCGGGGATTTTAATATAGGTCGTCACTTTCATAACTTTCCGGCGGCCTTCATCCGGCCCATATCCTGCCCATGACCAAGCTCGGAGACTGGATCGAACCGCATCCCCACGGCATTTACGTGCCTGCCGCCGATGTCTGGATCGATCCGTCGCGCCCCTCGCCCCGCGCGCTCGTCACGCATGGCCATGCCGATCATGCCCGCGGCGGGCACGGCGCAGTGTGGGCGACGCCGGAAACGCTGGCGATCATGGGCGTGCGCTATGGCCCGCAGGCCGGCACCGCGGTGGCCTATGGCGAGCAGCTGATGTTCGGCGATGTCGGCGTGCGTTTTGTGCCTGCCGGGCATGTGCTCGGCTCGGCGCAGATCGTGCTCACCCATCGCGGCGAGACGGTGATCGTTTCGGGTGATTACAAGCGCCGCGCGGACCCCACCTGCGCCCCGTTCGAGCCGGTCAAATGCGATGTCTTCATCACCGAGGCGACCTTTGGCCTGCCCGTCTTCCGCCACCCCGACACGCCGGGGGAGATCGCCAAGCTGATCGCCGCACTCCACGCCAATCCCGAACGGTGCGTGCTGGTGGGGGCCTATGCGCTCGGCAAGGCGCAGCGCGTGATCCGCGAGCTGCGCGACGCCGGGCATCACGACCCAATCTATATCCACGGCGCGATGCAGAAACTCTGCGACCTCTATGTCGCGCACGGCGTCGATCTGGGCGAGCTGCGCCCCGCGACCGTTGCCAACAAGGCCGATATGGCCGGGCGGATTATCGTCGCGCCGCCTTCCGCGCTGCAGGATCGCTGGTCGCGCCGCCTGCCTGACCCCATCACCGCAATGGCCAGCGGCTGGATGCGGGTGCGCCAGCGCGCGGTGCAGCGCGGGGTCGAGCTGCCGCTGATCCTGTCCGATCATGCCGATTGGGATGAACTGACCGATACCCTCACCGAAATCGCGCCGAAGGAAGTCTGGGTAACGCATGGCCGTGAGGAGGCGCTCGTGCACTGGTGTATGACCCGCCAGATCAAGGCGCGCGCGCTGGCGCTGAGCGGCTATGAAGACGAGGACGATTAGCCGCAGATAGGCAGCGCCGTCAGCTGGCTGAGCTCCGCTACGCCCCTTCGAGCGCCTTTGCCCGCCGCCGCTGCACTGAACTGCCGATGCCGAGTGCCTCGCGGTATTTGGCGACCGTCCGCCGGGCAATATCAAAGCCCTTTTCCTTCAGCAATTCGACCAAAGTATCGTCCGACAGGATCGACTTTGCATCCTCCTGCGCAATCAGTGATTTAATCGCGCTTTTCACCGCTTCGGCAGATACCGCATCGCCGCCATCGGCAGACTGGATCGCGCTGGTGAAGAAATATTTGAGCTCATAGAGGCCCCGGTCGCAGCTGAGATATTTGTTGCTCGTCACCCGGCTGACAGTCGATTCGTGCATTTCGATCGCATCGGCGACCTGGCGCAGCGTCATCGGCCGCAAATGCGCGACGCCGTGGACGAAAAACGCCTCCTGCTGCTTCACAATCTCGGTCGCGACCTTGATGATCGTGCGCTGGCGCTGGTCGAGCGCCTTGACCAGCCAGTTCG
>CAZYOU010000004.1:0-62528 GCA_964649315.1 uncultured Stakelama sp. | reverse complement strand
AAGCATAATCTGCAATCCGGCGGACGGACGATGCAGCTGGTGGGGCTCGACAGCGAGATCGCGCTGCCCGAGCGATTGCCGACCGGCATTGCCGAGCTTGATCGCGCGCTGGGCGGTGGATTCGTTGAAGGGTCCGCGACGCTGATCGGCGGTGATCCGGGGATCGGCAAATCCACTTTGTTGCTGCAGGCCGCTGCCAAGCTTGCGCTTGCGGGGTATTCGGTGGCCTATGTTTCGGGTGAAGAGGCAGCGGACCAGGTAAGGCTACGCGCGCGGCGGCTGGGGCTGGGCAGTGCCCCCGTGCAACTCGCGGCGGCAACCTCGACCCGTGATATCCTCACCACGCTGGGGATGGGCAAACCACCCGCGCTGCTCGTGATCGATTCGATCCAGACGATGCATTCCGATCTTATCGAAGGCGCGCCGGGCACGGTCAGCCAGGTGCGAGCGTCGGCGCAGGAACTCATCCGCTTTGCCAAGGAACGCGGCACGGCGGTCGTGCTGGTCGGGCATGTAACCAAGGACGGAAGCATCGCCGGACCCCGTGTGCTCGAACATATGGTCGATACCGTGCTGAGCTTCGAAGGGGAGCGCAGCCACCAATACCGCATCCTGCGCGCGATCAAGAACCGCGTTGGCGGCACCGATGAAATCGGCGTGTTCGCCATGGTGGAGGAGGGGCTGGCAGAGGTATCCAATCCGTCGGCGCTGTTTTTAACCCAGCGCGATGAGGGCGTCACGGGCACAACGGTTTTCCCCGCGCTCGAAGGCACACGACCAGTGTTAGTCGAAATTCAGGCGCTGGTCGTGCGGTTGGCGAGCGGGGCGACACCGCGCCGCGCGGTGGTCGGCTGGGATTCTGGGCGGCTGGCAATGATCCTCGCGGTGCTGGAGGCGCGCTGCGGGCTCAGCTTTTCGAGCAGTGAAGTCTATCTCAACATCGCGGGCGGGTATCGGGTGCAGGACCCCGCTGCAGACCTCGCCGTGGCAGCAGCGCTCATTTCCGCACTCAGCGAACGTCCTGTGCCAATCGACTCGGTTGCGTTTGGCGAAGTCGCGCTGTCGGGAGAAATCAGACCCGTCGCGCACGGTGCGCTGCGCCTGAAAGAAGCGGGCAAGCTCGGCTTCGAACGCGCTTTGGTGCCGGCGGCGTTGGTGGGCGAAAAACAGCCGCTAAAGCTGTCTGGTTTCAAGAACCTTGCCAGTTTCGTTGACCATATGCTCGGGCGTGGCTAGCGATTTGCCCATCGGCACCCCATTTCCCGCTCGGGGAACCCGATTGGGGTGGTTGAGGGAATAGCAGATGGGCCTGACCGCACTTGATATCGTTGTGATCCTGCTTGTTGGCGGGGGGGCGGTGCTGGGCCTGATGCGCGGCTTCGTCACCGAAGTGCTGTCGCTGATGGTGTGGATTTTCATCGTTTTCGCGCTGAAGTTTCTTCACGCGCCCGTCACCACAATGCTGACGGGGGTCGTTGGCACAGCGGCGGGGGCGGCAGTGCTTGCCTTCGCGATTGTTGCGGGGGTGGTTTATTTTGGCGGGCGGCTGATCGCGAACATGTTGGGTGAGCGCACTCGAAGCTCGATTCTGGGACCAATCGACCGCGCGCTCGGGTTTGGTTTCGGGGGACTGAAGGGCCTGATCTTGGCAAGCCTCGGCTTCCTGCTGATCATTCTGGTGACCGATACCATCGGTGGTGGGCCGAACCGACGACCGACCTGGATCACCAAGTCGCGCACTTATCCTGTGCTCAACATCACCAGTGCTGGGATCGCCGATTTCGTCGACAAGCGCCGGAAGGGGGAGGCGGTGTTCCCGATCGAAGGGAATGCCAGCGCCGGAAGCGAAAGCGAAACACCCAAGTGAACGCGCCACTATACAACACCGAAATTCTTCGGCTCGCGGCGACGATCCCTTTTGCCGATCGCCTTGAAGCGCCGATGGCAAGCGTGGAAAAGCGGTCGCCCGTGTGCGGCAGTCGGGTAACGGTCGACGTCAATGTCGATGCCGATGGACGCGTGACGGAAATCGGCATGCTGGTGCGCGCCTGTGCGCTTGGGCAAGCATCGGCATCACTGATGGCGGCGCATGCAATCGGCAAGACCGCTTCGGATTTTGCGACGACGCAAGGTGCGCTTGGCAATTGGCTGGCCGGCGGTGATCAGCTACCCGACTGGCCCGGCCTCGATATCTTTGAACCCGCCCGCCCACATAGTGCGCGGCATGCTTCCATCCGTCTGGCGTTCGAAGCCGCTTCCGAAGCAGCGGCGGCGGCGTCGGCGGCACGGGAAAATGCGCCATGATCGCCGCCACGTTGCATGATGGGGTCATCCTGCTCGGGTTCGCGCTCATTTTCGTGCTGCTGTTCCGAAAGCTCGGGCTCGGGGCGACTTTGGGGTTTCTGGTGGCGGGGGCTGCGGTTGGCCCGCAAGTGCTCGGTCTGGTCGGCGACGCCGAACAGAAAATGGGCATTGCCGAGCTTGGCATCACGCTGCTGTTGTTCCTTGTCGGGCTTGAACTCAATCCGTCGCGCTTGTGGCGGATGAAACAGGATATCTTCGCGCTGGGCGGACTGCAGGTCGCGTTGTGTGGCGCGGCGGTTGCGGCGATCGTGTGGCTTGTAGATTTTTCGCCAGCAGCGGCGCTGGCGGTAGGTCTGCCGCTTGCCCTGTCCTCGACTGCGCAGGTGCTGCCGATGCTACAATCCGCCGGGCGTATGAAAACCCCTTTTGGAGAGCGCGCTTTTTCCATCCTGCTTTTTCAGGATTTGTCGATCGTGCCGATGATTACGATCGTAGCGGCGCTCTCGCGCGCGCCCGCGCCTGCCGATGCCCCGCCGGGGTGGCTGCTCGGGGTCTACACGGTACTCGCGATTGTTGGCCTGGTGGCAGCGGGGCGGTTCCTGCTGCGGCCGATGTTCCGGCTGATCGGCGTGCTGGGCGAGCGCGAAATGTTTGTGTTTGCGGCGCTGTTCACGGTGATTGCGAGTTCGGCGGTGATGGAAGCGCTGGGGCTTTCCACCGCGCTCGGCGCGTTCATTGCCGGGGTGATGCTGGCGGATAGCCCGTATCGGCACGAACTCGAGGCCGATGTCGATCCGTTTCGCGCGATTCTGCTCGGGCTGTTCTTCCTCAGCGTGGGGATGATGCTCGATCTGAATGCGATTGCCGAACGCCCGGTGTTCGTGATCGGCATGGCGATTTTGCTGATCGTCACCAAGACCGCGATCATGACCGGTATTGCGATGCTGTTCAAAATGAACTGGCGGCCCGCCCTCGCGCTCGGCTTGTTGCTGAGCCAGGGGGGTGAATTCGGGTTCGTGCTGTTCGCGCAAGCTAAGGATGCGCTCTTAATCGAGCCAGAAGCCGCGAGTCTGTTCGGGGCGGTGGTTACATTGTCGATGGCGACGACGCCGTTTTTGATGATGTTCACGCGCCGCTTTCGCGCCGAGCCGACCGAAAGCGCCGAGGGGCTCGATGAGCCCCAGAGCGACGGCGCGAGCGCGCTCGTCATCGGTTATGGCCGCTTCGGGCAGACGGTCGCGCAGTTGCTGATCAGCCAGGGGATCACCGTATCGCTGATCGATCGCGACCCCGAAATGATCGAGACCGCGGGCAGCTTTGGCGCAAAGGTCTATTATGGCGACGGCACACGGCTCGATCTGCTTCGTCAGGCGGGGGCCGATTCAGTCCAGCTACTCTTGTTCTGCATTGACGAGGATCAGGTCGACGCGTCGTTGCTTCACGCTGTGAAGGAATCCTTCCCGTCGGCATCGGTGTTCGTGCGCGTCTATGACCGCCGCAGCCTGGTGAAACTGAAGGACGCGCCGATGGCGGGATCGGTGCGCGAGACGCTGGAATCGGCGGTGGCGATGGCGCGTCAGGCACTGGGTGATGTCGGCGTCGATAGCGAGGAAATCGCGCGGACCGAGGCGGCGTATCGCCAAAAGGACCTCGATCGGCTGAAGGCTCAAGCCGTGGCGGGTGATATGCATGCGGGCGACCGTCACCTGATCCGCGGCCGCTTGAACCCGGTGGAGGAAGCGGGATGAACCTGTTGCTGGTGCTTGCGGCGCTGTCAGGCGCCATCGCTGTTGGGGCAGGGGCATTCGGTGCCCATGGTGCGTCAGGCGATGCCGCCGATTGGCTGAAGACCGGCGCACAATATCAGTTGTTGCATGCCGTTGCGGCACTGGTTGCGGTGCAGATGGGCGCACGGGGGCCGGGTTGGCTGTTTGTGCTGGGTGCGGCGATTTTTGGGGGTACGCTGTATCTGATGGCAATCGGCTTGCCGCGCTGGCTGGGGGCGATCACCCCGATCGGCGGCGTTTTATTGATCGCCGGTTGGGTTTGGCTTGCCTGGATATTGGCATTCAAACGCGCCTGACCACGCGCCCAAAATTGCTTAAACCGCGATCCGCGACAGTTCGTCCTCCAGCAACCCGCCCAGATCGGCAAGCCTGGCGCGATCAGTGTCGGAAAATTCCCGGGGTCGATCATCAAGAATGCATAAGGTGCCAATCGCATGCCCGCTGGGCAACACCAGCGGTGTGCCTGCGTAGAACCGAACATTGGGCGGCCCGATCACGGTCGGATTGTCGCCAAAGCGCGAATCGGTGATCGCGTCGTTCACGACCATGACATGGGGAGAATGGATGGCGTGCGCGCAGAACGATACGTCGCGGGGCGTTTGTTCGATGTCGGTGCCATATTTTGATTTGAACCATTGCCGATCGTCGTCGACAATCGAGACCAGTGCATAAGGCACATCGAACAAAGCGGCGGCAAGGCGCGTATAGCGGTCGAACCGCTCATCGCCACTTGCCTCCACCAGATTGAGCGCCCGCAACGCCTTCATCCGTTCACCTTCATCTTCGGGCATGCTGGCACGTAACCAGCGGAAGGCGCCCCGCATCGTCCATGTCCGGATGCGCGAGCGCGCATATTCGACCGAAAACGGCGTCCGCAGCCATTCGGATCGCTCACCGAAATTGCCCAATGTCGGCTCAGTGCCGCCCAGAAACAGAATTGGCGTTGTCGCCATTTCAGGATGCGCGCGGATTGACCGCGCGAGTGCCAAGGCGCCGGCTTCGAGGTTGCCGTCGATCAGGATCAACCCTGCGACTGGATCCCCCTCGCGCGTTTGCGGCAATGACGCACTTTCCCGCGCGTGCAGCACGATCGGTTCATCAGCGACTGCCTGGCGCATCTTTTCGACAAGGGCATTATCTTGCGAAATCAGCATCACGATCGCTTCACGCGATTCCACCGCCCCGTCAGCCATCGCGGTGTCGTCGTCGACAATGCTCGTGCGCGTGCCGCGATAATCGCGGATCATGCCTTCGGCGGCCGCAAAAACCTCGATCGATCCCGCCGGTGTGATTGATTCGCGTAATTTGGCAACGACTTGGTCTATGGCGTCGTCCGTACGCAACGGATCATGGTGGGTAATCGCCAGTTGCTTCACCTTGGCACTTTGGCAAACCTGCAAGGTATACTCGACCGTGCTGTGGCCCCAACCAATCTTGCCGGCATATTCCGACGCCAGATATTGCGCGTCATGGATGACCAGATCTGCATCTCGCAGAAATTCGGCATGTGCCAAATCTTCTCCATCCAGCTGGCCAACGCCGTCGGCCGCTTCGCGCGAATGCGGTTCGTGATCACAGGCATAGACCACCACCGCCCCATCGACTTCGATACGGAATGCGATCGTCAGCGCAGGATGGTTCAGATAGCGCGTGTGGATGACGATATCGTCGATCCGAAAAACACCTTCGGACAGGTTGTTGTAATTCAGTTCGGCACCAAAGGCTTCGGGCGTGATCGGGAAATAGGTATACTCCATCTGCCCGGCCAGCGTTTCGCGAAGCGATTCCCCAAAGCCTTTGGGGGCATAGAAATCCCATTTATTGCCGGGAATAAAAAACGGCGCGAAAAAGGGAATGCCCTGGATATGATCCCAATGGGTATGGCTGATCAGCACATGGCCCCGTGTTGGCTTTGGGCCTTCCTTCATGAGATGCTGACCGAGCCCGTGTGCCCCCGTGCCACAATCGATGATCAAGAGCGTTCCGGCGTCCGATGTCACCTGCACGCAGGACGTATTCCCGCCGTACCGGACGGTGTCCGGCCCCGGTTTCGCCATAGACCCTCGGGTCCCCCAGAACCGTACCTGCATCGCCGCCCCCTGTTGAACTCAAACTCTAGCGGATATCCGCTCAGCCCCAACCTTGACATTGATAGTGCACCATAAATCCGGTCAGGTCTATCGCGCAGCAATCAAATATAACCATTTCGGGGCAGCAAGATCGGCTTGTGTCATGCCTTGGTCATGCGGCATTTATCCGAACAGTAACGAACATTTTCCCAATCGCGCGCCCATTTCTTCCGCCAGCTGAAGGGGCGCTGGCAA
Source organism: uncultured Stakelama sp. (assembly GCA_964649315.1). Taxonomy (GTDB): domain Bacteria; phylum Pseudomonadota; class Alphaproteobacteria; order Sphingomonadales; family Sphingomonadaceae; genus Sphingomonas. The sequence continues at coordinate 56,113 of CAZYOU010000004.1, read as the reverse complement.
ACCGGGCAGACTTTTGTCGGCAGATTCTGCTTGGCCACACCTCGCGGCATCAGCGCGGTGCCTCATCGAGGAAGCGCGCGACATCGGCGAGGTCGACAGCGTTATCGAGATAGGTTCGGCCGATCCCCCGGGCGAGCAGGAATGGCAGGGTCCCTCCGGCCATTTTTTTGTCGTGTCGCATGTGATCGACCAGACGAGCGCCAGGCGCTGTGATCCCGGCTGCCGCCAGACTGTCGGGCAGGCTCACGGATCGTAAATGCGACCGCACCCGGGCTGCGTCATCGGCAGGGCAAAGACCGCGATCGACCGAATAGGCGAACGCAAGTGCCATCCCCGCCGCCACGGCTTCGCCATGGAGCAGCACCCCGGAAAAGCCTGTCTCCGCTTCGAGCGCATGGCCGAACGTGTGCCCCAGATTGAGGAGCGCGCGCCTGCCCGTCGTCTCTCGCTCATCCTCGGCGACGATGCGCGCTTTTGCGCCGACGCTATGGGCAATCGCCGTGGTTCGCAGCGCAAGATCACCCGCAATAAGGACTTCACCGTGTCGTTCGCACCAGAAGAAAAACTCGGGGTCATCGATCAGCCCGTATTTCACGACCTCGGCATAGCCTGCGCGTAACTCGCGTGGCGGCAAGGTGCTGAGCGTTTCGGGGTCGATGAGGACCAGCGACGGCTGGTGAAACGCACCGATAAGATTCTTGCCGGCCCGACTATTGATGGCGGTCTTGCCCCCCACCGAACTATCGACCTGCGCAAGCAACGTCGTCGGCACCTGGACGAAGTGGCAGCCGCGCTTCAGGATCGAACAGGCAAAGCCGACCAGATCACCGATCACACCACCGCCCAGCGCAATCACATGGTCGCCACGTTCGACTCCGTGATCGAGCAGATCTTCGGTCAGCTTTTCGAGCATTGCCCAGCTTTTGGTGCTTTCACCCGGCGGCAATTCGATGACGGTGGTGACGATGCCTGCCGCCAGAAGCGAGGATGAGAGCCGGTCGCAATGCTCCCGAACATTTGCATCGGCGACGATCACCATGGTCCGCCCCCGCGCGAGCGGTGCCAGTCTCGTGGCGGCCCGCATCAACAGACCCGCCTCGATGACGACGGGATAGGCGCGGCTGCCCAATTGCACGTCGATCTCAATCACGCATTAATCGCCTTCTGCAACCGGCGGCGGCTGACGGGCATCGGCGGCAATGCCAAGCGCCTTGATAATCGCCGCGACGGTGGTTTCGTGGGGTGCCTGCTGGCTGGAAACATGGATGGGGGCAAGCGCGTAAAGCGGATTACGCAGCTCGGCCAGAGCGGTCAGCACCTCGGCCGGATCACGACCGCGCAGCAACGGGCGGGTGTCACGACGTTTCACGCGATCGGCCAGAATGCGGGGGTTGGCATTCAGCCACACCGCCAGCGCCTGATCCAAAATCAGCGCGCGTGTTTCGGGATTGATGAACGCCCCGCCGCCCGTCGCAATCACCTTAGCCTGACCGTCTATCAGGCGGGCGATCACCCGGCGTTCGCCGTCACGAAAATATGCTTCACCGAACCGTTCGAAGATGTCGGCGATCGACATGCCTGCCGCCGCCTCGATCTCGCTGTCGGCATCGACAAAGGGCAGGTTCAATCGCGCTGCGAGTCGCCGCCCGACCGTCGACTTGCCGACGCCCATCAGGCCGATAAGGACGATTGGTTGGCCCTGCCACAGGGGAGAGTGACGCTGGTTTTGCAACATTATCTCCGGGGCTATACAACGACCCGCAGGCTCGGGCAAAAGGCGCGTCGTCGTTGTTCCTCCCGCTCGCCGTTGCCGCTTCTCGCTGATAAGGTTTTATCATGGCCCGCCCGTTGATTATCCTCGCCGTTCTGCTCGTTGTGCTGATGGGCGGGGTTGCGGTCCTTGCCAGCCTGAATGGCGAAAAACCGCTGACGCGCGTCGAAAAGGTTGTTCCGCTTGCGTCTCTCCAGAAATAAGGTTGCTGCGGGCGCGCTGGCTATCGGCCTGATTGCGGTCGGAATCCCGGCTATTGGCCAGGATTCGCCGGAATCGATCCTGCCGCCCGGCTTCAACGAACCCGTGGCGGCACCGACGGCTACGCCCACACCATCGCCCGGGGCCGATCGGCCGACAACGCCACCCCCCGGTTCGGCGCTGCCCAGTATTATCGCGACGATTGGGGATGACGGCACGACGGTACCGGACGACGCTGGCACGCCCAAGGAAATCGATCCTCGACTGCTCGCTGAGTATAACTTGCCAAGCTACGCCCGGCGATCGACCGCGATGGTGGGGGTCGTCGGCTTAACCGAAGGCGGTTTTGGTCCGCGCGCATTTGGCTTCGCCGATGGGCGCTTCCTGCAAACGCTGATGCGAAAGCTGAATGCGCCCGTGCCGTCGCGTTGGATGTCGATCGGGCTGCGGCAGGCGCTGGCGTCGAAGGTGATGACGCCGACGGGCCTGAACGGCGCTGATTTTGCGGCGGAGCGGGCATGGTTGCTGGTGCGGATGGGCGAATCGATGGTTGCCCGTGCCATGGTGGAGGCGGTCGACCCCGATCAGTACACACCGAAAATGTATCAGGTCGCGATGCAGGCGGCGCTTGCCAGCGGCGATCCGGCGACGATCTGCCCGGTCGCGAGCGACGGGCGCAAGGTTTCCAGCGAACGTGCCTGGATTCTTGCTGAAGCCATGTGCGCATCGCTATCGGGCGTGCCGGGGGAGGCCGGTCCGCTGATCAAGGCCGCCCGCCGCCGCGGCGCTGCGCGGGGGATTGATTTGCTGCTCGCCGAAAAGATTGTCGGTACGGGCGGCAAAGGGCAGGGGGCGGTCACGATCGAATGGGATGATGTCGATCGCCTCACCATCTGGCGATACGGGCTCGCCATGGCGAGCGGGACCGATATTCCCGCGCCGCTATACGCAACGGCGGCGGCGCAGGTGCAATATTGGCGGGCGCAAGCCCCGCGATTGACGGAGACGGCACGCGCTCCGTCGGCAGAACTCGCTGCGGCACAGGGAGTGCTGTCAAGCGCTGCGCTGGTCGACCTATACGGCAAGATCGAAAGCGATGCCGATCAGGGGGCCGCCGAACTGGGGGTGGCACGCGATTTGCGCGCTGCTTATGCCGAACCCGATCGCGATGCGCGGCTGACGGCGCTGCGTGCGTTATGGGATGAACCGAAGCGCCCGCGTGGCCAATATGCGCGGCTGATCCTCACCGCCCGTGCGGCTACCACGATCGCCCCCTACAAGGACGCGCCCGATGCTGATCGGCTCGTCGCGTCGATGCTGAGCGCCGGTCTTGAAGGACCAGCGCTGCGCTGGAAAGGCAATGTCGTTCGCGGCAGCAATGCCTGGGGCTTGCTGTCGCTTGTAGACACCGAAACGCCGATCAGCCGAACCGATGTCGATGCCTATCGCAGTCGCGCGGTGGATATCAGCGGCAGTAAGGTGAAGATGCTGGTCGCTGGTCTGGCCGGCCTGCAGCGTCTGAATGCCAGCGATACCGCGAGCCTTGCCAATGCGCTGTCGCTCGATTTCGAAACGGCGAACAGCTGGACGCGTGCGCTCCGCAGGGCTGCACAGCGGCGTCAGGCCGGAACAGTGCTGTTGCTGTCGGCGATTGGAATGCAGACACCGAATTGGGGTGGCATATCCCCCGAAGCCTTGTTCCAGATCGTTTCGGCGCTCCGGCAGGTTGGGCTTGAAGGTCAGGCGCGGATGATCGCCGTGGAGGCGGTGACCCGGCTTTGACTGCAGTGGCTACTTCAGTGGGCCACGAAGCTGGCGATCTGGGTCTGATCGATAGATTCCTTGAAATGATGGCCGCGCAATCGGGCGCAGCCGCTAATACGATCGCTGCCTATCGAAGCGATCTGCGCCTTGCGTCCGATTTTCTTGGTCGCCGATTGGCAGGCGCATCGGCCGCCGATCTTGCGCGACTGGGCGATAGCTGGGCAGACCTCGCACGTTCGACGGCAGCGCGCAAAAGTGCGGCGCTGCGTCGTTTTTATGCCTTTCTTGCCGAGGAAGGGCACCGAGCGGACGATCCGGGCGCGGCATTGCCAAAGCCCGGCACTGTCCGGGCATTGCCGAAGACATTGGGGCACGTTGATGTCGATCGGCTGTTCAGTGCGATCGCCGAACGCATCGGCCGCGTGCCCGTTGACCCCCGCGATCTTCGCCTCGCTGCCTTTGTGGAACTGCTTTACGGTTCGGGATTGCGCGCGAGTGAGCTCGTGTCGATTCCGCGCAATGCTGTGTCGCCCGATCGACCTTTTCTTATCCTGCGCGGGAAAGGCGGGCGGGAGCGGCTGGTGCCGATTTCCGATCGTGCTCGCGCTGCGGTGGCCGCGTGGCGCACAGCGGTACCCGCGCAATCGTCATGGCTGTTTCCGGGCGGCAAGACGCATTTGTCACGGATACGCCTGTACCAGTTGCTGAAGGGGCTCGCGGTGGAAGCGGGAATTCCGCCCGATCGCGTAAGCCCCCACGTGCTGCGCCACGCCTTTGCCACACACCTGCTCGAAGGAGGGGCCGATCTGCGCGCGCTCCAGCTGATGCTGGGGCATGCGGACATCGCCACGACGGAAATTTACACGCATGTCGACAGTGCGCGGCTGGTCGCGCTGGTCAATGCCCGCCATCCGCTCGTTGACCTTCCGGGCCGTCAGGCCTAACCGACGCCGTCTAATGGCAAGTTTCCTCGACTTTGAAAAACCGATCGCAGAGCTGCAGGCACGAATCGATGAGCTGCGCGAAACCGCCGCGGGTGGTTCGGTTGATCTCGACTCGGATATCGCGCGGCTTCAGGTAAAATCCGACAAGCTGTTGCGCGATACCTATGCCCGGCTGACGCCATGGCAAAAGACCCAAGTGGCACGACACGGTGATCGCCCACATTTCAATCATTATGTTGCCGGGCTGTTCGAAGGCTTTATGCCGCTGGCCGGTGACAGGGCTTTCGGGGACGATCAGGCGATTCTGGGCGGTTTGGCGCATTTTCGCGGTCGCCGCGTCGTGGTGATCGGCCATGAAAAGGGCGATGATACCGCCAGCCGCCTGCGTCACAATTTCGGCATGGGCAAGCCGGAGGGGTATCGCAAAGCGATCCGCCTGATGGATCTTGCCGACCGGTTCGGCTTGCCGGTGATCACGCTGGTCGACACATCGGGTGCGTTTCCCGGTATTCAGGCGGAGGAACGCGGGCAGGCAGAGGCGATTGCGCGCAGCACGGCGCGTTGCATTTCGCTTGGCGTTCCGGTCGTGACGGCGATTGTCGGTGAAGGTGGATCAGGGGGCGCGGTTGCCCTTGCAGCAGGCAACCGGGTGCTGATGTTTGAACACGCCGTCTATTCTGTCATTTCGCCGGAAGGTTGCGCGTCGATTTTGTGGCGGACGTCGGAACGGGCTGCCGATGCGGCTGAGGCAATGAAGGTTACCGCGCAGGATTTGAAGGCGTTGGGCGTGATCGACGCCATCATTCCCGAACCGCTGGGCGGCGCGCATCGTGATCCTGGCGGTGCGATTGTCGCCCTCGGCGCTGCGATCGAGGCGTCGCTTGGCGAGCTTTCCAGTGCAACGCCGGATACGCTGATCCAAGACCGCCGGCGCAAGTTCCTGACTATCGGCCGCGTTTGAGCGGTTTAACCGGGCTCGATCGGTCATGACAAAAGGGCGGCGGACTCGCGTCCACCGCCCTCGTCACGTAAGCAGCTGGGAGTAGCTTACGAAGCCTTCATGTTCGACGTCACGTTGCCGAAGGTCGTCTTGAGCTGGTTGCCCAGACCCTGCATGGCTGCAATAGCTGCAACGGCGATGAGTGCTGCGATCAGGCCGTATTCGATAGCCGTCGCGCCCTTGTTGTTCTTGATGAACTTGCGAATGGTCTGCATTTTCCGGTCTCCAGTCATAGTGAGCATTAGTACCCGGCGGACCGGATTTCCGGCCTGCGTTGACTGGGATAGGGTGGTGAGGTTGATAAAGGTTTAAGTCAGCGCGTGATCGAGCAGCTTTTTTCAGCCGCCGGAACGGGCGTTTTCGATCTTGGTGTTGACGTTGCCCCAAATGCCCGTCGTGGTGTTGGCGAGTTGGATGAACGTTGCGATCATCGCGACCACGATCACCGATGCAATCAGGCCATATTCGATCGCGGTACCGCCCTTGCGATCAGCGGCCAGCCGTTGGAACAATTTCAACATTAGTCGTTACCGCCCCAAAACGCCCTTCCGCAAGCATCGATAAAGAAGCAGGGTTAACGAATGACAAACATTGAGGGAACAGGGCGCGATATGCTGTTGCCGGTTGTCGCGGTAGCGCTGGTCGATGCTGATGGGCGGGTGCTGTTGCAGCAGCGACCGCCGGGTAAAACACTGGCAGGATTGTGGGAATTCCCCGGCGGTAAGATCGAGGCAGGCGAAACGCCGGAAGCAGCGTTGATCCGCGAACTGCACGAGGAACTCGATATTTCGGTCGCCGCATCTTGCCTGGCACCGGCGACGTTTACGAGTGCCCCACTTGGGGAGCGCCATTTGCTGCTGCTGCTGTTCGTGTGCCGCAAGTGGGAGGGGATGCCTCGGGCAATCGAAGCATCGGCGCTGACCTGGGTGCGCCCCGTCCAGATGCACGCGCTGCCCATGCCGCCCGCCGATCGTCCGCTGATCGGCCTGCTTGAGGCGCTGATCTAGACCGAACGCCCCGGCGGCCGCAGCGCCTGCGCAAGCGATGCGGTGGCGCTACCACGCCGCGCGGGTTGGGGTTGTGACGGGGCAGGGGCCCAGCCGGTCATATAAATGATCTCGAACGTCTCCCGCGTCCGGCCATCGGCATCGGCGCGATCGGCAAACAATGTTGCCGCGCGTGCCAACACGTCACGGCGAAGGGTCACGCGACCGGGCATCGCATTGGCCGCGCCCATCGCGCGCAGATCACGCAGCAGCGCGAACAGGCTCGCATAGCGCACGGTAAGCGTTTCGGTATCGGCAACCGGCAGGGCAAACCCCGCGCGCATCATGAGATCGCCAGCCGACCGCACATCGACTTGCGGATGAATTCGCGCTGCCGGGCGATCAGCTTCTGCATGCTGCAGCACTTGCCGGAGCGTGCCGAGACTCCCTGCTCCGGCAATGGCGGCCAGAAACAGGCCGTCGGGGCGCAACACGCGGCGAGCGAGCGTCAGCGCACCGGGCAGATCCCCCACGCTGTCGAGTACACCGGCTGACACCACCAGATCGAAACTGGCGTCGGCAAAGGGCAGACGATCCTCATCGGCCTGTACGCCGCGCGAGGTTGCCGCAAATCGATATCCGGCATCCATCCGCACGATTCGAGCATCGGTCGACGTGGTGAACCGACCGTCGAATGATCCCAGATCGAGCACGGTATCGAAGCGTCGGGAAACGCTATCCAACCGTTCGCCGATCGCATCGAGCATATAGTCGCGCAGAAAATCGGCGGTGCGATAGCCGCTCGCGGCACGATCACGCTGGTGCCGGCGCGCTGAACGATCGAAGATGTCTGGACTGTCCACGCTCGGCCTTGTGCCGGTGACGGACGCGCGCGACAAGGTGGCGATGCGACTGTCTGCGCCCTTGTCGTATGTTGCTGCCCTGGCGCTGCCGCCAAGGTGCCCGGGCTGCGGTGCGGTAACAGCGGCGGATCACCGCTTCTGCAGTGACTGCTGGGGACAATTGCATTTTCTGGCACCACCGTGGTGCAGCGGGTGCAATGTGCCGTTTGCCTATGATCGCGGACCAGATGCGCGCTGCGCGGACTGCCTTGCCGATCCACCTGCCCATGCCGGTATCCGCGCCGCCGTTGTCTATGGCGAGATTGCGCGCAGCGTGGTGCTTCGGCTGAAATATGGGAAGCGCACCGCCTTTGCTGACTCCGCCGCGCGGCACATGGCGCGATTGATGCCTGACCATACCGATGTGATCGTGCCGGTGCCGCTGCACCGCTGGCGGCTCTGGTCGCGCGGGTTCAATCAGGCGGCGTTGATCGGCATTGCCCTTGGTAAGCTCACCGGCACGCCCTGCGATGTCGACAGCCTCACGCGTCGGCGGGCCACGCCCATGCTGCGCGGGCTCGGCAAACATGCGCGGTCAAAGGCCGTACGGGGTGCATTTGCGATCGCACCGGAACGTCGCGGACGATTGCGGGGCAAATCGGTTGTGCTCGTCGATGATGTCCATACCAGCGGTGCGACAACGGCTGCCTGTACCGCGCAATTGCTCCGTGCCGGTGCGGTTCGGGTGACCATCTTATGCTGGGCGCGCGTGTTGCTTGGCGATCGGGACGATTGACAATTACGGGACGCATCCACACTTGTTGTCACATGACGAAGGTCGAAATTTATACCAAGGCATTCTGCCCCTATTGCGCGCGGGCCATGCGGCTTCTCGGCACCAAGCCGGTCGAGATCGAAGAGCATGATATCACCATGGGTGGCCCGAAGCGCACGGAGATGCTCGCGCGTGCCAATGGCGGCACCACGGTCCCTCAGATTTTCATTGACGGGAAGCATGTCGGCGGCTCCGATGATCTCGCCGCACTTGAACGTGCCGGCAAACTTGATGCGCTGATCAGCGGATGACGCGGATCGCGTTGTTTCAGATGACGAGCAGCATCAATCCGGCGCAGAATGCGACCGCGATCATGGATGCGATCGCGCAGGCTGCCTCGGGCGGTGCGGCGATGCTGTTTACGCCGGAAATGTCCAACCTGATCGATCGGGATCGTGCACGGGCGGCGTCCTCCATTCGAACCGAGGATGACGATCCGGTACTAGCGTCGGCCCGGACGGCGGCCGTCGAACACGGCATTTGGGTGCATCTCGGCTCGCTTGCTTTGCGCGGACCGGGTGGAAAATTCTTGAACCGCGCGTTCGTGATTGATCCCGATGGCGCAATCCGCGCTCGTTATGACAAACTGCATCTGTTCGATGTCGATTTGCCGACCGGCGAAAGCTGGCGCGAGTCGGCAGCCTATTCGGCTGGCGAGGGCGCGGTGGTCGTCACGACGCCAGCGGGGGTGACGGGCCTGTCGATTTGCTACGATCTCCGCTTTGCCGATCTTTACCGAGTACTCAGCAATGCCGGTGCGACTGTCCTGACGGTGCCGGCGGCCTTTACCCGACCAACCGGGGAAGCGCATTGGCACATCTTACTGCGGGCTCGAGCGATCGAATCAGGTGCCTTTGTGATCGCGGCCGCGCAAACCGGCGAGCATGAAGATGGGCGGGCTACCTATGGCCATTCGCTGGTGATTGATCCTTGGGGCCAGGTTCTGCTCGATATGGGTGCGCCTGCGGGTGTGGGTTTTGCTGACATCGATCTCGCGCGGGTAGGTGAGGTGCGCGGGCGTGTCCCTGTAATCGCCCATCGGCGGCCAATTCTCACGGTGGAGGTGGTTGCTTGATTGTGTTCGACTTGCGGTGTGAAAACAGCCATGTGTTCGAAGCATGGTTCGCATCCTCCGCTGCCTATGAAGAGCAACGGGCACGTTCATTGGTGGTTTGTCCGGTGTGCGATAACGCGATCATCGAAAAGGCTGTGATGGCACCGAATATCGCCGCCAAGGGCAACCGATCCATCACGACGACAACGCCCGATATAGATCCCAAGCTTGCCCAACTGGCCGCAGCGCAGGCGGAATTACTGGAAAAGTCCGAATGGGTCGGGCGTTCGCTGCCTGATCGGGCGCGGGCGATGCATCTTGGCGATGAACCGGTTGCCTTGATCCACGGGGAGACCAGTCTTGCCGAGGCAAAGGAGCTTGCGGAGGAAGGGGTTCCGTTAATGCCGCTGCCGTTTCGCGTGGTGCCACCGTCAGCACGAAACTGAAACGGGCGGTTTGAACGCAGTGTCGGCCGCGTCGATCGCAACGATCGTTGACCGAAATCGTCGTAATCTTTAGGTCGACGAAGCGTGCCCCCGTAGCTCAGCAGGATAGAGCGACGGTTTCCTAAACCGCAGGTCGGAGGTTCGACTCCTCTCGGGGGCACCATTATCGGTATTTGGCTCCTTTCCGGTAGAATCCCATTCCAGCACCCTTTGCCGAACGATCGTGCGGCTTAATGCCGCGATTGGCGCTAAGGTTCGTCGGCCAACATCAAGTCGGTTTGTTGTCGCGGGAGGCGTCACCGACAGTCCGGAAAACCCGCTAGAACTGAACATTTGCCGATCCATTGACAGTCTTTTACGCACGAAGTATCCAGTGGATACATCACGTGGAGCAAGCTGAAATGGAACTATACGAAGCAGTGCGGCATCACCTGGAAGCGGGTGTTCCTTTCGCCCGTTATGTGGGCATCTCCATCGAACGTATCGCTGACGGGCAGGCAGAAGCCGCTTTGGATCAGCGCGCCGAAACATCCAACCATATCGCAACGCAACATGCAGGTGCGCTGTATACGCTGGGCGAAGCAGCCTCCGGGGCGGCAATGACCGGCGCTTTTGCGGAGCAACTGGGGACGCTTCTGCCGGTCGCTGCCGAGGCGAAGATCGCTTATGTGCGTCCGGCAACAGGGCGCATCACCGCCCGAGCCTCCACCAACGCACCGACCGATGTTCTGCGCGCTCAGCTGGATGATGTTGGCAAGGTCCGTTTTGCCGTCGATGTTTCACTGTTCAACGAAGCAGATGAGCCGGTTGCGACAATGACGGTGGACTGGAGCGTCCGGCGGCGAAAAAATGGCTAAAGCGCCATCGCGTGCTGATTACCACCATGGCGATCTGGCGCAGGCTGCATTGGACGCGGCGCTGAAGGTGATTGATCGCGATGGCAGCGAAGCCGTTTCTATGCGCGCAATTGCCACCGAACTCGGCGTTACACATCGTGCGCTGTACAGGCATTACAGCGATCGTGAGGCGTTGCTTTCGGGATGCGCCATAGCGGGATATCGCACCCTGCTTCAAAGCGTGGCGGAATCGCATGAATTGCGGGGCTATGCCACGGGCTATCTGCAGTTCGCGCTCGCACGACCGCACCTTTATGCAACGATGGTGCGTTCCCATGTCGGGGTGGTTTCCGCTGAGCTTGAGCAGGCCATGGCTGCGGTGATTGCGCAGGCGCGCAAAGCAATTGGCAATGATCGCGCCGTGCAGAGGGCATGGACCATCCTTCACGGGGGACTGTCCTTACATGCGGCTGGTGCGATGCGCGCACGTGACGGCGATGCACTGATCGCTTTTCTGCTGACGCTGATCGAGGGGGACTGACTATGAAGAGCTTGTTTTTTGTCGCACCCGGCCAGCTCGAATGGCGTGAAACGGCAGCCCCAGTGATCGAGTCGAGCGGAGATGCGCTGGTCCGACCGATCGTGATGACCACGTGCGACATCGATCCGCTGATCATCGCCGGCAAAGTGCCGCAGCCCGGCCCCTTTCCGATTGGTCACGAGGCGATCGGAGAAGTTCTTGCGGTGGGGGCCGGTGTCGAGCGCCTTCGACCGGGCGATCGCGTTGTGATGAGTTATTACGATACATGCGGACATTGCACCCGGTGCAGCCGCAGCATGCCGAACCGTTGCGTGGACAACAGCCCCGATCTCACACGACGGGCGTGGCATGGCATCGGCTTTACGCAAACGGGCTATTTTTCCGATGTTGTTCGCGTGCCGGCAGCCGATTTTGCGCTACCCGTGCTGCCGGCGGACATGGACCCGACACATCTGGGGAGCTTGGGCGATAATATCGGTTTCGCGTGGGAGTTTGTCGTCCCTCACCTGGAAGTGCGCCCGGGTGCTGATGTGCTGGTGATGGGCGGGGGCGGTTCAATCGCGCTTTATGCCGTCGCGTTTGCCGTCGCGGCAGGCGCAAACAGCGTGACCTACGTCGATCGCGCCGCAGACCGGCTGGCGATTGCCGAAAACTATGGTGCGCGCGTGATTGACGGACCCCCTCCAAAGTCGCTTGGCAGTTTTCCGATCACGGTCGATGCGAGCGCCGACACCGCCAGTTTATTGTGCGCCATTCGGTCAACCGAAGTCGAGGGACGATGCTCTTCGGTTGGCGGTCATTTTGCGCCGATATCCCTGCCGATGCTCGAAATGTATGCCAAGGGCATCACCTTTTACACTGGCCCCGGTCGCGGCATGCCGAATGTAGCGCCAGCGCTGGCAATGATCCGCGACGGTCGCGTCGATCCCTCTCCGGTGACGAGTGCGATTATCCCGTTTGCGGACGCAGCACAGGCCCTTGTTACGCCCGGACGAAAGCCTGTTTTCGTGCGATAAGCGTGGTCATGTTGCTAGCCGCTCAAGCGACGTAACAGGCCGGTGTTCCCCGCAAGAAACCGTAATGGTTGCGGTAATGGGCAGAGTCAACGAATGTAGGTGCGTTCGCTGCGCGAAAAGCCATACCCCTGGAGCGTGCGCACAGCAGGGGGAGGGGCTGCGAGCACCGGACAGCACCGCCGTCCGATGCCCGGGACGCCTCGGTTCACGCCTTAACGTGTGCCGCGATATACTTATTCATCTCAAACATCGTGCACGACTTGCGACCGAACACTTTTTCAAGCGCAGCATCGGCCAGAATTTCCCGCTTGTTGGCAGGGTTCTGCAGGTTGTTCTTCTTGATATAGGCCCAGACCTTGCTGATCACTTCACTGCGGGGCAGCCGGTCGTTGCCGACGATTGCACCCAGTTCAGGCGATGGCTGGACAGGCGCGTGAATGCCGCCGGTCTTCGGGGCCGCAGCCTTGGTGGTAGGTTCTTTTGCCATCGTTATCCTCCCGTTGGCAGCCGGCAACAGGCCGGCCAATGTTTTACGCCTGAGCGTACAGTGCTTTTGCGCTGCCCGAACGGCTTTGTCACTCTTTACAATCGATTGATCGCCCAAAGGCAAGCCGGGGCTGCGATAAACTTGTGCCGCCCCTTGCACCCTTGAGTAATCCGTTGTTGGAGCTTGAGGCCGAAGTGAAAGCCGACCCGGCTATTCCGCCGCAGCGGTCTCGCCTCAGGCGACAGCGCTTCGCGGCAAAGTTGAACAAGGAACCCCAGCATGTCCCTGAAAACAGACATTTCCGCAAAGGCAGATGATGGCGTGCAAGGGGTTTATACACACCAGTCGTCGAGCACGGGCACTGACATGACCTTTTCGGTCTTCGTCCCGGCGCATCGCCCCGGCGCGCGTCTGCCGGTATTATGGTTTTTGTCCGGATTGACCTGCACCCACGCCAACGTCACTGACAAAGGCGGGTATCGGGCGGCATGTGCCAAACACGGGATTATCTTCATTGCGCCGGATACGTCGCCGCGCGGACAAGATGTTCCCGATGCCGATATTTATGATTTCGGGCAGGGGGCAGGCTTTTACGTCGATGCAACCCGTGATCCCTGGCAAACCCATTTCCAGATGCGGCGCTATATCGAAACCGAATTGCCGTCGGTGATCGCAGAGGCGTTTCCGATGGCGGAAATGAGCCGTCAGGGGATTACTGGCCATTCGATGGGCGGGCACGGTGCGCTGACGATTGCGCTTCGCAATCCGACGCGCTTTCGCAGTGTTTCCGCCTTTGCGCCGATCGTCGCGCCCATGCGTTGCCCCTGGGGGCAAAAGGCTTTCGAAGGCTATCTGGGCGAAGATCAGTCGGCTTGGCGTGATTATGATGCGTGCGCGTTGATTGAAGACGGCGCGCGGTTAAGCGATGTGCTGATTGATCAGGGAACAGCAGACAGTTTTCTGGAGGAACAGCTGAAAACCGAACTGTTATCGGCGGCCTGTGAGGCAGCGGAGATGCCGATCACGCTGCGAATGCAGACAGGCTATGACCATAGCTATTACTTTATCTCGACCTTCATGCCCGATCATATCGCGTGGCATGCCGCGCGGCTAAAATCGTGATGTCGAGTCCAGCGATGTAAAAAAAGGGCCCGCGACAAACCGTCGCGAGCCCTTAATGTTGTGTGCGCGACCAGCACCGCTGGTCGCGTCAAAATCAGAACCGGACGCGAACCGTACCGCCATAGGTAACGGGCTGGCTGGGGTAACCCGAAAGGCTGCCTGCCTGCGCCACCGATGGGAAAATCGTCGTCAGATACTGGGCGTTGAGCATGTTACGGCCCCAAATCGAGATATCGAGATTGCGACCAACCTGGCCAGTCAGCGACATGTTCAGCGACTGGATAGACCGCGTGAACTGCGGCAGGCCCTCTGCAATGATTACCGGTGTGTTATACTGGTAATCGCCACGCAGCGAGAGCTTGAAGTTATTGGTGATTTCCTGCGTGTAAGTCGCGCCACCCGAGACCGAGAATTCCGGGATGCCCGCCGGACGTTGTCCGGTAAGGTTCGCCGGAACCACACCGAAGGTTGGGCTGAAGGACGACCCGTTGACAAAGGAGTTGTAGATTGGATCGAGGTAGGTCACGGCCGCATTGAACGTCAGCGCCTTAACGGGCGAGTAGCTGCCGTCGAATTCGACGCCGAAGGTCGACTGCGCACCGGCGTTGTTCAACACAAAGCCCGTTCCGGTAAAAATATTGCCCTGGAAGCCCTCAATCCGCTGATCGAAGATGGCGATGTTGAACGCAACGCCGGGGAACTGGCCCTTGATCCCGCCTTCATAGACGCGCGCATCTTCGGGACCGGCAAAGCGCGATCCTGATGTCAGATTGACGGTTGCAAACCCTGCCGTACGAATGCGCGTCAGATCGCCAGGCGTCGGGCGGCTGTCACGTCCGAGGTTGATCGAGCTTGCCTTGAACCCCGTTCCATAGGTTACGTACACGCTCAGGTTATCATTGATTTTATAGGCCAAGCGGGCGCTGTACGAGACGTTGCTATCGCGCGTTCTGCCGCTTTCAATGGCGTTGGGGACATTCAGGAACGGCGGCAGGAACTGCAGCCCACGCAACCCATTCAGCGGGTTTGCGGCGGGGTTATTCTGTCCTGCGGTTGCAATTGCCATCGCCTGAGCCAACGGAACACCGGCCGCAAGCGCACCGCCAAGGATCAGCTGGTTGCGGAAAGGCGCATATGCCGGGTTGTCGAAGTTAATACCAGCGAACACATCGCTGCTGATCACGTTGGTCGAGAACTGTTTGCGATCATTCGTATAGTTAATGCCGCCGGTCAGCGTCAGCCGGTCGGTAATCTCGAAATCGACGGTACCGAAGATCGAATAGGAATCGTTGGCCAGCCGATAAGCCTCATCCAGACCATTGCCGGTGCGGAAAAAGGCGTTGGTGTAGCGCGTCGGTGCACCTTCCAGTGCGCCAAAGGTGCCTTCGAGAAGTGCAACATTCAGTGCGTTGGCGGTAGCACCACGGATTAGCGCATCGCCATAAGCACGGAATTGCGTGCCGAAGTTAATGTCGTTCTGCTGATTGATCTTTTCGTTGAAATAGAAGCCACCGACCAGGAAGTTTAGCGGACCATCGAAATTCGAGGCGAGGCGAAGTTCCTGCGTGAAGGTATCAATCTTCAGATCTTGGCTATTGTTGCCGATCAGGTTGGCGCTGGTAAAATCCGAATCCTGATTGGTGATGGAGTCGACCTTACGGTACGCCGTGATTGATGTCAGACCGAGGCTGCCAAACGTGTAATCTGCCTGCAGCGACGCGCCATAATTTTGAATGTTGTTCGCAGAGGGGAAGTTGCTGAACGTCACGTACGAGAATGGATTATTTGCGTCGAGGCCACGGCCGCCAGCGAGGCCGTTGATGATTGGTGCCGTCGGCCCTGCAACAACGTTCGCAATGGCGCAGCAATTTTCGTCGATTTGATCCCAGTCGCCGATCAGGCGGAACTTCAGATCCGAATTGGGCTGCCAGAGCAGTTGGGCGCGCGTGCCATAGCGGTTACGGTCGCTTGAGTCCGTCCGAAGGCCAGCATCGAACACATAACCGTCGCGGCTGTTGTAGTTTGCAGCCAGCGAGAAGGCGAGGGTGTCGGTAATTGGCCCGGTGATATCGCCCTTGGCGATGAAAGCGTTATAATTGCCATAGGTCAATTCTGCCGATCCGCCGAACTCAAACGATGGCTCTGCGGTCACGACGCTGATGATGCCGGCCGATGCGTTCTTGCCGAACAGCGTCGACTGTGGGCCGCGCAGCACTTCGACGCGCTTCAGATTGGGAAGATCGGCAATCGCTGCTGCCGAACGCGACCGATAGACGCCGTCGATGAACACGCCGACCGAAGGTTCGATACCGGCGTTGTTTGCGCCGTTGCCGAAGCCGCGAATGATGAAGTTGGTGTTGGCCGACGACTGGAGCTGCGACACGCGCAGCGATGGGACAACGGTCTGCAGATCGATCAGATCGCGGATCTGCGCGTCCTCAATCGTCTTGCCCGACGTTACCGACACTGCAATTGGGGTATCAAGCAAGGTGGTTTCGCGCTTACTGGCAGTAACAACGATATCGCTGTCGGCATTTTCTTCGGCTTCCTGCGCTGCTTCGGGCGCAGCCGTCTGTGCGATTGCAGGCGTCGTGCAGAACATCACAAGCGCAGATGCTGCAAGCAGTTCAAATTTCTTCATCGTAGATTCCCCTCCCGAACCGCCGTCGATCATCGTCGAATTCTGCGGTGTGTGAATATTCCAATGCGCAAAATAGCGGCCATCAATTCACGTCGTCAATCGATTATGCACGGAAAACTGCGCACTTGCGTCAATGTTGCCCAAATGAGACAGTTTCAAATTCGTACTGGTTCAACGCTAAATCGCGGTTGACGTAGCGTCATTATCGAATCGGGCGACATGGAGGTTGAATGATTGACGAATTCGAGGCGGCGGAGATGAAGAAAATTAGTGCACCCGCGGCAAAATTGGCGGTTCCAGAAGATGTTGCCGATGCGGTGCGGACCTTGATCCGCTGGGCGGGTGATAACCCCGAACGCGAAGGGCTTGTTGATACGCCGCAGCGCGTGGCGCGAGCGTGGAAGGAGTATTGCGCCGGCTATGATGACGATCCGGCCTATCATCTCTCACGGATTTTCGAAGAAGTAGGCGGCTACGACGAAATCGTCCTTTTGAGAGACATTCCGTTCCAGTCGCATTGCGAACATCACATGGCGCCGATTATCGGCAAGGCGCACATCGCCTATTTGCCAAGCAACTGGGTGGTTGGCATCTCGAAACTGGCCCGCGTGCTCCACACCTATGCCCGGCGGTTGCAGGTTCAGGAACGCCTGACGGCAGAGGTTGCCAATTGCATCTGGGACAATCTCAAGCCACTTGGCGTGGCCGTGGTGATCGAGGCGAGTCATGCCTGCATGACGGCACGGGGCGTTCGCACACCGGGCGTCACGATGACGACCAGCCGGATGATGGGCGTCTTCCGAGACGATGATCGTAGTCGCAAGGAAGTGCTCGCGCTGATGGGCGTTTGAACGAGGCCAGCCGTCCATGAATCAGCGATGGCGAGGGAACCGAAAGTGACGATGAGTGAAGGAAGTGTCATCGTCACTGGCGGTGCCAAACGGATGGGGGCAGCGATAACGCGCTGTCTGGTCCGGGGTGGTGCGCGCGTCATCGTGCACCACCGCCAGTCCCATGCAGAAGCCGATGCGCTGGTTACTGAACTCGGCCCGCGCGTCTTTTCCATCGAGTGCGACCTCGCCTCTGAAGGAGGAGCCGAAACGCTGGTTGCCACAGCCCGGTCCGCTTTTGGCGTTCCGGTGGCGGGCGTTGTCAATAACGCGTCGCTATTCGCTTACGATGCCCCGCCACTTACCGACGGCGCCCAGATCGACCGGCATATGGCCGTCAACCTAACCGCGCCCGTATTGCTGGCCTGTGCTTTGGCGCGGCAACCCGATTTGACGTCGGGCGCGGTCGTCAATTTGCTCGATCAAAAACTCGCCAACCTCAATCCCGATTTCTTTTCGTATACTTGCAGCAAGCTGGCTTTGGCGGGCGCAACCACAATGCTCGCGCAGGCCTTCAGGGGAAGAATTGCTGTCAACGCCGTCGCACCGGGGCTGACCTTACCGAGTCTCGATCAAAGCGAGGCAGAATTCGCCGCGGTCGCATCGGCCAATTTGCTACAGCGCCCGGTCGGCGCGGATCAGGTCGCCGATGCAGTCGCGTTTCTGCTCGGCGCGCGCGGGATGACGGGGCAAACGATCTACGTCGATTGTGGGCAGCGTTTCGTGCCGCTTGATCATGATGTCATGTTTTCCACCAGAAGGGCCGTACATGGCTGAATTCACTACGGTTCTTGATCGCCTGTCGCTCCCGATGCGGATCGGTATCCACCCGGAGGAGCTAGAGGCACCCCAGCGGGTGACGATCTCGGTCTGGCTCCATTGCTGCTACGACGATGCCGCTTTGCCCGACGCAATCGATGCCGTTGTGGACTATGATTTTCTGCGGCGTGAGATCATCGCGCTGGCGGCAAGTCGCCACTTCAACCTGCAGGAAACGGTATGCGAAGCGATTGCTTCGATTGCCCTTGTCGATCCGCGCGTGCAACGGGTGAGGGTCCGTTCAACCAAGCCCGATATCTATCCCGACGCCGCTGTGGGGTGCGAGATCGAGCGTCAACGCACGTTCAGTTGAAGCCGTCAGGGTTTGACGACCGAAGAACTTGCATAGAGCGACCGGACTGTCGCGAGCAACCTGTCGGTAGTTTGCTCACTGGTGCGCGGCCAGTCTTCGGGTGGTTGGTTGCGAAACCAGGTATATTGGCGCTTCGCATAGCGCCGCGTCGCGAGCTGGGCCTGCGCAAGCGCGGTCGCGCGGTCGTGCGTGCCGTTTAGCCACCCTGCCACCTCGCGTACGCCGATCGCGCGCAATACCGGGGCATTGTCGGGAACATGGGGTTGGGCGAGTAGCGCTGCAACCTCCGCATCGACGCCTGCATCGAACATCGCCGCAAGCCGCGCATCACAACGCGCGATCAACCAGTCGCGATCGGGCAGCAAGATCAATGGGATCAAGGTAATCCTTGCGCGAATCCCACCGATGCGCTCTGCCTGCCACTGCATCAGCGTGCGGCCGGTGGACAGGATCACTTCAAGCGCCCGCGCAACGCGCGTGGTATCGGCGGGGGCGAGCCGGGCAGCTGCGTCGGGATCAAGGCGCTGCAAATGCCGATATGCCGCTGCCACGGCCATTGCGCGCACATCGGCGCGCACCGTCGGGTCAATATCGGGTACCGGGGCGATTCCATCTAGCAAGGTGCGCAGATACAATCCCGTACCACCGACCAGGATCGGCAAACGTTCCTCGTTATGGGCTTCGTCAATCGCGCCGGTCGCTTCTTTGGCCCATCGCGCCGCCGAATAGGACTCGCTTGCCGCAACATGCCCGAACAAGCGGTGGGGCACGCGGGCTTCGTCGGTCTCGCTAGGCCGCGCAGACAATAGGCGCAGATCGGCATAAACCTGCGCTGAATCGGCATTGATCACCGTGCCGCCCAGCGCTTCGGCAATCGTGATCGCCAAAGCGGACTTGCCGCTGGCGGTCGGCCCTGCGATGAGCGCGACGCGCAATCGCGACGCTTGCGCCGAGGGGGATGTGGCGATGTTCATTGCAACGCTGATAGCAGCAGGCGCGCTAGATGCAGGCCAAATTTCGGAAGCGCTTGATCGATTGAATGACGCAGGGTGCGCCACGGTCGGATCGGGGTGGATCGAGCCCGGGCGTGCTGCCGATCTGATGTTCGGCCAGTCCCCCGATGCCGCGCGCACGGCGCTGGAAGGGGCGTTCGATCAGGTCGATATCGTCGTGCAGAGTATGATGGCACGGCCGAAAAAGCTGCTGATCGCCGATATGGATTCGACGATGATCACCGTCGAGTGCATCGACGAACTGGCCGATTATGCGGGCATCAAGTCCCAGATCGCCGCCGTGACCGAAGCCGCCATGCGCGGCGAGCTCGATTTTGCGGAAGCGCTCGATGCCCGGGTCGCGCTGCTTGCGGGGCTGGATGAGGGGGCAATCGACCGCTGTCTGGCAGAACGCGTGACGATCATGCCCGGCGCGATCCCGTTGGTGCGCACCATGCGAGCGCGGGGCGGCACTGCAATTCTGGTGTCAGGCGGTTTTACCCGCTTTGCCGATCCCGTCGGCAAGGCCATCGGCTTCGACCGGGTGATCGCCAACAGGCTGGGCATCGCTGATGGCAAGCTGGACGGCACGGTCGCGCGCCCAATCGTCGACTCAGCCACGAAGGAAACTACGTTGCTGGCGGCAATCGATTCGCTGTCGATCCCGTCCGAAGCGACGATGGCAGTCGGTGACGGTGCCAATGATTTGGCGATGATCAGGCGGGCAGGGCTGGGCTATGCCTATCACGCCAAGCCCGTCGTCGCTGCTGCGGCTGCGGTCAGGATCGATCACAATGATCTGACGGCTTTGCTCTATGCGCAGGGAATCCCCGCCAGCGAATGGACGACAGGTTAGGGCGCAATCGGGACGCAGGGGGTGCCCGGCATCTTAGTGCTGACCGACCGACATAGCTGGGCAGCATCCTCCCGTGAGGCGAGTGGCCCGGCTTGCAGTTTTGTGAGCGTACCGGCACGGGCATAAATGGGGTTGATCGAACCGATGCCGCCAATCTTTTGCGTGATCTGCTGCCACAGCCCGCGCGCATTACCCTCGTCGCGAAACGCACCGAACTGCACGCGCCAACCCTTGCCCGTAATCGGCCGCGCTGCCGATGCTGAGATGGAGGGGGCGGTCAGGTTGGGCGATGCTGTTCTAACGGGCGGTGTTCGTGCCGGTGCAGTGGCCGTCGATAGGTTTGGTCGCACGGGGCCACCCTCGGCATAGCTCGATGCGGGCAATTCCGTCCCGCGCATGCCGCCCGAACCCTGGCCGGCGAGTTCTGGCTGATAGCTTGGGCGATCAGCTGCTGATTCATATTGGCGGGCAAGCGCAATGCCCTGCTGGCGGGTATCGGTCGGGATGTATTGATCCATCTGCCCCAGCGTCTGCCCGCCTTGGGGTAGTCCCGCTGCGGCGGAGCGGCTGACCAGCGCATAGGCGCGCACCCAATCCTTCTTTACCGCATCGCCGTTGAACAGCATCGTGCCGAGCACGAGCTGCGCGCGCGGCTCCCCCCGAGCCGACGATCGCTCGAGCCAGCGCACCGCCTCGTCGCGCTTGCCGTTCTGGAAAAGCGTCAACCCGTAAGCGTCTTCGGCCTGAAGATGGCCCTGTAGCGCGGCCTTGCGATACCATTCCTCGGCCAGTCCAAGGTCGACCGGCACCCCGCGGCCCAGCTTATAGGCCTGGCCAAGATTGAACTGTGCGTCGGCATCGCCCGCAATGGCCATTGGCCGCCAGTTTTCGACAGCCTTCTTATACTCACCCCGGCTCCACGCATCGACGCCTGCCTTCACATCGGCGTGCACGGGTGCGCTCGCTGTCAGCATCGAAATGCCCGCCGCGGCAATCGCCAAAGTTTTGATCATCGCCTGTCGCTTGATCATGTGTACGTCCTCAAAAACCGACCCGGTCCTGCAATAATGCTGTTTAGGCGGCGAATGGGTAATAAATGGTTATCCATATGTCTCTCAGGACCCATTTCGGGGCAGTCGCAGCTAAACATCAGCGACCCACACGTCGTTCGTAACGCCATCGAACCGACCGTCGGGATGTTAACCACTTCTTATCACTCGGCATGGCATTTCCCGGCTTGAAACAGGTAAGACCGGGGAAATAATGCGCGTTCTCGCGATGGCTTCTCAAAAAGGTGGCTCGGGCAAGACAACATTGTCCGGGCATCTCGCCGTGCAGGCGCAGCGTTCGGGCGGGGGGCCGGTGGTGCTGATCGATATCGATCCGCAAGGGTCGCTTTCGGACTGGTGGAACGAGCGCGAAAGCGAATTTCCGGCCTTTGCACAAACCACTGTTGCCCGGCTCGCTGCCGACCTCGAAGTGCTCCGCCAGCAAGGTTTCCGCCTGGCGATGATCGATACGCCGCCCGCCATTACGATGGCGATCCAGAGCGTGATTGCGGTTGCTGAACTGATTGTTATCCCGACGCGCCCCAGTCCGCACGATTTGCGTGCGGTCGGCGCAACCGTCGATCTCTGCGATCGGGCGGGCAAGCCGCTGATCTTCGTGGTCAATGGCGCAACGCCAAAGGCAAAGATCACCAGCGAGGCTGCGGTTGCGCTGTCGCAGCATGGCACCGTCGCCCCGATAACGGTTCATCACCGTACCGATTTTGCCGCATCGATGATTGATGGCCGCACCGTGATGGAAGTCGACCCGAACGGTCGCTCTGCGGCCGAAATCGAACAGCTCTGGGGCTATATTGCAGACCGTTTGGAAAAGAATTTCCGCCGTACGGTGTTCAGCGCCCCTCAGGCGCCTGGCGGCTTTGCACCCAACCGGCAGATGGGCGGCTTTGGCCGCCGCGTCGTAAGCTGAGGTGGCCGATATGATGGGACAGCCCAAACCATTCGCCTCGCTCTCCTCCGGATTGCTCGCCCGCAAAGGGCAAGCAAAGCCCGCGATGCGCCCGCAGGGGTTTTCCGGCTTTGGTGCCGTCTCCGATGCGATCGACGATCTCGGCTGGAACGACATGGGGCTGAACGACAGCCAGCCCGGTCCAGCTCCGGTCGACGTTGTGCCGCTGCCGCCGGTGTTGCGCCAGCGGGAAGTGCTTACCCATGAGATTGAGGCAGCTGGCCCTGATCCCGTGCGTGCCGCTCCCGTGGCAGCACCGGCAAAGGCACCAGCACCCGTCGATTCGCCGGCCATGCCCTTGCCACCGAAGCGCTCATCGAAACGCCGCGGTGGTGGATCGACCAAATCGACCAACGGCGCCAAGGCCGCCTTCACATTGCGGCTCGATGCCGAACGTCATTTGCGCCTGCGCCTTGCCAGTGCGTTGCACCGCCAGTCGGCGCAGCAACTGGTGACCGAGGCGCTCGATAGTTTCTTGAAGACGCTGCCCGAGGTGGAAGCGATGGCCGGTCGGCTGTCGCCTGGGGCGGATGATGACCAGAATGATGGGGGCTGATCTGATGAAGAGCCGTACAATAGCAACATTGGGGCTCTCCGCCCTTATCATCGGCGGTGCGACCGTCGGCACTGCGTTGACGCAGACGAGCATCGCCATCGCCGGCGCGCTCGACGCCAAGGCGCTGAAACAGGCAGCAGCGGATGCTGCAAAGGCGCAAAAGGCGCTGGCCAAGGGCAGGATCGTCCAGGCAATTGCCTTTGCTGAAAGCGCTGTGCATTTCAGCCCGCAGGATGCGAGCTACCGCGCGCTGCTCGGGAGTGCTTATCTGCGCGCGGGGCGGTTCGCCTCTGCCCGTGATGCGTTCAGCGATTCAGTTGCCCTGTCACCTGCGGATGCACCCACTGCGTTGAATCTGGCACTCGCGCAGACTGCCACGGGCGATTGGGCGTCGGCACGCAAGACGCTTGAAGACAATGCCGCGTTGATCCCGATTGCTGATCGCGGACTTGCGCTGGCGCTTGCAGGTGATCCAGCCACGGCAGTCGAATTGCTGACCGAGGCCGCGCGTGGCCCGACGACCGATGCCAAGACCCGCCAGAACCTAGCGCTGGCACTGGCGCTTGCCGGTCGCTGGCCAGAGGCGCGCAGCGTTGCCGCGCTTGATGTGACGCCGGGTGAGATCGATCAGCGGATGCTCCAATGGGCATCGTTTGCGCATCCAAAGGCAGCATCGGATCAGGTCGCAAGCCTGATCGGCGTTCGTGCGGTCGAAGATCAGGGTCAGCCGGTCGCGCTCGCTTTAAATGCGCAAGTGGCGGCGCAACCCCAGATGGCCGACGCGATCGATGCCTATATGCCCGGCAAGCCCGGCGAAGCTGCCCCGGTGCCGGTTGCCGTTACATCCACCGAAGCGGCACCGACGGTAGCGGAAGCAGAGCCGTCGGCCGTGCCAGCACCGTCACCACGACCATCGATCGTCTTTGGCGAACGCAACCCGGTGGTTCAGGCACTGCCTGCCAATTATAGCCCGGCCAAATCGGTTGCGCCGCGCCGGATGGCCGCTCAGTCGACGGCCGTTCGGATGCCAGCCGCCGATCGTGTCGAGCCGACGCACGTCAACGAAGCACCTGTAAAGGGTAGTTTCTTCGTCCAGCTGGGTGCCTATGCCAATGCCGCGGTGGCGCGCGATGGGTGGATGAAGGCAACCCGGCGTGATCCAGCGCTTGCCGCGCACCAGCCATCCGGCGTGGCCGTTCGAACCGCCGCTGGCCAGTTTTACCGCCTGTCGGTCGGTGGTTTTGCCCGTGCCGATGCAGTGACGATGTGCTCGGCATATCGCGCCAAGGGCGGGAACTGCTTCGTACGCGCTGGCGCGGGTGATCAGGTCGCGCGCTGGGTGCAGGCACCGCGCCAGCTCGCATCGCGCTGATTACCGCAACCGGTTGCCACCTTTGAACAGCATCACCGGCTTGCCCTGAACCGGCAGACCGTCAAACGGCGTATTGCCCGCGCGACCGATTAATCCATCGGTCGTGATCTGCCAGGGTATTTCCGCATCGATGACGACCAGATCGGCTGGCATCCCCGGCGCTAATGTCCCTGCATCGATACCCAGTAATTTTGCCGGATTGGCGGCGAGCAGCGTAAACAACCGATCGATTGACATCCGATCGTCACGCACCAGCCCAAGGCCAAGCGCGAGCAGCGTTTCCGCGCCCGCCATGCCCGGTGCCGAATCGGCGAAAGGCAGGCGTTTTTCTTCCGGTCCGCGCGGATCATGGCCCGATGCCAGCACGTCGATCGTCCCGTCGCTGAGCGCGGCCAGCGCGGCCTGACGATCGGCTTCGTCGCGCAGCGGCGGGGACAGATGCGCGAAACTGCGAAAGTCGCTCATCGCGATATCTGACAACAGCAAATGTGCAGGCGTGATGCCGCACGTGACCCGAACCCCGCGCGCCTTGGCAGCACGCACCAGCGCGAAGCCGGCCGCTGTTGTTACCTGCCGGAAATGGATCGCCGCACCGGTTTCCTCGGCGAGCATCAAGTCGCGCGCGATCGCCAGCGCCTCCGCAATGGCAGGGGCGGCGGGCAGGCCCAGCCGGGTCGCGGTTTCACCTTCGGTTGCGACGGCACCGGCCGCAAGCCCGCCATCCTCTGCATGGGCGATCACCGTCAGCCCCAGATCGTTGGCGTATAACAGCACCTTGCGCATCACTGCCGCATCGCTGATCCAGCTGCGCCCGGTGCCGATCGCGCGCGCGCCGGCATCGCGGTTGATCGCCATTTCGGCAATGTCACGCCCGGCGAGGCCGCGGGTGGCAGCGGCAATCGGATGTATCCACAGATCCGGCCGCCCAATGAGGGCGGATCGCTGGACGATGCCGGGATCATCCAGCACCGGCGATTGATCCGGCATCAAGCCGATCCGAACGATCCCTCCGGCGTGGCATGCCGCGACATCGACCGCGAACACCCCGAGATCGATGATCGCCGGCGCTAGCAGCCTGCCGCCCAGATCATGCGTTTCCACATCGGCGGGCAGATCGACGGTACCGATCGCGGCGATTACCCCATCCCGCGCCAGCAGCGCACCGGGGCGGGTTTCACCAGGCAGAACCAGCCGGGCATTGGTGAAGGCGAGCATGGTCATGCCCATCCCTCCACGCCGCGCGCCCGCCGGGTCAGCACGTCAAGGCATGCCATGCGCACCGCGACGCCCATTTCGACCTGTTCGGTAATCGCCGATCGCTCGGGGTGGTCGGCCACAGTCGAGCTGATTTCGACACCGCGATTCATTGGTCCCGGATGCATCACGAGCGCATCGGGCTTTGCACGCCGCAGTCTTTCGCTGTTCAGCCCATAACGCAGATGAAATTCACGCGTGGAGGGGATGAAGCCGCCGTCCATCCGTTCATTCTGCAGCCGAAGCATCATCACGACGTCCGCACCTTCTAACGCCGCGTCGAAATCGGTGAACGCCGTGACCCCCATGCGCTCGATCGCCGCTGGCATCAGCGTGGAGGGCGCGACGACGCGCACCTCGGCCGCAAGCGCTGTCAGCGCCAGAATGTTCGATCGCGCCACCCGACTGTGCATCAGATCACCGCAAATCACCACGCGCTGCCCGGCAATCGATCCGCGCCGTCGGCGGATCGTCAGCGCGTCGAGCAGCGCTTGCGTGGGGTGCTCATGTCGGCCGTCACCGGCGTTCAACACCGGGCAATCGACCTTGCTTGCGATCAGCTTCACAGCGCCCGAACTCGGATGACGAATGACGAGCATGTCGGCGCGCATTGCGTTGAGCGTGACGGCGGTATCGATCAGCGTTTCGCCTTTCTTCACGCTGGATTGCGCGGCGTGCATGTTGACGACATCGGCGCCCATCCGCTTGCCCGCGATTTCGAACGACAGCAGTGTGCGGGTGCTGTTTTCAAAAAAGGCGTTGATGAGCGTCAGCCCTTCCAGCCGCCGTTCGCTTTTGGCGCGGCTCCGGTTGACCGCGATCCATTGCTCCGCCTCATCAAGCAGGAACGTGATCTCGTGCGGCTGAAGCCCGTCAATGCCGGTCAAGTCGCGGTGCGGGAACACGGCGCGGCCTGAAATGAGCGTCGCGGGACGATGATCATGGGTTTGCATTAAAATGGCGGCGTAGCGACGGCTTGGAGCGCGCGCAAGCCGTGTATCAGTCAAATCGCCGCCGCACGATGTCCCCAATCAGGCGGGGTGGAATTCGCCCTTATCGTCCATCACGTGCAGCACGCCGTCGGCAATCGCGAAATAGGCGCCGCGAATTTTCAATCGGCCATCGGCCTCACGCGGGGTGATGAAGGGGAAAGTCCGCAAATTGGCGATGCTGACGCGCACTGCTTCCAGTTCCATTGCGTGCACTGCTTCCGGGCCGTCGCCATATTGGGCAATGATCCGCTCGCGCGCATCGGCAAGCAAATCGACCCAGTGCGCGATGAACCCACCTTCGCCTGGTTTGCAGCCGTCAAACGCCTTGGAAAGGGCAGCCTTGGCACCACCACAGGCACCATGGCCCATCACGACGATTTCATTCACTTCAAGCTGCGTCACGGCAAATTCGAGCGCTGCCGAAACGCCGTGCCGTGAACCGTCCGTCTCGAACGGTGGCACAAGATTGGCGACGTTGCGGACAACGAAGATTTCACCGGGCGACGTATCAAAAATCTGCGCGGGATCGACTCGGCTGTCTGAGCAGGAAATGACCATAACGCCGGGGCTCTGACCCTGGCTGAGCTGTGCCCAGCGGTCGCGCTCATGCGACCAGTCAGTGTCGCGGAAACGGTGATAACCGTCGATGAGGTAATTAAGATCAGGCATTTGAGGAACATGCCAAATGGCTTGAAGGCTGGCAACCCCCAAGGGCTGGCAACCGGGAACAAGCATCGCTATGTGAGCGGCATGAACGAGATGTCACCGCTCGCCCCGAAACCTGTGGGGCCGGAACGCCAGCGCAAGCCCGACTGGATCAGGGTAAAGGCACCGACAAGCACCGGCTTTGCCGAAACCAAGGCGATGATGCGCCGCCTGAACTTGAATACGGTGTGCGAAGAGGCTGCGTGCCCCAATATCGGCGAATGCTGGACCAAGAAGCATGCGACGGTGATGATTCTGGGCGACACGTGCACCCGTGCCTGTGCCTTTTGTAATGTGAAGACTGGCATGCCGCGTGCTGTCGACGCGCTGGAGCCGCAGCATACGGCCGATGCCGCTGCTGAGCTTGGCCTTGAACATATCGTCATCACCTCGGTCGATCGCGACGACTTGCCAGATGGCGGAGCGAGCCAGTTCGTCAAGGTGATACAGGCACTACGCCGCACCACGCCGACGACGACCATTGAGATTCTGACCCCCGATTTTCGGAACAAGGCACAGGCAGCGATCGAATCGATCGTTGAGGCTGGGCCGGACGTCTATAACCACAACCTTGAAACCGTACCGCGCCTCTACCCCACGATCCGGCCGGGAGCGCGCTATTATGCGTCGCTGCG
This sequence comes from uncultured Stakelama sp., assembly GCA_964649315.1. Lineage (GTDB taxonomy): Bacteria > Pseudomonadota > Alphaproteobacteria > Sphingomonadales > Sphingomonadaceae > Sphingomonas. The sequence continues at coordinate 28,227 of CAZYOU010000004.1, read as the reverse complement.
TCTGCTCGAAAGCGTCAAGCGGCACGATCCGTCGATTTTCACCAAGTCCGGCGTGATGCTGGGACTGGGCGAGGAACGGCTGGAGGTACATCAGGTTATGGACGATATGCGCAGCGCAGATATCGATTTCCTGACGATGGGCCAGTATCTGCAGCCCACCCAGCGCCACGCCAAGGTGATCGATTTCGTGCCGCCGGCGGGTTTCGATGCCTATGCGGCAATTGCCCGGGCAAAGGGTTTCCTGTTGGTCGCCAGTTCACCGCTGACGCGCTCAAGCTACCATGCCGGGAATGATTTCGCCCGGTTGCGGGCAGCGCGCGAGGCGCAACTGGCCCGCGCCTGATGCCGCGCCATACCGAAACGCGGCGGTTGCCCTACACCCCTGATCAGATGTTTATGCTGGTCGGCGATGTCGCGCGCTATCCCGATTTCCTGCCTTGGGTATCCGCGATCCGGATCCGCTCAAACAGCGAAACGCATCTGGTCGCTGACATGATCGTTGGTTTTAAGGGCCTGCGCGAGACGTTTACGTCGAAGGTTGAAAAAGAGCGGCCATCGCGGATCAGGGTCGAATATGTCGATGGGCCGCTGAAATATCTGCGCAACGACTGGGGTTTTCGGCCAGACGGGCAGGGCGGGTGTCTCGTCGATTTCTCGGTGGATTTCGCGTTCAAAAATCGGGTGTTTGAAGCGCTTGCAGGGCAGGTGTTCGATCGTGCGCTTCGAAAGATGATCGGCGCGTTCGAAGAACGGGCAGCGGTGCTTTATGCGTCGGGTGCAGCCGCATCGGGCAGAAGCAGTTCAAGTGCGCAAAGTGCTGCCTGAAGCCTGACCCCGCCACGCCCAAGATCACCGAAATCGCGGCGGTCAGCGACCACGTCCGACGGATCACCCCCCTTTTCAGCGCGGGCGAACACGACGGTGCCAACCGGTTTCTTTTCGGTACCGCCACCGGGACCCGCAACGCCGGTAATCGCAACCGCAACGTCTGCCCCCGATGCTGCGAGCGCACCCTGGGCCATGCTCCATGCCACTGCCACCGATACCGCGCCGAACGTATCGAGCACATCCTGACTTACTTTTAGCTGTGCCGCCTTGGCGTCATTTGAATAGGTGACAAAGCCGGTTTGCAGCACGCCCGATGATCCCGGAATCTCTGTGATTGCTGCCGCAATCAACCCGCCAGTGCAGCTTTCGGCGATGGAAATTGTTCGCCCAGCGGCGAGGTTTTCGGTCACAACGCGGCGCGCTGCCTCAACCAGTACCGCGGGTAAAATGCTGTCCATTTCAACGTCCTCCCGGTTGGCAGATCGGCAGACGGGGCTTGTTCGTGGCTGATCGCTTGGCGTCTACAAGTTGAATGATCGACACAAACAGACCCGCCGTATTGCGCGCTGGCAGCGGCTGGGCAAGGGAGACGATCCGCTCGATCGCAGGGCAATCGACGGGCTGCAGACCCCGCGTGAGCGCAGGCGTGACCAGCGTTGCCAGTAACGGGCGCGCAACATCGGTGCTGAGCAGCGACGCAATCTCCGGCCCCGTGATCTTCGCAATCGCAAGCCGCCCGCGCGGCCAGGCGAGATCGGCCTCGGCCCGGTATTTTGCGATAAACGGGCCAGACGTCTGCCGCAGCAAGGCTGAAATTGGCAGGGCAGGCGCGCAGATCCGGCCGACATCGCTGATCAGTTCGGGCACCACGGCGGCGACCAGCGCTTCGGCCTCGATCGGTGTGACGCAGGGCAGGGTGACGGTCGCGGCGACATTCTGGGCGGAGGCGGCGCTGGCGCCAAGTGTCAGCGCGATTAAGGCGGGGATCGATCGCAGGCGGATCATCGCACCGGTACCCGGATCGTGGCGACCGCTTGTGCTGCAACGCCCTCACCGCGCCCGGTAAAGCCCAGCTTTTCCGTCGTGGTGGCCTTGATGCTGACCTGATCGGCGTCGAGCGAAAGTAGTTCAGCGATCCGCGCGCGCATCGCTTCGCGGTGCGGGCCGATCTTGGGCGCCTCACAGATCAGCGTCAGGTCGACAAAATCGATGATGCCGCCGCGTTCGGTAATCAGGTGAGCGGCATGCTGAAGGAATTTGTAGGAAGCAGCACCACGCCACTGCGGATCGCTGGGTGGGAAGTGTGTGCCGATGTCGCCCGCACCGATTGTGCCGAGCAGCGCATCGGTGAGCGCATGCAGCCCCACATCGGCATCACTATGCCCAGACAGGCCCTTGTCATGCGGGATCAGGATGCCGCCCAGCCAGAGTTCCTCACCCGCTTCGAGCCGGTGGACGTCATATCCCATCGCCGTGCGGGCAATCAGCGTCGCCCCCTGCCGCGTTTCGGCAGCGGCGAAATCGGCAGGGTAGGTTACTTTTTCGAGCATGATATCGCCTTCTACCATTGCAACCTCGCCACCGAAACGGCGAACCATCTGAGCATCGTCGGTCGCGTCTTCGCCTTCAGGCCATTGCCGGTGTGCATCAAGTGCGGCCTGAAAATGGAATGCCTGCGGGGTCTGTACGCGGAACAAGCCGTCGCGGGATATGGTCGCGCCGAGAATCTCGATCCCCTGTGCCAATGTATCGGCAACGGGCAGGACGGGCACCGCGCCGACGCTGTCGTCGAGCGCCGTGATCAGCCGGTCGATCACCGCGACTGAAAGGAAGGGGCGGGCGGCATCATGGATGAGCACCAGATCAGCACCACCATTTGCGGCAATCATTTCCAGCCCAGCGCGGACCGAATGGCGGCGGGTAGCACCCCCAGGCAACCGCGGAACTGCGCCGATCGCTGCATCAAGAAGCGCGTCCTGCCCGTCGCCGATCGCAACGATCACATCGGCGATGGCCGGGTGTGCCGCAAGCGTAGCGTGGCTATGGGCGATCATCGGCTTGCCGGCGACCAGAGCGAACTGCTTGGGGACGCTGCCGCCGGCGCGAGTGCCGGTGCCGGCAGCGACGATCAGGGCGACGACGCGGGGTTGATGCTTCATGCCGTTCGCCTAGCGCAACTGCCCAATGCTCGCCAGTCTTGCCAGTCGGTCGCATCACGGGTAAATGCTGCCTGTTTTTCAGGCAGATCATGAACAGGCTATCCCCCATCCAGATCGGTCCGGTACGGATCGACAGCCCCGTGCTGCTCGCCCCGATGACGGGCGTGACCGATATGCCGTTTCGGCGGATCGTGCGACGCTATGGGTCTGGCCTCGACATCTCCGAAATGATCGCCAGTCAGGCGATGATCCGCGAGACGCGCCAGTCACTGCAGAAAGCAGCGTGGGACCCGGTTGAGGAACCGATCTCGATGCAGCTCGCCGGCTGCAGCCCCTATGAAATGGCGGAGGCAGCGAAGCTTAACGAGGATCGCGGCGCGCAGATCATCGACATCAACATGGGCTGCCCGGTCAAGAAGATCGTCAATGGCGAGGCGGGGTCGGCGCTGATGCGCGATTTGCCGCTCGCCGCGAGCCTGATTGAGGCGACCGTGAAGGCGGTGAAGGTGCCGGTGACGGTGAAGATGCGGATGGGGTGGGATCACACCAGCCTGAACGCGCCCGAACTGGCCCGCATCGCGCAGGATCTGGGCGCACAGATGATCACGGTACATGGCCGCACCCGCAACCAGATGTACAAGGGCAGCGCAGACTGGGCGTTCGTTCGGCAGGTGAAGGATGCGGTGACGGTGCCGGTCATCGTCAATGGCGACATCTGCTCGATCGCGGATGCTGAAATGGCGCTCGAACAATCGGGCGCCGACGGCGTGATGATCGGTCGGGGTGCTTATGGCAAGCCGTGGCTGCTTGGCCAGGTGATGGAATGGTTCGCCACCGGTCGGGTTCGGTCTGATCCCGATCTCGATGAGCAATATCGTGTAATCATCGAGCATTATGAAGCAATGCTCGCGCTCTATGGCAATGAAACCGGCGTCAATCTCGCGCGCAAGCATATCGGATGGTATACGCGCGGGCTCCATGGATCGGCAGAATTCCGCAACCGGGTAAACCAGCAGGCAGACCCCAGGGTCGTGCTGGCGATGCTCGCGGAATTTTATGCGCCCTACCGGTCCGGCTACGCCACTCGACAAGCGGCCTGACGGGGTTGCCGCAGTCGGCCACGCCAATGCCGGTCGACACCGCGTCGCGTCCGCTGTTTGCCGAACTGCTGGCGGCGCTGCCTGTGGCCGTGCTGCTCGTCGATCCGGCGGGGCGGATCGGGTATGCCAACAGCGAGGCCGAACTGCTGCTGAACATTTCCGAACGGGCGATGCAGGGGCACGGGCTGGAGCATGTCATGGTGCCGCCTACGGGCTATGGTGATCGTCGCGCCGGACTTGGTTTTGCGGCCTATGACAGTGTGATCGAAACGACCCGGGGCGGGCGCGTGCGGATTGACTTCATCGAGGCGATGGTCGCCGATCATCCCGGTTGGCGGATCATTACGCTCCACAACGGCGCGGCATCGCGGCGACTGGGGCAGGCTGACCGGGCGGCGGCGCGCTCTGCTGTCGGCGCCGCGGCGATGCTGGCACATGAAATCAAAAACCCGTTGTCGGGCATCCGCGGTGCCGCACAATTGCTGGCGGACGGCGCAAGCGGCGATGATGCGGGCGAACTCACGACGCTGATCGTGACCGAGGTCGACCGGATCGCGGCGTTGATCGACCGGATGCAGGATTTCACGGATACCCGACCTCTGTCGCTTGGCGCGCATAATGTCTACCCGATGCTCGATCACGCCCGCCGCGTCGCTCTGGCCGGCTTTGCGCGCGGGATGACGATCGAGGAACGCTTCGATCCGTCGCTGCCCGCAGTAATGGTGGATCCCGATGCGTTGATGCAGGTGATGATCAACCTGCTCAAAAATGCCCGCGAGGCAACTGTCCGACAGGCCGATGCCCGGATCAAGCTGACGACGGCATATCGCCACGGCATGGCGGTGCCCGCCACCCCAGGCAAACCGCGCCAGCGCCTGCCAATCGAGCTGTGCGTGATCGACAATGGCCCCGGCGCGCCCACCGACATCGCCGATCACCTGTTTGATCCGTTCGTGTCAGGAAAGCCTGAGGGGCAGGGGCTTGGCCTCGCGCTCGTTGAAAAGCTGGTCCGTGATATGGGCGGCATCGTTCAATATGCGCGCGAAGGGACGCCAGAACAGACGGTGTTCCGCATCCTGCTGCCGGCGGCCGCACGATGAACGGGCGCATCCTGGTTGTGGATGACGATGCGGCAATCCGCACCGTAGTCGGTCAGGCGCTCCGGCGCTTGGGCCATGACGTCAAAACGGTGGGCACGCTGACGGAGATGCATCAGCAGCTCGCGGCGGGACTTCCCGATGTGCTGATCACCGATGTCGTGCTGCCCGATGGCAACGGCCTGGACATGGTGTCGGCATTGCTGGTTACCCACCCCGGGTTGCCGGTGATCGTCCTGTCGGCCCAGAACACACTGACGACGGCGGTGCGTGCAACCGAGGTTGGGGCATTCGATTATCTACCCAAGCCGTTTGACCTCGATATGCTTGCCCGCACCGTCAAAGGCGCGATGGAGCGGGGCCATGCCGCCGCGATCAGCATCGATCCCGACGGCGATGGCCTGCCGCTGATCGGCCGATCACCGGCGATGCAGGACGTGTACCGCATCATTGCGCGAGTCGTTTCGAACGACCTCACTGTGCTGATTTCGGGCGAATCGGGCACCGGCAAGGAGCTGGTGGCGCGCGCGGTGCATGATCTGGGGCCAAGGCGGCATGCGCCATTCCTGGCGATCAACATGGCGGCGATACCGCGTGAACTGATCGAGGCGGAACTGTTCGGGCATGAACGCGGAGCCTTCACCGGCGCGCAGGCGCGGTCAGCGGGTCGGTTTGAGCAGGCGGCGGGGGGGACATTGTTCCTCGACGAAATCGGCGACATGCCGATGGAGGCGCAAACGCGGTTGTTGCGTGTGCTCCAATCGGGGGAATTCACGACCGTCGGCGGGGCACGGACGATCCGCGCCGATGTGCGGATCGTGGCGGCCACCAACCGCGATCTTGCCCAGTTCGTGGCACAAGGGCGGTTTCGTGAGGACTTGTTCTACCGGCTGAACGTCGTGCCGATTGCGCTGCCCCCGTTGCGTGATCGTCGCCAGGATATCTCGCTTCTGGCGCGCTATTTCCTCGATCAGGCGGCGCAGCAGGGCTTGCCGCGCAAGCAGCTCGACGATGCCGCTACGGCGTTGCTTGAAGGATATGACTGGCCAGGCAACGTCCGCGAACTCGAAAACACGATGCGGCGTATCGCCGTACTGGGGCGCGATGAGGTGATTGGCGCAGACGGGGTGCGCGAAATGCTAGGTCGTTCGACCATCAACGTACCGCAATTGGTCGCCGATGGCGGGATTGCGGCGGCTGTTCGTGCCCGATTGGACCGGCTGGGGCGCGACGATCCAGCGATGCTCGACGACGGGACGTTGTATGACCGGATCATCGGCGAAGTAGAGCGCCCGCTGATCGAGGCGGTGCTCGCGCGCCATGGCGGGAACCAGCTGCGCGCAGCGCGGGCGCTGGGTATCAATCGCAATACCTTGCGCAAGCGGCTCGACACGCTTGGCATCGATGCGGTGGCGGTGCCCGAGACGGATTGACCCGTTCCGGCACGACCATGCGAGCCTGACACGCGTTCACTGGCATGTTTATGTGTTCTCTTTGCAACAATTGCGTTGTATAAAAGCCACGATGTCGTCTCTGATCGCCCAGCTGTCGCCGACACGCGGCCCAAAGAGCATTTTCTCGGTAACGCCGTTTGTCGAACTTGCCGTGCTGGCGGGATCGGTAGCGATTGCGATCGCAACCTATTTCATTATCGATTCCGATAAATCGGTCCAGCATCTGTTGTCGCCACCGCTGGTTGCTTTGCTACTGGTGGCTAATCTGGTGCCAGGTGTTGCGCTGCTGGTGCTGCTCGGCAGACGGGTTGCACACCGCCGCGCCGCGATATCCCCCATCGGCGGCAGTGGACGGCTGCATGTGCGCCTGGTCGCGCTGTTCTCGGTCATCGCAGCCGTACCGATGCTGCTTGTGACGATCTTTGCGTCGTTGCTGTTCCAATATGGTGTCGAGTTCTGGTTTTCCGACAAGGCGCGCCAGATGCTCGAGAACACCACCGCATTGGCGCGGGTATCATATGGGCAGATGCTTGATCGCTGGGAAGAAGCCACCGTCACGATGGCGGGCGATCTTTCTAGCGCCCTGAACGAACGCCAGCTCGGTGACGCGGATCTGGCGGCGGTTTTCGCCCAGCAGGTTTTCTATCGAAGCCTGTCCGAAGGGGTGATGTTCAAGGTGCTGCCGAGCGGCGAAATTCAAACCTTTGCACTCGTCAATCCATATGAAGTCGATCTGTCGAAGCAGATCAGCCCGATTGGCATCGCGGCCGTGCGATCGGGCAAGCGTAGTCATGTGACGGTTGGCGGAGACCGCATTCGCACGATCACCATGATCCCGCGGACAGACCAGCTGTTCCTGTATGCCGCGCGCGTTACGGACGTGAAGGTGATGGCTGATCAAACACGGCGTGCCGATGCCGTGCTTGCCGATTACCGATCGCTGATTAAACGATCCCGGTCACTCCAATTGCAGTTCAACGCGGCGTTGCTGGTCATCTCGTTGATTATCGTCGGCATTGCGGTGTGGATTGCCCTTGCGGTTGCCGATCGCCTTGTGCGCCCCGTCGGTGAATTGGTCGCGGCGGCCCGGCGGGTCGAGGGTGGCGATCTGACCGCGCGGGTTGCCGCGCCGACGACGCAGGACGAGGTTGGTACGCTGGCCAACGCCTTTAACGCGATGACCAGTCGGTTGCAGGAACAAACCAGCGCGCTCGTCAGCGCCAACAGCCAGCTCGACAGTCGCCGCGCGTTGATCGAGGCGGTCATGTCGGGCATTACCGCTGGCGTCATTTCGATCGGTCATGACGGCGTGGTGCGGCTGATGAACAGCTCTGCCATTGCCCTGCTTGGGGTGGGCGAAGACGCGCCGGTCGGCCAGCCGCTTTCGGCCGTATCGCCCGATCTCGATGCGTTGCGGCATGGCGATGCGCGCGAGGCGGTGATCCAGATCACCGCGCGTGGCGAGGCGCGCACCCTCGCGGTGAAGATTACCGGTGATGAAGACGGGCAGGTGCTCACCTTTGACGATATCACTCAGCAGCTGCTCGATCAGCGCCGTGCGGCTTGGTCCGATGTCGCCCGTCGAATCGCGCATGAGATCAAGAACCCGCTCACACCGATCCAGCTGGCGGCTGAGCGTCTTCAGCGTCGTTATGGCAAACAGATCGCGGCTGACGACGGCACTTTCACGCGGCTGACGGATACGATCGTGCGGCAAGTCGGCGATTTGCGGCGGATGGTCGATGAATTCTCCTCTTTCGCGCGAATGCCCAAGCCCGTTTTCCGTGAGGAATCACTGCTCGATATCGGGCGTCAGGCGTTGTTCCTGCATGAAGTGGCGCATGGCGATATCCGGTTCGACCTGGTGCATGATGAGCCGCCGTCGATGCTTGTCTGCGATCGCCGCCAGATCGGCCAGGCCCTGACCAACATCGTCAAAAATGCGGTTGAGGCGATCGAGGCGCTGGCGGTTGAATCGCCGCGTTCGGTGGTGATGACGCTGTCGCAGGATAATGACGGGCGACAGGTCACGATTTCGGTGGCGGATAGCGGCGTTGGCCTCCCGTTCGAGCGCGACCGGATTATTGAGCCCTATATGACCACCCGGGCACGTGGCACCGGCCTGGGGCTCGCGATCGTGAAGAAAATCGTCGAAGAGCATTTCGGCACGATGGCGTTCAGCGATCGCGATGGCGGTGGCACGATCGTGACGATGACGTTCGACGCGGCGATGCTAGCGACGCTCGACTGCGGCATCGATTCCGATGTGACCGCCGATGCGGAAAGCCGCTTGTCCGCCCTAACCAGAAATCGGAACAGCTGATGGCAATCGATATTCTCGTCGTAGACGATGAACAGGATATTCGCGAGCTGGTTGCCGGCGTGCTCGAGGACGAAGGCTATGAAACGCGCTGCGCGGCAGACAGCGATGCAGCGCTAGAGGCGATTTCCACGCGCCGCCCGTCCTTGGTGCTGCTCGATGTATGGTTGAAGGACTCCCGGCTCGACGGACTGGAGCTGTTGGATGAACTGAAGCGGCGTGATCCGACCATCCCGGTGCTGGTGATTTCGGGGCATGGCAATCTCGACACTGCGGTATCGGCGATCAGGCGCGGTGCGGCCGATTTCATCGAAAAACCCTTTGAAGCCGAACGGCTGTTGCTGCTTGTCGAGCGCGCTACGGAGACCGAGCGACTGAAGCGTGAAATCGCGTCGCTGCGGGCGTCTGCCGGACGCGAAGATGATCTGACCGGCAATTCGGGCGCGATCAATGCCGTGCGCGCCACGCTGAAGCGCGTCGCCGCCACCGGCAGTCGGGTGCTGGTGATGGGGGGCGCTGGCGTCGGCAAGGAAGTCGCAGCGCGGCTATTGCACGGGTGGAGCACGCGCGCTGCTGCACCGTTCGTCGTGGTCAGCGCCGCGCGGATGACGCCGGAGCGGGTTGAGGAGGAATTGTTCGGCGTAGAGGAGGGGGGGTATGTCGTCCGTCCCGGCCTGCTCGAACAGGCGCATGGCGGCACGCTGTTCCTCGATGAGATCGCCGACATGCCTGTGGCGACGCAAGGGCGCATTCTCCGTGTGCTGACAGAACAGAGCTTTACCCGCGTTGGCGGGCAGCGACAGGTGCGTGTTGATGTGCGAGTAGTCTCGGCAACCGCACGTGATCTGACGCTGGAAATCGCCGAAGGGCGGTTCCGTGAGGATCTCTATTACCGGCTGAACGTGGTGCCCGTTATCATTCCTGGACTTGCCGAGCGCCGCGAGGATATCCCCGCGCTGGTTGAGCATTTCGTCGCGCATTATGCAGCGCAGCGTCGCGTGCCGACCCCTGAGGTTGCGCCCGATGCGATGGTTGCGCTGCAAAGCTACGAATGGCCGGGTAATGTCCGCCAGTTGCGTAATGTCGTGGAGCGTACCGTCATTCTTGCACCCGGCGACCGGATCGGGCGGATTGATGTCGACCTGCTGCCCGCCGAAGTGCTTGGCGACCGCGGTGATCTGGGCGCGGCCGGGGCGAATGCGATCATGGCGTCACCGCTTCGTGAGGCACGCGAGACGTTCGAACGGGAATATCTGCGCGTCCAGATCAGGCGCTTTTCGGGCAATATCTCGCGCACCGCGACGTTTATCGGTATGGAGCGGTCGGCGCTGCACCGCAAATTGAAATTGCTCGGAATCACCGAGACCCGCGAGGACTGAGTTTGGGGTCAGCTATGGACCTTGCCGATCAGGCTACCTAAATTGCAACCAAGCGCGGGTGCCAGATCGGTGACCGTGAAGAATCCGACGCCGGGAACCGGCGCGCTGCGGGATATATTCCGCCAATAACAAGGAAGCCGATATGGCCGACAAGCAAACGTCGCTTCAGGACCTGTTCCTCAATGCGCTCCGCCGTTCAAAGGCGCCGGTAACGATGTTCCTCGTCAAAGGCGTAAAGCTGCAAGGCATCGTTACCTGGTTCGATAATTTTTCGGTGCTGCTGCGCCGCGACGGTCAATCGCAGCTGATCTATAAACACGCCATTTCCACGATCATGCCGTCCGGTCCCGTCGACGTCGACTCGATCCTCGACGCGGTGGGAGAAGCGCAGAAGAAGCATCCGTTATTGCAGGAGATTTTCCTGAATGCAGTCCGCAAATCGGGCGATCCGGTGACGATGTTTCTGGTCAACGGCGTGATGCTGCAAGGGCATATTGCCGCGTTCGATCTGTTCTGCATGCTGCTGCAGCGTGATGGTATGGCGCAGCTGGTGTACAAGCACGCTGTATCGACAATCCAGCCCGCGCACCCGCTGAATCTGGCCGAAGAAGCAACCAATACGGACGACGATTGAGCACCGGTTTTGAGCGGGACCGCGATGATTTCGCGCGTGGTGCCCGGGCCATCATTGTGTTGCCAGAACATGGCCTCAACCCGCGCGACGCCGATGCCCGTCTCGCTGAAACGGCGGGGCTTGCCGAAGCAATCGGCCTTGTCGTTGTTGACCGGATTGCAGTGCGCGTGCGTGCGCCCAAACCAGCCACGCTGATCGGCAGTGGCCAGATCGAAACGATCGCAGCGGCAGTGCGAATGGAAGAGGCGGGGCTGGTGATCTTTGATGCCGCGCTGACCCCGGTACAGCAGCGCAACTTGGAAAAGGCGCTTGAGGCCAAGGTAATCGACCGGACCGGCTTGATCCTCGAGATTTTCGGCGAGCGTGCAGCCACGGCCGAGGGGCGGTTGCAAGTCGAACTCGCCCATCTCGATTATCAGGCCGGCCGACTGGTGCGCAGCTGGACTCACTTGGAGCGCCAGCGCGGCGGCTTCGGCTTTCTCGGTGGCCCCGGCGAAACCCAGATCGAAGCCGATCGGCGACTGATCCGTGACCGGATGGCGCGGCTGAAGCGCGAGCTTGAGGCGGTGACGCGAACGCGTGGTCTTCACCGCGATCGCCGCCAGCGTGCGCCATGGCCGGTGGTGGCGTTGGTCGGCTATACCAACGCTGGAAAATCGACGTTATTCAATCGGGTAACGGGTGCTGACGTCATGGCGGAAGACCTGCTGTTCGCGACGCTTGACCCGACGCTTAGGCAGATTTCTTTACCCGGGATCGACAAGGCGATCCTGTCGGACACTGTCGGTTTCGTGTCCGATCTGCCGACGCAGCTGGTGGCAGCATTCAAGGCGACGCTGGAGGAAGTGGTGTCCGCCGATTTCCTGATCCACGTCCGCGATATCGCGCATCCGGACAGCGCCGCGCAGTGCGCCGATGTCGAAAAGGTGCTCCGCGAGATCGGCGTGGCAGATACCACACCGCGGTTCGAGGCTTGGAACAAGCTCGATCTGCTGACTGGCGAGGCGCGTGATGACGTGATCGGTGATGCCGAACGGCGCGACGACGTTTTGCTCATCTCAGCGCTCGACGGGGAGGGGGTGGGCGAGCTGCTGACGCAAGTGGCGGCGCGGCTGACCGAGGGTCACCGTCGATATCAGGTTTCGCTCGCATCTGCTGACGGCGCTGGAGCGGCATGGCTGCACGCGCATGGCGAGGTGATCGGATCGATCGTCGATGGCGACAGCGCGATTTACGACGTGCGACTGGCGGCGCGTGATTATGAGCGGTTCATGCAGCGGTCGATTTGACGCGCTGCCAAAGCGCTTCTTTCTGATCGAGCGTCAATTCTGCGAATGCTTCGCCAGCTATTGCCTCCATCGCGCTGAAACGACATTCGAATTTAGTATTGGCACGGCGCAACGCCGCTTCGGCATCAACGCCCAGATGGCGTGCCCAGTTCACGACGGCGAACAACAGATCGCCAACCTCTTCGGCGCGGTGGTCGGCGCTGGTCGCGGTTTCGACCTCGATAATTTCTTCACTGACCTTGGCGCGAGGCCCATCGGCGTCCGGCCAGTCGAAGCCGGTGCGGGCAGCGCGCTTCTGCAGTTTTTCGGCGCGCATCAGTGCGGGCAGACCGCGCGCGACACCGTCCAATGCGCCCGATGGTGCCTTGGCGGCGCGTTCTTCGGCCTTGATTTGTTCCCATAGGTGAGGGCCGGCACCAGCGCGTTCTACATCGTTGCCGAAAATATGCGGGTGCCGCCGTTCCATCTTGTCACTGATCGCCGTGACGACATCGGCGAGCGCGAAATGCCCGGCTTCTTCAGCCATGCGGCTGTGAAACACGACCTGGAGCAGCAAATCGCCGAGCTCATCCTTCAGATCGGCCATATCATTGCGTTCGATTGCGTCGGCAACTTCATGCGCTTCCTCGATCGTATAGGGCGCGATCGAAGCGAAATCCTGGGCCAGATCCCATTCGCAACCTGTATCGGGGTCACGCAGCCGCGCCATGATGGTTACCAGCCTGTCAACCATGATGGGGGCCTTTCCAGATCAGCAACATTTTAGTCCGATAATATACATTATGTTAAATTAATGTCACGACGCTGGATGAGGTTCGAGGATCATACGATCCCCCTCAACCCGCCAGCTTTTCAGCGATGACAGGAAGTTCATGCCGATCAGGCCATCGCCGAAGCTTGGTGCCACGCTGACGGCCAGGTTGCGCGCCTGAATTGGTCCCACATCGAACGATTCCGCCTTGGCGCGTTTCGCCACGATCGTGCCATTGGCGGTTTCGATGATCGTGCCAAACGGATCGTTTACGTCGACGCCGGCTGTTCGCGCCGTCGCCTCAGAGATCGCGGTTACCGTCGCGCCGCTATCGATCAGCATGCGCTGGCGGTGCCCGTTGATCGAAACCGTCGTCCAGAAATGCCCGTCAACGCTGCGCTGGATAATGACCGTACTGCCGCTGACCTGCTGGTCGACAAGGCCGAGCGCCACGGGCACGTCGCTCAGCGTAACGCCATTGCGGCGCGCTCCGGTCACCGTCAGCAGCCCAACGGCAAAGATTGCCGCCCAAGCCGCCGCCATCTTCAACGTTGCGCTGATCGGCAAGCGGCGGGCCAGCAGCGCGCTGAGCGGAAGGATGAGCATCAATGCCATCATCGCTGCAGAAAAGGCGGTATCGCCGTTCACGCGCTCAATTCCAGTCCATCATAGCCCGGCTCAACCCCGACCGGCAGCGTCGCGACCAGCGTATCATAGTCCATCGTCTGATCCATATGGATCAGCGCCGCGCGCTTTGGCCGAAGCGCTTCGATCTGCGCCAAGGTGTAATCGAGGTGCGCATGCGACGGATGCGGTGCACGGCGGAGCGCATCGACCACCCAGATATCGAGACTGCTATAAAGTGCCGTCATAGCGGGCGTGACGGCATGAAAATCAGTCGCATAGCCGATGGCGGCACCGCCGGCCTCAAACCGCAGGCCCGTGCTCATGATCGCGCCGTGTGGCTGATCGGCTACTGAGACGGTAATGTCGCCGATGATGATCTTATCAGGCAAGACTTCACCCGATATCGTTGGCGGATAGCCCGTGCGGCCGGAAAATGCATAACTGAAGCGATTTTGGAGGTGCGCCAGCGTCTCCACGCGGGCCAGGCCTCGCACTGGTGCGCCGCGTGCATGATAAAGCTGCCGGAGGTCATCAATGCCATGACAGTGATCGGCGTGGTCGTGCGTCCAAATGACCGCGTCGACCTGCCCTACATCCGCGCGGAGCAGCTGTTCGCGCATATCGGGGCTGGTATCGACCAGGATCCGCGTCGACGCTGTTTCGACGAGCACCGAGGCGCGAGTCCGTCGGTTACGCGGGTTGCTCGGGTCGCACAGCCCCCAGTCATTACCGATCCGGGGCACGCCCGATGACGTGCCGCTCCCCAGAATGCGGACCTTCATGGCGTCACTTTGGTAAATAATCGATGAAAATTGGCCGTTGTCGCGGTCGCCAACGTCATGACGTCAACCCCACGCAAATCGGCTAAAAACCGCGCGGTATCAGCGACAAAGGCTGGCTCTCCCGTCTTTCCACGGTGCGGTACCGGCGCGAGAAAAGGCGCGTCAGTCTCGATCAGCAGCCGCTCGATCGGTACACGCGCGGCAGTTGCCTGCAAGTCACGCGCATTCTTGAACGTTACAATGCCCGAAATCGAAATGTAAAAGCCAAGGTCGAGTGCGATTTCGGCAAAGGCGTCGCTTGCGGTGAAGCAGTGGATGACGCCTGGATAGGCCCCCTTCCCCATTTCGTCGCGCAGGATGGCGGCGGTGTCATCCTCGGCATCGCGGGTGTGGACGATGATCGGTAACCCGGTTTCGCGAGCAGCCGCAATATGCGCGCGAAAGCTCGTTTGCTGCTGGTCGCGGTCGCTATGGTCGTAATAATAATCGAGCCCGCTTTCGCCGATGCCAACGACGCGCGGATGCTGCGCACGCGCGATCAGCTTGGCGGTGTCGACATGGGCATGGCTATCCGCCTCATGCGGGTGAATACCCACCGTGGCCCAGATATCCTCCTCGCGTTCGGCAATGCCGATCACATCATCCCACTCGCTTTCGCGCGTGGAAATCGTCAGCATCGTGCCAACGCCAGCAGCGCGCGCACGTTCCAGCACATCCTGCTGTTGTTCAACCAAGCCTTTGTAATTCAGGTGACAATGGCTATCGATAAAGGTCATGCGGCAACCTCGGTTGGCACCTCTAGCCGGGGGAATAGCGGTACGGGCTGGTCAAGGCGGAAGCCGCTCTCCGCCAGTGGGGAGTACCAGTGGCCGACAATGCCTTCCGGCGTTCGCAGGGCAGGATCGATCCCCATCGCGTCGAGCAACTTGTTCGCGCTGCCGGGGATTACCGGCAGGATCGCCACGGCGAGCTGCGCGATACAGATGTAAAGCGTGGCGAGCACGGTCTCCATGCGCTCCGGATCGGTCTTGCGCAGCGCCCAGGGGGCTTGCTCGTCGACATAGGCGTTGCAAGCGAACACCGCCTGCACCCAGGCTTCGGTGGCTTGCGACAGCGCGAGATCGGTGAAAGCGCGCGGCATCGTCTCGCGGATCGCGGTATCGACCAGCGCAAAAAGCGCATTGTCGGCGGGGGTATGCCCGCGGATTTGCGGCAGATATGCGTCGCAATTCTTGAAGATCTGCGACAGCGTCCGCTGCGCCAGATTGCCAAAGCTGTTCGCCAGATCGGCATTGGCGCGCGTCACAATCGCCTCCGCTGAAAAGCTGCCGTCCTGCCCGAAACTGATGTCGCGCAACAAAAAGTATCGCAGTGCATCGACGCCGTAGAGCCGCGCGAGATCGAGCGGATCGACGACATTGCCAGCCGATTTGCTCATTTTCTCGCCCGATCGGCTGAGCACGAAACCGTGCCCATACACTGTCTTGGGCAGCGGCAATCCTGCTGACATCAGAAAGGCAGGCCAGTACACGGCGTGGAAACGCACGATATCCTTGCCGATCAGGTGCAGATCGGCTGGCCAGCGTTTGGCAAATTCGCCCAGCGCATCGTCGGGATAACCAAGCCCCGTGATGTAATTGGTAAGCGCATCCACCCACACATACATCACATGCCCGGGGCTGCCTGGTACCGGCACGCCCCAATCGAAACTGGTCCGCGATACCGACAGGTCGGATAGCCCGCCTTCGACAAAGCGCATCGTCTCATTCCGCCGGCTTTCGGGCTGAATGAACGACGGATTTGCCGCGTAATGATCGAGCAAAGGCTGCTGGTATTTCGACAGACGGAAGAACCAGGTTTCCTCTGCTGTCCAATCGACCGGCGTGCCTTGAGGGGAAAGCTTGATGCCTCCTTCTCCCTCGACCAGTTCCTTCTCGTCGTAAAAGGCTTCGTCGCGGACCGAGTACCAGCCTTCATAGCGATCGAGATACAGGTCGCCAGCATCCGCCATCGCCTGCCAAATCGCCTGGCTGGCGGTATAATGATCGGCATCAGTGGTGCGGATGAAACGATCATAGCTAATATTAAGCGTATCGGCCATTTCACGGAAATAGCCTGACATTTCGGTCGCCAGCGCGCGCGTATCCATGCCGCGATCACGCGCGGTCTGCACCATTTTCAGACCATGCTCGTCGGTGCCGGTCTGAAAGCGTACGTCACGCCCCGCCTGGCGGTGAAAGCGCGCGATCGTATCGGCGGCAATCGCTTCATAGGCGTGGCCGATATGCGGCCGCCCATTGGGGTAATTGATCGCGGTGGTGATGTAATAGGGTTCGGCCATGCCGCGTCCCTAAAGCATCATTGCCACCAATTGAAGCCTAACGCGCTGCCAGTTTTGCAACCAGCCCGGCCATTTCATAGACGGTCGCCTGCTGATCGAGCGACAGCGCCCGCGCACTGATCGCCAAGGCACGCGCGCTGTCATAGGCATCGAGCGCCACTTTGAGCGGCTCCCCGGTGCGATCGGCACTTACCTCTGCAATGAAGCTGGGGACGCGATCGAGAAACGCTTCATAGCGTGGCTGAGCCGCTTTCAGCGACAGTGCCTTGGCGAGCTTGGCACGCTGCGCATTGGTGCGGTCACCATCGCGGGCAATCGCCGTCATGACGCCATCGAGCGCGGCCATATCAAGCCCCGCATATCCCAGCGCACGCCCGGGGGAGCCATCGCCTGCGCGGACCAACGCGTCGATCTCTAGCGCATTTGCGTCGGGTAACTGGGCGCGCAAAACATCAGCCATGGTCGCATCATCCAGCGGATCGAACCGCAAACGGCGACAGCGCGACCGGATGGTGGGGAGCAAGCGGCCGGGTGAATGGCTGATCAGCAGAAAGATGGTGCCCGCGGGCGGCTCCTCAAGGTTCTTGAGGAGCGCGTTGGATGCACCGGGGCGCTCGAGATCGTCGACGGAATCGATCAGGATCACTCGGCGCGGCGACATTGACGGTGTGGTCGCGAACAAGGGTTGCAACGCCCGTACCTGGGCGATGGTAATCGACCGGGCAAGGTCCTGACCGGGCTTGTCGGCATCCTTGGGCAGCCGCATCAGCTCGCGATAATCAGGGTGTGATCCGGCAGTGATAAGCGCGCGGGTGCGATCATCGGCCGGCACGTCAAACCCCGGGTCGAATATGCCGGGCCGCGCGGCATCGGCCAGCATCCGCAGCGCGGCAATCCTCGCGAAGCTTGCTTTGCCGACGCCCTGTGGTCCTGTGAACAACCAGGCATGATGGAGCGCCCCGCCCTCCATTGCGGTTTGAAAGGCTGCGTGTGCATCGCTGTTACCGACCGGCAGGGTCACGGCAACAGATCGGCAAGCTGATCGAGAATCGCCGCCGTCACTGCATCGGGGTGCGCGCTGGCGTCGATCAATCGGCAGCGATCGGGCTCCTGCGCGGCGATCCGGCGAAACGCAGCGGCGACATCGGCATGGAAATTGTCGCCACGCGCCGCAAACCGGTCCGCCGCCGCGCCGTCGCGGGTGGCCGCGCGGGCGCGGCCTTCGTCGATCGGTACTTCGAGGATGAAGGTGCGATCAGGCAGCAGCCCGCGGGTACCGAAGCCATGGATGGCGAGCACCGCGGCGTCATCAATGCCACCGGCAACGCCCTGATAGGCGCGGGTGCTGTCAATGAACCGGTCGCAGATCACCCAATGCCCCGCCCCCAGTGCCGGCCTTATCCGCTTTTCGACATGGTCGGCTCGCGCGGCGGCGAACAATAGTGTTTCGCTATGCGCACTCCAGCGGGCCACATCGCCTTGCATCAACAGGCTGCGAATTGCCTCCGCGCCCTCGGTTCCGCCGGGCTCGCGCGTGACAAGGGTGTGGACGCCGCGATCAGCTAGCGCGGCGGCCAGGCAGGCGACCTGCGTTGATTTGCCAGCCCCCTCGCCACCTTCAAGCGAAATGAAGCGTCCCGTTGTCGCTTGTCGGTTCACATGCCGAACAGCGACATGAGTCCGGCCCATGCGCGCCCGAAGAATCCAGCCTCGGCAACATCGGTTTCGGCAACCAGCGGCAGCCGCTGTGGTTCCATATCAGGCGACATCACGACCAGATCGGCAATGTGCTGCCCCTTCTTGATCGGCGCCTTGATCGGACCATCATACACCACGCGCAGCTGTAGATCGGGCACAGCGCCGCCGGGAAGAGTCGCGGTCAGGTCTCGCGGTGCGACCAGATTGATGCGCGTTACGGCGCCGCCTTGAACCTCGGCCGTCTCCACTTTGCGCCCTGCCTTGACGATCGGCTTGGCCTGCCACGCCCTAAAGCCCCATTCCATGAATCGAACCGATTCACTGATGCGCTGGTTGAAGCTGGTCAGTCCGGCCATCACCATCACGAGCCGCCGCCCGTTCTGATCGGCGGAACCCGTAAAGCCATAACCGGCTTCCTTGGTGTGCCCCGTTTTCAGTCCGTCGGCACCTGCCACACGTCCAAGCAGGGGATCGCGATTGGCCTGGGTGATCGCCTGGCCTGATCCCAGCGTCTTGCCCCAGGTGAAGGATGGCTTGGAGTAAAACTCCTTGTAGAGCTTGGGAAACTTCTGGATCGTTGCGGTCGCGAGCGCGGACAGATCGCGCGCCGTGACATAGGTGATGCCGCCATCCGGCCAGCCGTTCGAATTACCGAAATGGCTGTTGCGAAGCCCCAGTTTCTTGGCCTGCTCGTTCATTCTGGAAACGAACGCTTCCTCCGTGCCCGAAATCCCCTCGGCAAGCACAACGCAAGCGTCGTTGCCGGACAAGGTGATGATCCCGTAGAGCAGATTGGCGACGCTGACATTCTCATTGACTGAGAGGAACATTGTCGAACCCGCTGCGGGGCCGTGCCATTTCTTCCACGTTTCGGGTCTAACCGTGAAGGTCTGATCAAGCTTCAACTCACCACGGCTGATCATGTCAAACGCGACATAGACCGTCATGATCTTGGCCATTGATGCCGGTGGCATGCGCCGGTCGGCATCCTTGGCATAGAGCACTGCGCCGCTCGATAGATCCTGCATGAACGCGACGGGTGCGGGCGTGTCGAACGGGGGCTTCGCAGCATCGGCCGGTAGCGCGAACAGCGATGTGGCAAGAAGCAGGGTGGCGGCGGCGGTTTTCTTCATCGGCGGGGTGGGTTCCATTTGTGCGTTACAGTGTGAATGGAAATCAGTCGCGAACGACACGCGCATCGCCATAGCCGCGCTGAGCAATGTCGGTTCGGGCGCGCTCGGCGCTTGTGGCGTCGGCATAGGGGCCCAATCGGACGCGGTAAACACCATTGCCGGGTTGAACAGTGCCCCCGACGCTTTGGGCAAGGGCACTAGCCCGCTCGGGAGACGAGAGCGCAGCGATCTGAACAAAAATGCCTGATCGAGGGGGGCGTATGACGGCGACGCGGCCAGGCTCCGGATAGGGTGCGCCCGCGCTCGAACGAACGGCCCGCGATTGGGGCGCGGTTTGCGGGGTTTCATCGCGCGCGAGCATGCGGGGCGATGGCGGCAGTCGCTTGCGCAGCGCGCGCAGGAGCACCGGCGGCGCATCGATCCGCTCGGTGGCGGGTCGCCCATTGCGCAGCGCTGCCTGATCGATGCCCGACGGATCAATGCGGCGTACCCGAATGCTCAGCGATGACGCACCCGCGATGCCAAGCGCCTGTGCTGCGCCGGACGACAGGTTCAGTAGCCAGCCGTCTCGCGGCCGAGCGCCGTCTGCGACGATAGCAATAATCGTTTTGCCGCTCTCGAGTGCCGTAAGTTCGATGAAACTGCCGATCGGCAGCGTGGCGTGGGTGGCGCTGATAGCGGGTGTGAGCCCAGCCGTATCGCTCAAGACGGCTGCGTAACCGACCGCATCATACCGGGCGGGCCCGGGCGGCGGTGGCGGCATATCGGCATCGCCCGGATAGCCTGCCGCCTGTGGGCCAATCGCGGCAGGCGGAAGCGGGGCGAGTGTGGCAATCGACTGGGGATCACCCCCACCGCCGCACCCTGCCAGCACCATCAGCAAGGCAGTGGCAATCGCCGGTCGCGTGCAATCAGCGTTCAACGGCGTCCGCCAGCAAACCGACCGAGAGCGCGTAAAAATTGGAGCAGTTATAATCAAGGATCACCCGGTAATTGCTCGTCAACAGATAGCCGGTTTTACCCAGCCCATCGGGCTCGAGCAGCGTTGCCTGTACCTGATCGTTCGGCCAGGTGCGATCAAGCGGCACGAGGCCAAGCGCACGCCATTCCGCGATTGATTTCCATCGGCTGTGCCGGTCAAAGACGCGGGCGCAGCGCGGGGCGGTCGAACGGTTGGCAAGGCCTTGGCGATCAATCGATTGCGGCACGGAGACGGCAAAGCCCCAGGGTTGCCCGGCGCGCCAGCCTGCATTCACGAAATAATTGGCGATGGAGGCCAGTGTGTCGGCTTCATTCGTCCAGATATCGGCGCGACCATCGCCATCACCATCACGGGCAAGTCGAATGTAAACCGACGGCAGAAACTGCGGATTACCGGTTGCGCCTGCCCAACTGCCCTTCAACTGGGTGCGCGGTACACCGCGATCGATCATCTGAAGCGTGGCGATAAACTCAGTCGAGAAAAGCTCTCGCCTGCGCCCTTCATAGGCAAGCGACGCCAGCGCGCGGGGCAGATCGAAATTGCCCGTTACCGCGCCATAATTGGTTTCATGACCCCATATGGCGATCATGATTGAGGCAGGCACCCCGGTCTCACGCTCGATTGCGGCAAGACGCGGGCGCAGCGACTGATAGGCCTGCCGACCGCGGTTGATCCGCGCGCTATCGACATGACGCTCCTTGTAGGGCGCGAAATTGGGAATTGGTGCGTTGGGATTGGAACCCGGCTGCGCGCGATCAAGCTCGACCACCCGGTCGCTGTACGTCAGCGTCGGGATTACAGCGTCGATCGTCGAGCGCGTCACACCGCGTGCTTCGGCCTGCGCCGCTAAGGTTTGCAGATAGGCCTGAAACCCGGCCTCGTCCTGTGCGGTCGCATTGCTGCCAAGCGCAACCCATGCGAGCAGCATCGCACACGATGCCGTGATTCGACGCAAAACGGGGGTTCGACTGGCCATGGGCGATATGTGCCACAGCACCAGCGCGACATGAACCCCTTGCGACACCGCTATTGCACAAAAGATGATACCCGGCGTAAAGCCGCGGCCCGTCATGCGGACAGGTGGCCGAGTGGTTTAAGGCAGCGGTCTTGAAAACCGCCGTGGGTGCAAGCTCACCGTGGGTTCGAATCCCACCCTGTCCGCCAGCGACCGGACGACAGTTGTTCCACCCGCTACAGCGGCTTCCAGCACAGTGCCCGGATTTCGGGATGATCGTTGCACGCGACGCGCGTAATCGACGAATCGTTCTTCACCTGGATCATCCAGTCGCCTGACCCTTCGCAACGGACGTTCCAGAAGGCGAGACCGTCGCGGCTGCCGGCAAAAAAGGAACGCTTCACATTCGCGCAGGGTTGGCCCGATTTGGTCATGAGCTTGCCGAGCATCGTGGCGCGGGCCGGGCCTTTCAACGCGGGCAGGCTTTCCGCAAAGACATTGCGTGTCGTTAAGGGCTTTACCGGGGGCGCGACAACGATCTTTTCGTCGCGCGGCAGGCTGGCGATCAGCGAGCCGGCGGCATAGGCGAACACCACGCCAAATCCGACGATCATCAGCACCGATTTCAGGCTGAACATCGAAAAGCCGAAGCCGCACGCGGGGCACATGGTCGCTTCATCGCGAACCGAAATCTTGCATTTTGGGCAGGACTTCATCGACGCCCCCCCCGCTCAGCTCGCTTTGCGGGCGGTCTGGTCAAGCTCGATCAGCGCGTCGAATGCTTCCTGGGCGAGCGGTTCCTGGAACTGGCAGCCAGCGGCAAAATCATCCGACCAGATGATGCTGGCGGCGACGGGACCAATCTGGGGCAAGGTGAGCCAGATCATCGTGCCCACCCGCAGCGTCGAATAGGTTTGCAGGCGTGCGCCGAACGGCGAAAGATCGACGACGCGGCACAAGGTGCGATCGAGGCCACCTCGCCCGATCCGGGCGTCAAGCGACACCGGCGCGCGCGGGCTGCGGCGCCGTCCATTTGTTTCAGCAGGCTCGAATTCGGCAGCGAACATCGGCAATCCTCATGGGTGTCATGGGAAAGCCTATCGCGACAGGGCTAACGCGCCGTTAACGACGACGCGCCAGCCAAGGCGTTGCTGTTATTTTTTGCCGAGTGAAAGACCGCCAAAGCGCTTGTTGAAGCGCGCGACCTGACCACCGCTGTCCATCAGTCGTGAATTGCCGCCAGTCCAAGCCGGGTGCGCGAGTGGATCGATTTCCAACGTCATCAGATCGCCTTCCTTGCCCCAGGTCGAACGCGTCTGGTAGCTGGAACCGTCGGTCATCTGCACGGTGATGAAGTGATATTCGGGATGGGTATCTTTTTTCACGACTAAAATGCCTTTGTCAGTGGCTGGTTACCGACCAGCCGGACGTTTCGGAGGCGCGCGCCTAGCACGGACCGGCGCAGGTCGCAATCCGGCGTCGCAATGAAGTTTAAACGCTGATGCCGACCAACCCGGCGCTGTCATCCCATAAAGCGGCACAAGCAGCATCGTTGCGCGCCAATGCCGATGGTTCCCGCAGGATCGGGCGACGATGATCCATCGACCAGTAAAGGCCACGTCCACCGGCATAGCGCTGGTCCGTTGCCAATCCGGCGAGCGCATCGCCCGAAATCGGGGCTGAACTGACATGGCCGCCGCGGATCACGACCGGTAGAACGTTTCTGAACAACCAGTCCGCGAACGGTCCGTAGCTGCGCGCGAGGCCGGTCCCCGGGACAAAGCCTGGATCGAACGCCATGATGCTCAGATCGTGTCGGTGAGCGCTGCGCCGCGCGAGTTCGCGCACCGTCATCACGTTGCACAGCTTTGACGTGGAATAGGCTCGTCGACCGGCCAAGCCTGGTTTCACGTCCAGTTCCGGGTCACGATCGGGAAAGGCGAGGCGCTGCGCATCAGCGTGGCGCGGCGCGGGCATGCCTGTCTCCTGCTCGGGATCATGCGTGCCGTTGGAGGTCAGGATGATCCGTCCCGCTTGCCCGATGCTGTCGATCAATCGACGCGCCAACAGATAGTGTGCGAGATGGTTGACAGCAAAAGTGCGTTCATAGCCCTGTGCACTGCGTTCCGGGACGTTGGTTTGCATCCCGCCATTGCCAACCAGCACGTCGATCGGCCCCGTGGCGAGCACGGCGTCAGCGAAATGCCGTACACTGTTCAAGTCGGCGAGATCGAGCGGCAGAGCTGTCACTTTTCCGCTTAAAGACGGCGGCAGTTTGTCCGGATGCCTGGCACCAACGATTAACGTAACGTCAGGCCGGGCAACCAGCCTTTTTGCGGCCTCCAGCCCGATGCCGCTGGTTGCACCCGTCATCACGACTCGCATGCTGAATACTCTTGTTGGTCAACCAACCAATAAGATGAGACGATAGGACGATCAAGCGAAACATCGGCTTATCTGACGGTTAAAGAAGGCGGGGCTCGGTTACCCACATGGCGGCGGCTTGCTCGATAATCTCGGCCGCTGCTTCGATCGGAAAGGCTGGATCATTGATCCAGGCGAGCATGATCCCGTCAAACGCCGCCTTCAAGGTCGCGGCAAGGGCGAGATCAGGACCAGAAGCGGCCGTTTCGCCACGCCCGGCTGCGAACACCAGTGCGACCTCCTCCACCGCGGCGCGGTTAATGGCGGCCATCACATCTGCCAGCGCTGGATCGGTCATTGCGCGCGCGGCGAGTGCCAATCGCACTTTGAAAAAATCGCGGTCGGGCTGGATTGCATCCCGCGCTGCCGCGAAAAATGCCTCAAATTGCTGATGCGGCAATGTCGCGAGCCGCCGCGCGCGGTTGCGTGCCAGGTAATCATCGAGGCCGCGGCGAAGCGCCGCCTCCAGCACCGCTTCCTTCGTCGCAAAATGATAATGGACAAGGCCGGGCGTCACTCCTGCCTCGGCGGCAATCACCTTGACGCTTGCCGCCTCCAGCCCGTCGCGCGCGACCACGCGGAATGCCGCATCGATCAATCGATCGCGCGTCGATCCTGCCGCGGGCGTTGTAGACGGAAGGGGTTCAGGCATCACCACCCTGTCGGCTTGCCTTTGTTCTGCTTGTCGAGCCACTTCTTCAATGGCGCAAAATAAGCCGCCATCGGCTTGGCGGACATTTCGCGGCTGCCGGTAAATGCTTCCAACGCGTCCGGCCATGGCTTTGACTGGCCAAGCTCCAGCATCGCATTCAGCCGCTGGCCGACATCTTTGTTGCCATAGAAAGAACAGCGGTGAAGTGGCCCCTTCCAGCCAGCCTGTTTGCACGCCGCTTCGTAAAACTGGAACTGCAACAACCGAGCGAGGAAATAGCGGGTATAGGGCACAGCAGCGGGCACGTGATATTTCGCGCCTGGATCGAACCGGGTGTCGTCCCGCTCTACAGGGGGTACAATGCCCTGATATTTCAGCCGCATCGCGTTCCACGCGCTTTCATAGGCCTGCGGCTTGATGTCGCCCGAATAGACGCCCCAGCGCCAGCGATCGATCAGCAGGCCGAACGGCAGGAATGCGACTTTGTCCATCGCCTGTTTCAGCAACAGGCCGATGTCCTTGTCTGCAGTCGGCACTTTTTCTTTCGCCAGCAGGCCGATATCGACCAGATATTGCGGCGTGATCGACAGTGCGACGAAATCGCCGATCGCTTCATGGAAGCCATCATTCGCGCCGTTCTTGTAGAGATAGGGCTGCGCCTTGTACGCCCGCTGGTAGTAATTATGCCCCAGCTCGTGATGGATGGTGACGAAATCGTCGCCATTCACCTTGGTGCACATCTTGATCCGGATATCGTCCTGATTGTCGAGGTCCCAGGCCGATGCGTGGCAGATAACGTCCCGGTCGGCTGGCTTCGTAATTTGCGAGCGCGCCCAGAAAGTGTCCGGCAGTGGCGCAAGGCCCAGTGAAGAATAAAACCCCTCCCCTGCGCGCACCATTTTGACCGGGTCAAAACCCTTTTCCTGCAGCAGGTCGCCGGTGTCGAAACCCAGATCGCCCGCCCCTTTCGGCGCGACGAGTTCATAGATATTGCCCCATTCCTGCGCCCACATATTACCGAGCAGATCGGCGCGGATCGGCCCGGTTTTCGGCTGCACCGCATCGCCATATTTCTCGTTCAGCTTGGCGCGCGTATAGGCATGGAGCGCGCGATAAAGCGGCTCAACTTCGCGCCACAGCTTTTCAGTCAGCCCGGCGAATTCCTCCGGGCTCATGTCATAGCCCGAACGCCACATCGCCCCGACATCGGCATAGCCAAGCTCGACCGCGCCCTTGTTGGCGATTTCAACGGCGCGGGCGTAATCATCATGCATCTGCGCGCCGACATTGTCGTGCCAGCTAACCCACATTTCCTTCAGTTTGGCGGGATCGCGCTCGGTGCCCATCGCGGCTTCGATGTCGCTGCCATTGATTGGCTTGCCATCAAGCGTGCCCTTGCCCTTGCCATATTGCGACGACATCCGAGTCACGATCGTCGCGAGTTCGGTCGCCGCACCCGACGTGGTCGGCGCGGGCAGCGAGATGCCACCGCGCAGCAGGTCGAGTTTGCGGCGGGTGTCGGGTGAAAGCCCGGTGGCTTTCTGAAACCGTGCGGCCTCAAGCGCGAGTTTTACCGATAGTTCCGTACCTTGCGCGTTGCTCTTGGCGGCCAGCGCATCGGTATCATCGGTGATATAGGTGGCGTTGACCCACTGGATCCGGTTCGCGTCGAGCGAGAAATCGGCGAGCTGCTTTTCCGCATCGACAATGAACGCGTCCGCAACGGCGGCGGTCGGCACCGCCGGTTCGGCCTGTTGTGCAAGGGCAGGCGCAGCGACGAGCGCGCCAGCAAGCGCCAGAACGGAGATACCGGTGCGGATCATTGGTTTTCCTCGATAATGACTACGGTCTGGGCGCAAGTGAGCAGCCACTGGCTACGGCGTCAAGCGGCCAAAAAATCAGCGATGGCCTGGCCGAGTTCGGGCTTTACCACGGCACTCATATGATTGCCCGGCACGATCATATGCGTCGCGTTCGGCAAGGCCTCGGCAAGCGCTTTGGCTGATCCATTATCGAAATCATCGGCGCCAGCGAGCACCAGCACCGGCTGGGTGATCCTCGCCAGTTCGGCCTCGGTCATGTTGACGAAGGTATCGAGGATATGGACCAACGCCTTGGGATCGCCACCGCTGGTTTTCAGGAATGCCTCAGCGAGCCATTCGGGCGTGCCGCGTTCGAAGCTGCCCGGATTGGTTAGGATGTTCCGGAAAAACGCGCCGCGCTTGCCGGTCTGGGTGAGCCCTTCATGGCCCATGCCCGAAATCACAACCCGCCGCGGCGTCGCGCCGAGTGCCAGCATCCGCGCGGTCGTCCGCCCACCGAGCGAATAGCCCCCCAGATCATAATCGGTTAGTTCCAGATGAGAGATGAGCGCGAGCCCATCCTGCGCGAGCACGTCGGGCGGATAAGCGGCGGCATCGTGCGGCCTGGCGCTTTCCCCGTGCGCGCGCAGATCGGGCATAATGACGCGAAAGCCCCTCGCCGCGATCGCCGCGGCATGGCCATAGCGGATCCAGTTGGTCTGCGCGTCGGAGAAAAAGCCGTGGAGGAGCATAACGGGCCGCCCTTCCCCCATTTCGCGCCAGACCAGATCGGCACCGCCATAGCCCTTGAAATGGTGCAGGGGCAGCGCGCTCATCGCTTGCTCAGCCCCTTGCGCCACATGGCCACATCATCGGGCTGTGTCGCAATGGCGGGAACATCATCGGCAATGGTAATGCCGGGCTGCATCTTTGACACCCAGAGATGCCCCATTGGTTCGATGCCTGTCGGATCGTCGAGCGTGCCGACTTTAAGCGACGCCGCCGCGCTGTTTTCGCTACCACGGTGCCACAGCCGGGTGCCGCACGTCGCGCAGAAATAGCAGAGCTTGCGCGCGCCGGTGAAGGCAATTGTCTCGAACATCGCGGGTAGGCCGGTCCAGCCCAGCTTCGCGGTGTCGATCGCCACTGACATCGAAAAGGCGCTTGCCGACTGCTTTTTGCACTCACCGCAATGGCACGCATAGGCAGCGGGCAATTCGCCCGCCAGCGTGTAGCGGACCGCGCCGCACTGGCAGCCGCCAGTGATTGCCAATTTCAGGCAGCCTTCTTCAAATGCCGCCGACCGAGCAGTTCGGCGATCTGCACCGCGTTGAGCGCAGCGCCCTTGCGAAGGTTGTCAGAGACGCACCACAGCACCAGACCGTTATCGACCGTAGGGTCTTCCCGCACGCGGCTGACAAAGGTCGCGTAATCCCCCACGCACTCAACGGGCGTCACATAGCCGCCGTCCTCACGCTTATCGACCAGCATCACACCGGGTGCTTCGCGCAAGATACTCTGCGCCTTCTTCGCCGAGATCTCGTTCTCAAACTCGATTGTGATTGCTTCGGAATGGCCCACGAACACGGGCACGCGCACACAGGTCGCCACCACCTTGATCTTGGGATCGAGGATCTTCTTCGTCTCGACCACCATCTTCCATTCTTCCTTGGTAAAGCCGTCGTCGAGGAAGCTGTCGATATGCGGGATCACGTTGAACGCGATCTGCTTGGTGAACTTATGTGGTTCTGCGCTATCACCGACGAAGATGTTGCGGCTCTGCTCGAACAGCTCGTCCATCCCCATTTTGCCGGCGCCCG
>CAZYOU010000003.1:0-62801 GCA_964649315.1 uncultured Stakelama sp. | reverse complement strand
TGATCATCGTCGGCAATCTGGGCCGCGACCCCGAAAGCAAGACCTTCCAGAATGGCGGCAAAGTGGTGAATCTGCGGATCGCCACGTCAGACAGCTGGAAAGACAAGAACACTGGCGAGAAGAAGGAATCGACCGAATGGCATTCGGTGGCGATCTTCAACGAAGGCCTGGCCAATGTCGCCGAGCGCTATCTGCGCAAAGGATCGAAAGTCTATATCGAAGGCGCGCTGAAGACCCGCAAATGGCAGGATGCCAGCGGCAATGATCGCTATTCGACCGAAGTGGTGCTGCAGGGCTTCAATAGCGTGCTGACGATGCTCGACGGTCCGCAAGGCAGCAGCGGTGGCTCCGGCGGCGGCATGGGCGGCGGTGGCGGCGACTGGGATGGCGGTGGCCGCGATGATTTCGGCGGTGGTTCAGCCCCCGCGCGTGGCGGCGGTAATCGCGGCGGTGGCGGCTTCGGCGGCGGTAACAGCGGCGGCGGTTTCCCGGACGATCTCG
Source organism: uncultured Stakelama sp. (assembly GCA_964649315.1). Lineage (GTDB taxonomy): Bacteria > Pseudomonadota > Alphaproteobacteria > Sphingomonadales > Sphingomonadaceae > Sphingomonas. The sequence continues at coordinate 62,300 of CAZYOU010000003.1, read as the reverse complement.
ACGACGACGTGCCGTTCTGAGGGGTTGGCCCGGACATCCCCTCTCCCATGGGGAGAGGGTTGCGCAGACTTGGCAGCGGGCTGCCTAGTCGAAGCTGGGTGAGGGGTTCGGACCTGTGCAACCGGCACCTGATCACCCTCACCAAGCTTTGCTAGCCGCTAAAGCGGCAAGCGCCGCTATCCTCTCCCTCCAGGGAGAGGCGTTGGCCCATACGTTATCGCACCCTACCCTCAGCGCCGCAGCAGAAACACCGCATGTTCGGCGAGGAAGTTCGCTGCCGCTGATGTTGTTGCCTTCCCATCCGACAGGAACCACGCCCCCTCGACCGTCACCCCGCGTTCCTTCACGAACGCGCGGAAATCATCGACGGTGACGTGGTGGATATTCGGCGTGTCGTACCAGCGCTCCGGCAGCAGCTTCGTCACCGGCATCCGCCCGCCCCAGAGCAGCGACGCGCGCACCCGCCAGTGTGCGAAATTGGGGAAGGACACGAATGCCTGTCGCCCGATCCGCAGCAGATGATCGAGCACTACATCGGGCGCGCGTGCGGTTTGCAGCGTTTGGCTGAGGATCGCATAGTCAAAGCTGGCATCGGGATAATCGGCCAGATCGCGATCAGCATCGCCCTGCACCACCGATAGCCCGCGCGCGACCGCAGCGGCGACATTGCCCGCGTCAATTTCCAGCCCACGCGCATCCACCCCGCGTTGATCGCGCAGCGCCGCCATCAACGCGCCGTCGCCGCAGCCAACATCCAACACGCGGGTGCCCGACGTCACATTGGCAGCGATAATCGCAAGGTCCGGGCGCAGCGTCATGCCACCGACCGCAGGAACCCGTCGACCACCCGGTTCAATTCGGGCGAATCGAGCAGAAAAGCGTCATGGCCGTAAGGACTTGATAACTCGACGAAACTCGCTGCTGCGCCGCTGGCGTTTAGGGCATGGACGATGCTGCGGGATTCCGCCGTCGGGTAGAGCCAATCGGTATCGAAGCTGACGACGCAGAATCGCGCCGCCGTCGCGCGGAAGGCGTTGGCGAGCATGCCACCATGTTCCTCGGCCAAGTCGAAATAGTCCATCGCCCGGGTGATGTAGAGATAGCTATTGGCATCGAACCGGTCGACAAAGCTGATCCCCTGGTGCCGCAAATAGCTTTCGACCTGAAAATCCGCGTCGAACCCGAAGCTCTTTGCCTCCCGCGCCTGCAGCCGCCGCCCGAATTTCTCCGTAAGCCCCGCTTCAGACAGATAGGTGATGTGCGCCGCCATCCGCGCGACCGCGAGCCCGGCCGCCGGCGGCTCTCCACTGGCGTAATAATCCCCGCCCTGCCAGCGCGGATCGGCCATCACCGCCTGGCGGCCGACTTCGTGAAAGGCGATGTTCTGGGCGGTATGGCGCGCGGTCGAGGCGATCACCACCGCCGCGCGCACGCGATCAGGAAAAGTCGCGGGCCAGCTGAGCGCCTGCATGCCCCCCATTGACCCGCCGACGACTGCGCGCAAGCGCCCGATTCCCAGATGATCGAGCAGCATTGCCTGCGCGCGCACCATGTCGCGAATGGTGATGACGGGGAAGCTCATGCCCCAGGGCTTGCCCGTCGCCGGGTTGGTGCTGGCCGGGCCGGACGATCCCATGCAGCTGCCCAGCACATTGGCGCAGATGATGAAATGGCGTGCAGGATCGATCGGCTTGCCGGCGCCCACCATCCGCGTCCACCAGCCGGGCTTACCCGTGATGGGGTGGTCGCTCGCGACATGCTGATCACCCGTCAGCGCATGGCAGATGAGGACGGCGTTGCCCCCCTCCGCGTCGAGCGTGCCATAGGTTTCATAGGCGATATCGACGGGCGACAATAGATTGCCGCCGTCGAGCCGTAAGGGCCCCGGCAGCGTGATCGACCGGCTGAGCCCGTAACGCGCATCATGCTCCATGGCCGGGCGCTAGGGCCGAGGCGTTCGCCTTGTCAATGTCGGGTGCCGGGGGCTATGCGCCGGGGATGACTGCACCGCTTCCCAAAGATTGGGTCATGGCCATCGCGCCTTATGTCCCCGGTCGATCGACCGCCGATGACGGGCGCAAGCTCGTCAAGCTTTCCGCCAATGAAAACCCGCTCGGCACCAGCCCGCATGCACGTGCGGCCTTCAATGCTGGGCACGCCTCGCTCGATCGCTATCCCGATCCCGGCGCGACCATTTTGCGCGAGGCGGTGGCCGATACTTACGGCCTTGATCCGCTGCGGGTGATTTACGGCACAGGTTCCGACGACGTGTTGCATCTTGCCGCCGGTGCCTTTGCCGGGCCGGGCGATGAGGTGATCTTCGTTCATTACGGCTTTGCTGTGTACGAAATTGCCGCGCGGCGCGTGGGCGCAACCCCGATGATCGCGCCAGACAAGGACTATGCGACTGATGTCGATGCAATCCTGGCCTGTGTGACCGATCGCACCCGCGTGATCTTCCTCGCCAACCCCAACAACCCGACCGGCACCTTTACGCCGCGGGCCGAAATCGCCCGGCTGCATGCCGCGCTCCCCCGGCATGTGCTGCTGGTGATCGACCAGGCCTATGCCGAATATATCGAGCCCGAAGACGACGATGCCGGGCTCGCGCTGGCGATGACCGAGCCCAATGTGCTGATCACGCGGACCTTTTCCAAAATTTATGGACTGGCAGCGGAGCGGATTGGCTGGGGTTACGCCGCGGCACCGCTGATCGAGGCGATGCACCGCATCCGCCTGCCCTTCAACGTGACGACCGCCGGGCAATTGGCGGCGGTGGCAGCGCTTGGCGATCAGGATTTTGTCGACGCGACCCGCGCGCACAACGCGAAGTGGCGGAGCTGGTTGGAGGGTGAGATTGCTTCAATGGGCAATCACGGCCTGCGCGCAGTGCCATCCAAGGCGAATTTCATCCTGGTGCTGTTCGAAGGCAAGGTGACCGCCGAGGCGGCATATAAGGGCCTGATGGAGCGCGGCTATATCGTCCGCTGGCTGCCCGGCCAAGGCCTGCCGCACGGACTGCGCATGACGATCGGCACCGAGGAAGAGACGCGCGGATTGGCAGCGGCGTTGCGCGACATCATCGAGCCACAGGGCTGATGCTGCCTTTTGCTCGCGTCACGATCATCGGGCTGGGGCTGATCGGCTCGTCAATTGCGCATGCCGTGCGGGCGAACATGCCAACCGTACGGCTGACCGGGCATGATGCCGACCCCGATGTGCGCGCGGCCGCCAACCGGCTCCAGCTATGCGACGACATTGCCGACACGGCGGGCGCGGCGGTGATCGATGCCGATCTGGTGATCCTGTGCGTGCCGGTGGGCGCGATGGCCGCCGCCGCCGCCGCTTTTCGCGATGATCTGCCCGCGGACGCGATCGTCAGCGATGTCGGCAGCTGCAAGGAAGAGGTCGCGCGCGTGCTGGTCGAAGCCCTGCCCGGGGCCATTATCGTGCCAGCACATCCTGTGGCCGGGACCGAACGATCCGGGCCGGAAGCGGGCTTTGCCACGCTGTTTCAGGGACGCTGGTGCATCGTCACGCCGATTACCGGCATGCCCGAAGCGGCAACCGAACGCGTCAGCGATTTCTGGCGCAAGCTGGGCGCCGAGGTCGACCTGATGGCGCCTGATCACCACGACCGGGTGCTCGCAGTGACCAGCCATTTGCCGCATCTGATCGCCTATACGATCGTCGGCACGGCATCAGATCTTGAAGAAGTCACGCAATCCGAAGTCATCAAATATTCCGCAGGCGGCTTTCGCGATTTCACCCGCATTGCCGCATCGGACCCGACCATGTGGCGCGATGTGTTCCTGTCGAACCGCGAAGCCGTGCTCGATATGCTCCAGCGGTTTTCAGAGGACCTGTCGTCGCTGCAACGCGCGATCCGCTGGGGCAAGGGCGATGAGCTGTTCGATCTGTTCACCCGCACCCGCGCCGTGCGCCGCAGCATCATCGAACAGGGCCAGGATGATGCCGCGCCGGATTTCGGGCGATCGCACGACTAAGGCTATTCGAGCACGTTGATCGCCGCGTGCACCCGCGCTTCGATTTCTTCGCGCGGCAGTTTGGGCGGAATCCGCTCGCCGAACAGGAAGGTAACCACACCGGGGCGTTTCGGCCCCGTTTTCGGCCACACCGCGCCTGAATCGATCGCTATCGGCACCACGGGCAGGCCAAGCACACGGTACAAACCGGCAAAGCCTGATTTCAGCGGCGGGGTTTCGCCCTGCGCCACCCGGGTGCCTTCGGGAAAAATGATCACCGATCGTCCTTGGGCGAGTGCCTGTTTCGCCTCCCGCATCATCTGGCGGAGCGCGGCGGCGTTGCTGTCACGGTCAACCACGATTGCGCCGTAATGCTGGACGGCCCAGCCCCAGACCGGGATCGCCGCCAGCTCGCGCTTGATGACGAAGACCGGATTGTCCAGCGCCCGGCACAATTCCAGCGTTTCCAGCATCGCGTGGTGCTTGGCCGCATAAAAAGTCGGCTCGCTGGCGACCTGGCCGATGTAGCGCGTCGTAATACCCAGCGTGAACCGCAGCACAAAGCGGTGGAAGCGCGACCAGAGATGCACATTGGCGATGAACGCACGCTGCCCGAACAGCGCGCTGATCGGCGTTGCCACCACAATCGGCACGGAACCCAGATAAAATACAAGCACGAACAGCCAGGTACGCAGACGATCAATCATCCACCAATTCCCAGCCACAGTGCGGCGCGGCGAACGAGGTATTTGTTGTATTCTGCAAGCAACAGCAGGAACCGCGGACTGCCCGCCACACCGTCTCCCTCGACCCTGATCCCGGGGCCGAGCGCATGGGTCAGCTCAAGGCGAGCGCGGCGCAGATGCCAGTCGGCGGTGACGAGGCGCACCGATTTATAGCCGTGCCTGCGCACCCAATCGCGCGTTTCCTCCGCATTGGATCGTGTGTCGACCGCTTCGCGCCCAAGATCGATGCAGCAGGCGAACAGCGTGGGAGACGTGCGATATTCGGTCGCGAGATCGACAGGCCGTACCCCGGTCGCGACGCCCGTCACCAGCATCCGCCGCGCCGCGCCTGCCTGCATGAGCGCAATGCCACGGTCGATCCGCCCTGGCCCGCCGGTTGGTACGACGATCGCATCGGTCCGCTGGTTGTCGAGCGGGCCCGGCAGAAAAGCCATGAACCACGCAAAGCCAAGCAGCCACGCAATCGCTGCGATTCCCAGAACACGCCGGATCAAAGGAACTGCCTCAGCGCGCCGAGGACGGCATAACGCGCCGCCACCGTCGCGAGCAGCGCGAACAGGATCGGCAGCCCGGCGAGCAGAACCCAGTCCCGCTCACTCAGCGCAATACCGCTCACCAGATCGGAACCGAGGCCGGACAATTGACTGCCGATCAGCGCAATCGTGACCATCGCCAGCACCGTGCCCGTCACCCCGCCATAGAGCGTATCGAGCGCGATCCGGCGCTGGAACAGGCGCGCAACCTGCATATCGGTTGACCCGAGCATGTGCATCACCTCGATCGTGTCGCGGTGGGTATCGAGTCCCGCGCGCCCGACCAGGATGACCACGGCAGCGGTTGCGCCAGCCATCAGCAGCACCAGGCCTGCCGCCAGCCAGATCATCAGCTGCATGAAATTACTGACCGGCGACATCCAGCTTTCATGCCGATCGATCCGCGCGCTGGGTACAATCGCCCGCACTGCGCTGGTCAACCGCGCAACAGCATTGTCGCTGCCGCCCTGCATTTGCACGTCGATCATCGCCGGCACGGGCAAATCGGGATCAGCGCCATCCTCCCCCAGCCAAGGCCGAAGCAGCGTGGTCAGCTGATCGCGGTCGACCGGCACCGCGCGCGCCACACCCGGCGTTTGGCGGATCGCGGCGAGCGCGGCGGCGGCATCCCGCTCCCGTGCGCCCTCATTCGCTTCAACGATCTGCACCGTCAGCCGCCCCGCTATTTGTCGATCGAGCAGGGTCGCTGCCGCTAGCGTCCCCAGGCCGAAGGCTGCGGCCAACACCGTCAGGAACAGCATGATCGCCATGATCCAGATCATCGACCGTGTCCGCCGGCTTTCATCGAGCAGACGGCGATCGGCAGCGGGCGTGATGAGGTGCATCTTCATGGCCACGCGCTCAAGCCTGTCCGCCCGGCGGATGGCGCAGCGAGCCGGTTGGATCGAGCAGGCGCCCCGCATCGAGCCGCATCATGTGCGCGTTGGGAATGCGACCGAGCAGGTGAAAATCATGCGTCGCCACCACCACCGTTGTCCCCAGCCGATTCAGACTGTCGAACAGGTGCAGCAGGCGCTCCGCCATATCGGGATCGACATTGCCGGTTGGTTCGTCCGCCACCAGAATTTCCGGGCGACCAATCACCGCGCGCGCAATCGCCACGCGCTGCTGCTCACCACCCGACAAGGTCGGCGGCTTGGCATCGACCCGGTCGGAAAGCCCGACCCAGGCGAGCATTTCGCGCACCGGCGCCTCCACATCGGCCTCCGGCACGCCCGATACCCGCAGCGGCAGCGCGATATTATCATAGGCAGAAAGATGGGCGAGCAAGCGGAAGTCCTGAAAAACCACGCCAATGCGACGACGGAAACCCGGCAGACGATCGCGCGGCAGCGTCACCGCATCCTCCCCGAACAACCGGATCGATCCGCGGCTGGGGCGCTGCGATAGATAAAGCAGCTTCAACAATGACGTCTTGCCGGCACCCGATGCCCCGGTGAGGAAATAAAATGCCCCGCTCGACAGCGTGAAGCTGACATCGGACAGGGTTTCCTGCCCGGTGCCATAGCGTAGCCCCACATTGTCGAATTGAACGATGTTCGCCATGGCGGCGCGGTTTCCGCTTTCGATCGTTGGTTTCAGTCCGCCGTAGCCATCGCACGCCCAGGCGAGCGGCTCAAGCAAACACGCCGCACAGCATAGCTGCGGCAATTACGGTAACGGTGCCCCTTGCCACCCCCGCCTGCAACGTGCTTAGATTCGATGGAGATCGGGACAAGAGGGAACTTCCCTCGAAACAAACCGTAAACTGACAGGCAACAACGAAACACAGCGCCATGATACTGGAATGCACCGAATGTCGGACGCGGTATCTGGTCCCCGATGCGGCCATCGGGGCGGATGGACGCACGGTGCGCTGCGCCAGTTGCAAGCATAGCTGGTTCCAGCCCCCACCACCGCTCGATCTGGTTGCGCGCGCTGAGGCACTGCAGGACACAGCCGCTACACCGCCATCGGTCGCCCCGGCCCGCGCCACGCCGGCGTCGCCATCGGCACGCCCTACCGCGGCTGTCGACAACAGCAATTTTGATGCCTTTGCTCACCGTGCACCGTTCCGCCCACGCCGCAACCCGGCACGCCGCCAGACGATCGCCGCGATAGCCGCCGGTGGAGCGATGCTCGCGGGCGTTGCGGGTATTCTCTATTCCGGCGCGCCCGGATTCGCCACGCAGCTAGGCCTGTCGCAGACAGTGAAGAACGATCCGCTTGTGATCGAGCAATATCCGATTGACCGACGCGACCTGCCGACGGGCACCGAATTGTTCGCGGTTAGCGGGCGCATCATCAACACGTCGAACACCCGCCAGGCCGTACCCGATATCCGCGCCGAGTTGCGTGACGGCACGGCGATCAATTCGCGAATCGTGTTCAGCTGGACGATCACGCCCGAACAACGCACGCTCGCGCCGGGCGCATCGATTGAGTTCAACAGCGCGCAAACCGATGTGCCCGCCAATTCGAAGCGGCTCGATTTTACGTTTGAGCGCGGACCCGTCGGCTGATCACATAGAATCGCGCGCCGTGCAGCATGGCGGCGGCAAGCATGCCGATTCCCGATGCGAGTACCAATCCCATCGCGCCCCAGCCGCCATTGATCAGCAACAGCCCCAATCCACCAGTGACGATGAAATAGGCGATAATGCTGTTCACGCCCGCCACCACTTGGTCACCCAGTGATCGCAGGGCATAAACGAGCACAACCTGTGCACTGTCGAACACGATAAACGGCGCCCATATCGGCAGCATCGCCAGCGCGGTCGCGTGAACGGCGGAGGTCGCCGGAAACAGGCCGGTAATGGGCCCGGCAGCGATAATCAGAACAGCCGCGAGTATGCCGGTCACCGCCACGGCAATCCACATCGCAATCAAAGAGCGCGCGATGGCAGCAGCGCGTGTCCCCTCCCCGACAGCGTTGCCCGCCCGCACACCGGCCGCCGATCCGAGCCCCATCGCGACCGAGAAGGTAACGTTGTGGATCGCGAACACGATCTGGAATGCATGGGCGGTCGCATCGCCCAGCTGGGTCGACAGCGCGATCAGCACGGCGAACCCGGCCAGTTCAAGGCTGGAGGCAATCGCGGGCACGACCCCAAAAAGGAACAACCGACCCACCGCACTGGAAATGCCCGCCCAGGCTGCGGCACCAAAATCACGCACACCACGTGCCACCGCCGAGGGGAGCGTCCACACCGCGATCATCAATCCCACCGCGCCAAACGCATAGGCAATCGCCGTTGCCAGCACCGCACCGAGCGCCCCCAGCGCCGGCAGCCCGAGATGCCCACCGGACAACGCCCAGGCGAGCACCGCGTTGAACGGCAGGATCGAGAAATTCACGACGGTGACGCGGCCGGGACGACTGACACCTTCGAGAAAAAAGCTGACCGCGATGATGATCAGCCCCAACGGAAAGGACAGCGCAAGTACCTGCACCACCGGAACGGTATCGGCGATCAATGCGGGAGCCACCCCCAGCCCGGTAAGCAGCTGGGCGGCGAACAGATACATGATCAGCCCCATCGCCCCGCCAACGGCAAGCGCGAGCGCGATCCCTTCGCGCAGCACCCGGCCCGTGGCGGGCAAATCGCCTGCACCGTCTGCCCGCGATGCGAACACCAGAATGCCCGACAGGCAGCCAAGCCCGGCAACAATCGTGATGAAGCTGAGCGTCCGGCTGGCCGCCAGAATCGCGACCTGATCGGTACTGACAAGGCCCACCACCGCGACGTCGGTGACGTGCAGCAGCGTCCAGTTCAGGCTGGTCATGATCACCGGCCAGGCCAGCGACAACAGGCGGCGCGTTTCGTTTGGGAGGCGATCGGCGCTGCTCATGCGCGCTCCTCTAGGCGGTCGGGCGAGCGACCGGAAGCCTCCGCCCGCGAGAATCGCGCGAACGCACCAGGATGATATGGCGCTTGTAAGCCCTGACCTGCTTTGCTACGGCCCAGCGCCTACCAGCAGCCGGGCCCCATGTTTCGCCATGGGTCGGCAGCGTTTCACGTGCGGCCGTGGCGGAACTGGTAGACGCGCAACGTTGAGGTCGTTGTGGGCGAAAGCCCGTGGAAGTTCGAGTCTTCTCGGCCGCACCACTTTTTCAAACCGGGTCGGCGATCGCGCGGTCATAGACCGAGTTCGGTCAGCCCGGGGTGATCGATCGGGCGGGTGCCCAACGGCCAACGGAAGAGCCTTTCCACCTCTGAAATCGCGACGTCGTTAACGGACGCCTCACGCCGTACCATCAGGCCGCTTGCATCGAACGCCCATTGTTCGTTGCCATGGCTGCGCCACCAAGCGCCCGCATCATCATGCCATTCATAGACAAAGCGCACCGCGATGCGATTGCCGGTATAGGCCCAGACTTCCTTGACCAGCCGATAGTCGTGCTCGACCGCCCATTTGCGCGTCAGGAAATCGATAATGGCAGCGCGGCCGGTGAAGAAATCGGATCGGGTGCGCCACCAACTATCCTCGCTATAGGCAAGCGCGACGCGCGCGGGATCGCGACTGTTCCACGCATTTTCGGCCATCCGCGCCTTTTGCGCTGCGGTATCGGCGGTGAAAGGGGGCAGTGGCGGACGAGACATGGCGATTCTCCTGATGGCCAGCCGCTTCCTATGCCCCTTGTCGCACGGGGAGAATGGCCGATAAACGGAACAGATTATTGCGCTGGGAGAACGCAATGGACCGGTTGCAGGCGATGCGGGTTTTTGTAAAGGCGGCGGATGCCGGTGGCTTTGCCGCGGCCGCCCGCGCCCTGAACATGAGCCCGCCCGCCGTGACGCGCGCGATCGCGATGCTGGAAGTGCATATCGGCGCACGACTGTTCACGCGGACGACCCGGGCGATCAAGCTGACCGAGATCGGCCAGCGCTACCGCGATGATTGCAGCCGCATCCTGACCGATCTGGCAGAAGCGGAGGCGGCCGCCGCCGGGCGCTATGCCAGCCCCAGCGGGCGGCTGGTGGTGACCGCGCCCGCATTGTTCGGGCATCATTATGTGATGCCGATCCTGATGGAATATCTCGACGCGCACCCGGCGGTGCAGGCGCAAGCGCTGTTTGTCGATCGGGTGACCAACATCGTCGAAGAGGGGATCGATGTTGCCATTCGCATCGGCAACCTGCCCGATTCGAGCCATAGCGCGATCCGCGTCGGCCAGGTGCGGCGCGTGATCTGCGGATCGCCCGATTATTTCGCCCGGCACGGCCGCCCCGACAGCCCCGCCGATCTGGCAAAGCACCGGATTATTGCGACGACTCTGGGCACATCATCCGCCCAGATTGCCTGGCGGTTCGGTACGCAGGGCAAAACCAGCGTTGCCATCGAATCGCCGCTCCACTGCCACACGATCGATTCTGCGATCATGGCAGCACGCGCGGGATGGGGGGTTACCCGGGTGCTTTCGTACCAGATCGGTCCGGCGGTGCTGGCGGGTGATCTCGAAATTGTGCTGGCAGCGGATGAGGAAGCCCCGATCCCGGTTCATGTCGTCCATCATGAGGGGCGACGGGCATCGGCAACCGTGCGCAGCTTTGTTGATCTGGCGGTCGATCAGCTTCGCTCCAACCCTGTTATCGGATAGCTGTATGCGGGATTATTGCATTTTGCGGAACGGTTTGATGCAGCCGTTGCGGCTTCTGCCATGGCGTCGCTCGTCCTAGTTCAGCGCCAGCCAATAGCGCCTTTGGCGCGGCAAGCGGAGCATGATCATGGACAGCACCATCGAAACGCCCAGTGACATCTTTTTCTCCCCCGCCGTAAAAGCCGTGCAAACGGCGCGCGGATCGCGTGAAGGCTATGCGAAGATGGCGGCGCGCGGCGCTTTTCGTACCGAGATCAACGATGATCTGATCGAGCGGCTGGCGACGGCGGACAGCTTCTATCTCGCCACGGCAAGTGCCGATGGGCAGCCCTATATCCAGCACCGCGGCGGCCCGCCGGGCTTCATCCGCGTCCTCGACAAGCACCGCATCGCCTTCGCCGATTATCGCGGCAACAGGCAGTATATCTCAACCGGCAATCTGTCGGAGAATGACCGCGCGCAGATATTCGTGATGGATTATGTCAATCAACGCAGGGTGAAAATCTGGGGGCGGGCGACCACCACCGAGGACCCGGCGATTATCGCGCAATTGATGCCCGAAGGGTACCGGGCCCAGGGCGAACAGGCGATCATCTTCACCATCGATGTGTGGGACCTGAACTGCCCCCAGCATATTCCGATCAAATTGCCGCTGGCCGACGTCGCGCCGATCGTGGCCGATTTGCGCGCGCGCGTCGCTGAACTTGAAGCAGAAGTCGCCCGGCTGCGTTAACGCAGCTTGGTGATCGACAAGCCATCGGCCTTGGCGCGGTCCTTCACCGATTCCTCGCTGCGGGTCATCGCCTTGGCAATTGATTTCAGCGGCATCCCCTTTTTGGCGAGCAGATGCAGCTTCTGAATCTCGTCCTGCGTCCAGGGCTGACGATGTCGTTCGAACCGTTCTGCCATCCCTGCGCTTTCGTCCAAATAATGCGGCACAAAGGCCAATGGCGCGTTATGAGCCGATTGCGGCTATAGACCAATTCAATTCCGTTTGGCCTGTCTGTCGCGTGAAGGTTCACCTTGGTTGCTGCCGCTTATCTGAACGCCATTGGGACTGCGGTACCGGGGCATGACATTCATCAGGCCTTTATTGGCTGGGCGCGTGCGCAGATGGGTGATGAGCGGCAACGCGCCATATTCGACCGGATGGCCAAGCGCGCCGCGATCAATCATCGCTGGTCGGTGCTGCCGCCGACCGCCATGGGTGGATCGCCGGTCGATCCGGGCGGGTTTTATGATGTCGCAGGCGTACCCGGCACGGGCGTGCGTATGGCGCATTATGCCCAGGCTGCCCCGATCCTGGGCAAAGCTGCGATCGATCGACTGGCCGATCGAAGCGACGTCAGCGGCATCACCCATTTCGTCGTCGCGAGCTGCACCGGCTTTGTCGCGCCGGGGATCGACCAGATCATCGCGCGTCAGCTTGGCCTGGCACCGTCGGTCGAGCGGCTGTTGATCGGCTTTATGGGCTGTTACGCCGCCGTCGCCGCGATCCGCACCGCGCGCCACATCGTGCGGTCGGATCCTGATGCGCGCGTGCTGGTGCTGTGTGTGGAACTGTCGACATTACACCTACAGCAAACCGACGCGATCGAACCATTGCTGGCGATGCTCCAGTTCGGCGACGGTGCCGCCGCCGCGCTCGTTACCGGCACACCAGGGGGGTTCGAGCTCGGCCAGCCATTCGCGACGACATTGCCCGATTCCGAAGAGCTTATACGCTGGGATGTTACCGATAGCGGCTTTGCGATGCATTTGTCGGGCGAAGTGCCCGGCCGGATTGCCGCTGGACTTGCCGATGCGGAATTTGCGCACGCGGCAACGGGCGGGCGCGCACCAGCCGAGATTGACGGCTGGGCAGTTCATGCCGGGGGTCGATCGATCCTCGACGCGGTGGAAAATGCGCTCGCGATCGATCCCGCCAAGCTGCTGCCGTCGCGTCAGGTGCTTGCCGATTACGGCAATATGTCATCGGCGACGCTGATGTTTGCGCTGACCAATCTGATCGATGGCCCGCCCATCGCCGATGGTGTCGCGCTGGCGTTCGGCCCCGGACTGGCAGCGGAAGGCTTTGGCTTCCGGCACGCGTCATGAGCAAGCTTGCGATGCGCGCCATCGCCGAAGAGTTGATGGACGCGGACGATCTGGACGCATCCACCTATGCAGCAGTTGTTGCCGATCTGGCGCGCGTCAATGTGGTGACAATGGCCGCGCGGCCGACACTGTCGTTCCTGCAACGGGCAATGCGGGGCCGAAACAGCCTGAAACTACTCGATGTCGGCTATGGTGATGGCGACATGCTGCGGCGAATTGCCCACTGGGCGACACGACGCGGCATCGCTGTGGAGTTGGTCGGCATCGACTTGAACCCCCGAAGTGCACTGGCAGCCGCAGCACACACCCCGCCCGGCTTGCCGATCAACTATCTGACCGGGGATTATGCCGATCATGCCGGTGCGGGTTGGGACATCGTGATCAGCAGCCTGGTCGCGCATCACATGACCGAAGCGCAGTTGCTGGCGTTTTTGCGCTTTATGGAAACCGAGGCGCGGCGGGGCTGGTTCGTCAACGATCTTGAGCGCCATGGTTTTGCGCATTGGGGCTTTCCCGTGCTGGCCACGCTGATGCGCTGGCACCCGATTGTGAAGCATGACGGTACCTTGTCGGTCGCGCGGTCCTATCGACCCGGTGAATGGGCTGCGCTCCTTGCTGAGGCTGGGATCGATCAGGCCATAGTCACCCGCTATTTTCCGTTTCGGTTATGCGTCGAACGCCTGCGCTGATCATCGGCGGCGGACCAGCGGGGGCTGCGACCGCGATCATGCTGGCGCGCGCGCGGTTGCCGCACCTGCTGATCGAGCGGACGGCGGTGACGGGTGATGCGCTGTGTGGCGGCTTCCTGAGCTGGCGGACGCTGGAGACGCTCAGCAAATTGGGGGTGGCGCCGGATCAACTCAATCCAGCCCAGCTCGATACCGCCCGCCTGTTCGTCGGCGGAGCGTGTGCGGAGGCATCGCTTCCGCGCCCGGCACGTGGCGTATCGCGCCATCGGCTCGATAGCGTGATGATCACGCGCGCAACCGATGAAGGGGCATGCATCGAACACGGCGTCGATGCGCGAAGCTGGTCACCCGAAGGGGTGCGGCTACACGATGGCAGCGAGATCCGAGCCGAGTCGATCTTCCTGGCCACCGGCAAACGCGATTTACGTGGCGCCGCGCGCCCTGCCGAGGCGCAGGAAGATGACCCGTCACTTGGCCTGCGTGTGCGGCTTGGCCCATCGCCAACGCTTGATCGCCTGCTGGGACGATCGATCGAGTTGCATCTGTTTGATCGCGGTTATGCCGGGCTCAATCTGCAGGAAGATGGCAGCGGCAATCTGTGCCTTGCCGTCCATCGTTCACGCCTGACCGAGGCAGGCGGCCCCGAAGCGCTGTTGCGCGCTATCGCCGCCGAATCACCCCAGCTGGCGGAACGGCTGGCGTGGCGGACGAGCGACAGGATCGATGCCGTCGCCAATGTGCCCTATGGGTGGCGGCTGCGCAGCGGCGTGCCGGGCATGTTCCGGCTGGGCGATCAGGCGGGCGTCATCCCCTCGCTGGCAGGAGAGGGGATGGGGATTGCCGTTGCCAGCGGCATTCGGGCAGCACAGGCTTATGCGCACGGAGGTGGTGCCGCGGCACCGGCATTTCAGCGTCGGCTCGCGCGGGATCTGGCGCGGCCAATTACGGTGGCATGGTTGATACGGTCGGCAGCAGAATACCCAATGGCCGCCCGCCGATTGATTCAGCTGGCGCGCACTTTTCCGGTGACGATCGATCTGGCCGCGCGACTGACCCGGATTGATCATTCGCCGATTGACCTGCCCGCCCAACCGTAACAGATTGTTCGCCATGGATCATATCACGCTCTCCGACGCCGAATGGCGCGCCAAATTGTCGCCCGAAGCCTATCATGTGCTGCGTGAAGCAGGGACCGAACGCGCCTTTACCGGGCGCTACAACGACAACAAGGCCGATGGGATTTACCGCTGCGGCGGCTGCGATCTCCAGCTGTTCGACAGCGCCGACAAATATGATTCGGGCTCGGGTTGGCCCAGCTTCACCCAGCCGATTGCGCCTGAACTGGTGACCGAACACCGCGACGAGAGCTACGGCATGATCCGGATCGAGGCTGTTTGCGCCCGCTGCGACGGCCATCTCGGCCATGTTTTCCCCGATGGCCCGGCACCCACGGGCTTGCGTTACTGCATGAATTCATTGTCGCTCGATTTTCAGCCGCGCGACTAGTGCCCACGACCGGGCAGGGCGTTCGCGCTTCGCGATGAGCGCCATCGGCCTGATGGCTTGTGAGCAGGCGGTTTAAGCGGTATTCCGCCGCATCTGCATGGCAAATTTTTCCATTCCCGCATTGTCCCCGCTCTGGCGCGGACGACTCATCCTCGCGATGCAGATCAGCGGCGGGCTATTGGTCGCCGGGCTGATTGCGCTGATCGTCGCCGTCTATGTCGCCAAGGCACAGCTACCAAGCTTTGAAGAACTGAAATCGTCGCCCAACGGCCAGACGATCCGCGTCCATGCGGCGGACGGCACCGTGATCGTATCGATCGGCCCGAGTTACGGTGAGTGGCTGGCGCATGATCAGATCCCCGCGGTGATGCGCGACGCCATGGTCGCGGTTGAGGACCGCCGGTTTCGGTCACATCCGGGGGTCGATCCCATCGCCTTGATACGGGTGATGCAGTTCGCGATTGCCAATCGCGGCACGGGACGGCGGCTGCAGGGCGCCTCGACGATTACGCAGCAGGTCGCGCGGACGATTTTCCTATCCAACCGATACACCTTCGGGCGCAAGATTCGCGAAATGGTGCTGGCGCTGGCGCTGGAGCGACAGTTCACCAAGGACGAGATCCTCGAGCTTTATCTCAACAAGGTGTATTTCGGCGGTGGTGCCTATGGCATCGATGCCGCATCGCGGCGCTTTTTCGGACACGGGGCAGGAAAGCTCAGCCTTGTTGAATCCGCCGTGATTGCCGGGCTGGTCAAGGCACCGTCGCATTATTCGCCCACTGCCGATGCCGACGCCGCCATTGGTCGCGCAGGCGTTGTGATCGGCGTGATGCAGGAAACCGGGGTGATTACGGCCGAGCAAGCTGCCGCCGCCGATCCCTCCTCGCTCAAGCTCGCCCCTGAGCCAAAGCAGAACAGCGTGCGCTATTTCACTGATTGGGCGCTGCCCCAACTGGAAGTGCTGATCGACGAAACCTCTCGCCCGCTGGAAGTCTGGACGACGCTTGATCTGCCGATGCAGCGCGCAGCCGATGCGGCGATCCGGACAGCGACCCCGAGCAATGCGCAAGGGGCACTGGTGTCGCTCGACCGCGACGGCGCGGTGCGCGCGATGGTGGGCGGCAAGGACTATGTCGCATCGATCTATAATCGATCGACCCAAGCCGTTCGCCAGCCCGGTTCGGCTTTCAAGCTGTTCGTGTATCTGGCTGCGCTGGAAGCAGGCCACCGTACCGAAGAGAAAGTGGTCGATGAACCCGTATCGATCAATGGCTGGAGCCCCCGAAACAATTCAGGGCGCAATGCCGGCGAGATGACCCTGCGCAACGCCTTTGCCTATTCAGTCAACACTGTCGCCGCCAAATTAGGGCAGGAGGTCGGCTTTTCGACGATTGCCGATATGGCGCGGCGGTTCGGCATAACAACGCCGGTCGGCACATTGCCGGCGATGGTGCTCGGTTCGTCGGACGTGCGGCTGATCGACATGACGCGCGCCTTTGCGTCGGTCGCGAACAAGGGGGTTGCGGTCACCCCCTATGGCATTACCAAAGTAACCGCCAATGGCGTGACCATCTATGCCCATGAAGTCGATCGATCGCAGGTACTGGTGGCCCCCAGCGTCGCGGCGCAGATGACCGACCTGCTCCAGACCGCCGTCAATACCGGCACGGGGCGTGCCGCACAGATCGGGCGGCCGGTGGCAGGCAAAACGGGGACAACGACGTCGAACAAGGACGGCTGGTTCCTCGGTTTTTCCAGTGGTCTGACAACCGGCGTCTGGATGGGGCGTGACGATGCGAAGCGGGTGCCCGGCCTGCAGGGCGGCACCGCACCGGCGCGCGCCTTTGCATCATTCATGAAAGTCGCCGTGGCACGCCGCCCGGTCGAGCAGTTCGAAACGTCCGTGACGCTGCCGAACCTGAGCATGTTCGACGAGGAATCCTATTTCGGCGAACCGGATAATGGCTTGTTCGTCGATGAAAATGGTAATCCGGTGGACCCAGGCCGCGCGCAACCGAACGATGGCAGTCTGGTAAGCCCGGATGGTGGCCCGCTTGAGGAAGACCCACCGCAGGACACTGAAGAGGAACGCAACCGCCAACAGCTTGACGAGGCGTGGATGGACCGGGTGCTTGGTCGATCCAGCGGGCCCCGATCAGGCGGACCGGGTTCGGGGGCACCCCCACCCCCGTCGCGCTTGCCGCCGCGCGACGACCGGCCTCAGGATTCGCGCCCGAACCAGTGAAGCGCGGCGCCGTGGCGACGCAGCCAGACACGCGACGTGACCGCATCATCGCCCACAAGCGAGGCGACGAGGGCATGAAATTCAGCCCCATGGTTCATATGGACCCGGTGAGCGACTTCATGCGCAACCGTGGCGCGACGCACGCGATCCGGCATCAGGATCAAACGCCAGCTGTACCGAATGGCGCCGCTAGACGCGCAGCTGCCCCAGCGACCTTTCGGATCGCCGACCGCAACGCCCGCAACGGAAACATTCAGCCGCTTGGCGAATTCAGCGGTTTCCGCGCTCAGCACCGCCAGCGCCTCTCGCTTGAACCATGACGTAATCCGCCGCGACAGTCCTTCGATCGGGCCGCCACAATGCAGCCAATCGCCCTTTCGAACGATGCGGCGCGACCCGGTGGCATCCCAAATGATCGTCACTGCACCGTCCCCGTACGGAATGACTGCCCCAGGCGCAAAGGGGCGCGCACGGGGCAGCTTGGCGCGCTGTTCGGCAATCCATTCGCTATGCCCTTCGGCCCAGCGCAAGGCCGGGGCGAGCGCAGCGCGTTTCGGCAAGGTCAGTCGCACGGCGCCTGTCGTGGGGTCGACACTCAGCCGCGCCCGGCGGGCCCGAGGGTGGCGGACGACATCAATCGGCGCGGTCATAACTCCGTGTCGATCAAGTGATGCTCGAGCTCCCCGGCATCATCTTCCGAAATCGTCCGGCCGCGAACCGACTGGCCAGCCCGGTGGATCGCCTGACGATCGCCACATACCAGATAATGCCAGGCCGGCAGCGGCTTGCCGTCTTCGCGAAGCCGGTACGCGCAGGTGCTGGGAAGCCAGTCGATTTCAGCGAGCTTGGCCGGGGTCAACCGGACGCATTCAGCAACAAAGGCGTGGCGGTGCTTGTAGTTGGAGCATTGGGCCGTTTCGCGATCGAGCAGGCGGCAGGAAACATTGGTGGGCAGCAGCTCGCCCGTTTCCTCATCCTCCAGCTTGTGAACACAGCATTTGCCGCAGCCATCACACAGCGCTTCCCATTGCGCGCGGTCGAGCTTGTGGAGGGGGGTGTCTTCCCAGAATCGGCCGGTCATGATGCCCAGCGTTTAATCGCGGTGACGATTTCCTGTGGCGATTTATCCTGCGGTAACAGCGCGAGCGGCTTGCCATCCGGCCCGAACAGATAGGCCAGCCTGCTGTGGTTCACGATATAGCCGCCATCGGCCCGCTTGGGTTCTGCCTGCGAAAAGATCGCGAACGACTTTTTCACGACATCGATTTGCGCGGGCGTGCCGGTAAGGGCGACCAGCCGCGGGTAGAATGCCGCTGCGAATTGCTTGAGCACCGGCGGCGTGTCGCGCACAGGATCGACCGTCACGAAAATCGGGACGATTCGAGCGGACAGGCCGGGGTCGCTTGAATCGAGCGAACGCATGGCCAGCGCGATATTCTGTACATCGACCGGGCAGACATCGGGGCAATAGCTGTACCCAAAATACACAATGCGATATTTTCCCTCGAAATCGCTGTCGCGCACCGCCTTGCCATTTTGATCGACCAGCGCGAACGGACCGCCTAGTCTTGCGCCAGCCAATGGGGGCATATCGGCATTTTGACTTGGTGCGTTAGGCAGGGAGCATCCCGCCAGCAGCGCGGCGGAGGTCAGCGCGAACAGGCGTTTGAGGTTGTGGTTCATGGCAGGGCCAGCAATGATCTGATATCGATTGCGGTGCAAGGGGTGGGCAGCTCTTCCCACCAACACAGGGATAAGTAACGGGGATGAAGGCAATGATGCGCACAGCAGCAATCGTCGCAGCGGCAGCAATCGCCGCCCTATCGATGGGTGGCACCGCTACGGCTCAGCTTGGGCAGTCACCGGGCGCAAAGTTTCTTACGGCGGTGAAAGAAGAAAAGAACAACGAAGTCGTGGAGGCCGTAAACGCCGGCGGACCCGCGCTCGTCAACACCCGGGATTTTTCCAGCCGGGAAACGGCACTCCACATCGTCGCGAAACGTGGCGACGCCCTGTATACGCGCTTCCTGCTCCAGAAGGGAGCGAACCCCAATTTGCGCGACGTACGCGGCAGCACACCGCTCCTTGTTGCCGTCAGCGCCGGTCATAGCGAGCTCATCAGCATTTTCGTCGCCGCCAAAGCCAATGTGAACCTTGGCAATGACAGTGGAGAAACCCCCCTGATCAAGGCCGTACAACGGCGTGACCTGGTTATGGTGCGGGAACTCATCAAGGCGGGGGCCGATCCCGACCAAGCCGATTCGCTGGCCGGAAAGTCAGCGCGCGCTTATGCAGAGGAAGATACGCGCACCCCGGCACTGGCCAAGATCTTTGCTGATACGCCAAAACGCGAACGCCGTGCGATTTCGGGGCCGACCTTATAGCCTGACGGCACCGTCAAAGGCCGGGCTGCACCGCATCCGGATCAAGCGACTGAATCAAGCGCCGACCGGCGCGGCGCCCGAACGCCAATGTGTCGCGCTTGCGAGCCGCTGCGCTGAGCGGGACGCTGAATGCCTCTCGAACGATCATCGCGTCATAACGATCGGCAACGATGATGCCGGTCCGATCGGGCAGAAATGCCCCGCTGTTGAGCGGTGTTACATCAAAGCCCGGAGGGACGGCCCAGAAATAGCGATCACAATGGTTCAGATAATCGAGCCATTTACCGTCGCCGAGCAGATCCGCGCGTGATGTCTTGATCTCCACGATCACGATTCCGCCGCGCGCATCAAGCGCCATCAGGTCGGCGCGACGACCACCTTCCAGCGGCACTTCGCCCATCGCGATCAGATCATGGCGCAACAGCATCCGCGTCACCCCGCGGGCGACGTCAGCGGCGCAGCAGCCAATATCGGGGGGCGCCAAATCGGGAAGAGGCTCCGTAAGCATCTTCCCGATCTAGAACATTAAGCGAACGAAATAAAGAGTCGTCTGATCGGCTCGACCCGTCGGACTCTGGCAATCAGCGGTAAAAGATGTGTGCGCCGACGGTGCCGACTCGCGTCAGCCGCCAGCCCGGCGCAACGCGGCGGGCGTGAAAGAAAAGCGCATTGGCAACGGGGCTTTCCCAGTGACGTTCCATTGCGACCTGAGCGACGGCTAGCGCCTTACGATAGGCCGGATTGGCGATGGAAACGCTTGGCATGCGACCGCCGCGAACGAACGAGAATTGGCCGGGCTGGGTAACGACGCCGCAGATCGTCCGGGGGAAACGACCCGAGTTCATGCGGTTGATCACCACATTCGCCACGGCGAGCTGTCCATCGAGCGGCTCACCCTTCGATTCGAAATAGATGGCACCAGCGAGGCAGCTCAGGTCTGCATCGACCGATCCGGGCACAGCTTGTGCCGCGACCGCCGCAGCCAATGATGCATAACCGCGACGTTCGGCGGGCACGCCGCGCATGATCGCGGCCGGATCGTCGGCGATGATGGGTTCCTGGTCGGACGCCGTGGCTGACGATGGTGCCGTTGGCACACTCGAGTCGGGAACAGATGGTGTTGCCAAGACGTTGGGTAAATTGGATATCGTGGTGCTGTCGGCCACCATCGGGGCGGTGACGACAAGCGAACGGTCAAGCTCGATGGCCAAACCGGGCGTGCCCGAACCAGCAAGGCTGGCGGCACAGAAAGCCGCGATGACGATCGCGGCACGAACAGAAAACGACATTGAAACTGCTATATATGCGGTTGGCGCGCGGTCATGATCGTCCGTTAAGACCTCATGCCGGGCATACCCCCCGACTGCGTCACTGGCCGATATCGCACATCAGCACAGCACAACGCGTATTTCGAAGCGTCGCCCTTTCGTTGTGCAGCGCAATATAGTCAACCCTCGCCGATCGTTTCAGCGGCGAACCGTTCCGCTTCCGGGATATCCAGTTCCACCACCCAAAGATCGGGATCGCGCGCACGGCGTCGCTGCCAATAGGCCGTTACCGCCTGGAAATCATCCGGAGCGACGGCGCTCGACTCGACCAGCGCGACGCGGCCATTTGGACCAATACCACGTTCCAGAATGCGGAAATCCGCGCCTTTCTGGCAGGTTACGACCAAAATTGCACCGGCCTGTCCATCGCCCTTGGCCAGAACCATAGCACTGCCACCAGCATCGTGAACCTGGCGCAGAAGTGCCGTTACCAGCACGCCGCTCGGCAAGCGGTCGCTCACGCGGTGCGATATCCGGCAAGGCCAGCAAGCGAAATGCGCGATCGCATGAAGGTGCCGGTACCGCGCGCCACTTCTTCCCCGCTTGCATCAATCAGGCGGGCATCAGCGATCAGCACGCGGCGCTGCCCGCTGATCCAGCGTCCCTCAGCCGTCACCACCCCTTCTGTCATTGGGCGCGTAAACAGCAGGTTGAACGCCGTTGTGAGAAGAAATCGGTCGGTCACCAGGCTGTTGGCGGCATAAAAGGCGGCATCATCGAGCATCTTGAAATAGCTCGTACCATGCGCCGCCCCGGCAGCATGATAATAACGCGAATCAAGGGCAAACTCGATTCGGGCAACACCCGGCTCAGGAATAACCAGCCGCGAATCGAACATCCTGTTGATCGGTGCGGCGGCATATAAGGACTCGAGTGCCCGAAAATGCGCTTGCGCGCCTTCAGCAGGCGCTAGCTCCTCAGGCGGCATCGCGGGCCTCATCCCCCGTCCAAAGCGCAAACAAAGCGTCGGGCGAACCGGCACCACGTAATTTGGCGACGAAACCGCGATCCCGTAACCGCCGTGAAACCCGTGCCAGCGCTTTCAGATGATCGGCCCCGGCATCAAGCGGCGACAACAGCATGAACACGATATCAACCGGCAGTTCATCGATCGCCTGGAAATCGACTGGTTGCGCAAGCCGGGCGAACAATCCGACAACATGAGTGATCCCACTGATCTTGCCATGCGGGATCGCGACGCCACCGCCAAAGCCTGTCGAGCCAAGACGTTCGCGATCAGCCACAATCGTGCCGACGCGTTTTGCATCGAGCTGGTGCGCCTGCGCCAGGATCTGCGCAAGATGATGGAGCACCGCCTTTTTGTTGGCGGCCGGCACATCGCTGAGGACGGTCTGCAAAAGCAGCAAGTCACTGAAATTCGTCATCTTGGTTCCACATCGCAGCATCGGCGTCGCTGATGGCGCACGGTGGAGCGGTGGCGCGCCATAACGCCGTTTTCGTCGAAGTGTAAAGCGTCAGCCGCCGCGTTGTGGCTCAACCCATCCGATCGTGCCGTCACCCCGTCGATAGACCATGTTATAGGCCCCGGTGCCGGTATTTCGGAAAAGCAGCGCGGTCGTGTTACGCAAGTCGAGCATCATCACCGCATCGGATACGGTCGTATCGGGCACATCGACGCGCATTTCAGCGACGATCGCCGGGAATTCCTGCGGTTCAGCCTCAACATCCTCTTCGCGGAACAGCGTATAGCCCGCATTGTCCGCCAGACCGTCAAAACCGTTCACGGGCTGGGCACTGTGGCGGTCCTTCAATCGGCGCATATAGCGACGCAATTGCTTTTCGATCTTGTCCGCGGCCCCATCAAAGGCGAGATGTGCTTCCATCGCGTCGCCCCGCGCCTTCAGCACCAGCCCGTGCATCACATGCGCCATGATATCGCAGGTGAAACCGTTATCATGGGGACCACGACCGAAGGTGACTTGGGCCGAGATCGCGCGCGAGAAATATTTGTCGGCGATGCCCTGCAATCGATCACTGACACGCTGCCGCAACGCCTCGCCCGTATCGACCTGATGGCCTGAAACGCGGATATCCATGTCTTTCCTCCTCGATTGGGGCAATCACCGTGGCGATCACCCGGGCAAGCGTCGTTATGCTTGGGTCAACGAGCCCCAAACAGGATTGTTCACCCCTTCCATGAAGCGGCGGTGGCGTTCGATATCGGCATCACTGACAGTAAAGATACGTTGCGGCCGGCCGATGCTGGGTGTTGGGGCCAGTATCGGGCCAGTTTGAACCTCGGTTTCGGCGACCAGCGTTAAACCGATCTGGCGACCGCCAGTGAGTTCAACATAAACCTGTGCCAGCAATTGCGCGTCGAGCAGTGCGCCGTGGAGCACCCGGTGGCTGCGATCGATCCCGAAACGGGTACATAAGGCATCAAGCGAATGCTTGGCACCCGGGTGGCGCATCCGCGCCATCGCCACGGTATCGATCATTCGATCCATCGACAGCGGGTTTCGGCCGCTGCGCTTGAGCTCGCCGTTGAGGAAGCCGAAATCAAAGCTCGCATTATGCGCCACCAGCGGACAGTCGCCCAAAAAGGTAAGCAAATCGTCGCAAATATCGGCAAATAATGGCTTGTCCGCCAAAAAGGCGTCGCTCAATCCGTGAATGGCCTGCGCTTCGGGGGCCATTGGCCGTTCGGGATGCAGATAGGCGTGGAACGTTGCCCCGGTCTCCACGCGATTGACGAGTTCAACACATCCGATTTCGACCAGCCGATCGCCATTGGAAAAACTGAGGCCGGTCGTCTCGGTATCAAAGACAATCTCGCGCATAACCCTATTATTCACCCGTCCCGGCCAACAGGCAAGCAATGACCGCGCGGACCGCGGACCGCGTTTCGTCGATGGTCGTATCGGTGGGGATCACGAAATCGGCGCGGGCTCGCTTTTCGGCATCGGGCATTTGTCGGGCAAGGATCGCCGCCAAGCGCGTTTCGCTTTGACCGGATCGAGAAAGCACCCGCGCGCGCTGAACGTCGCTTGGAGCGGAAACAACAACAATCTTGTCAACGGTAGATGCGCCACCTGTTTCGAACAACAAGGGCACATCGAAAACAACAAGCGGCGCATTTTGATGCGCTTGCAGGAACGATGCGCGCTCAGCTGCGACAGCGGGATGGACGATCGCCTCAAGCTGCTTGAGCGCTAGATCCTTGCCAAATACAGCGGCGCCCAGCACCGCCCGATCGACACCATCCACGCCAGTTGAACCCGGAAAGGCGCGTTCAATCGCGGGCAACAATGCGCCACCGGGACCCTGGAGACGGTGGACAGCGGCGTCAGCATCGAAGACGGGCACGCCTTCCTCAGCAAACATTGTCGCAACGGTCGACTTACCCATCCCGATTGAACCAGTCAGCCCGACCTTGATCATTTCAGCAGCGCTCGCAATTCTTCATCGCGGTCGCGCGGCGGTTCCACGCCGAACAGAATTTCAAACGCAAGTGCAGCCTGACTGATCAGCATCTCCAGCCCATCAACCGTATCGAGCGAACGTGCACGGGCCGCTGCAAGCAGTGCCGTTTCGAGCGGCGCATACACAATATCATAGACGACCGCGTCATCGGGCAGCGTGCTGAGATCAATGTCGAGCGGCGGATGCCCCTTCATACCGAGCGCACTGGCGTTCACCAGCAAAGCCGCCGGCGGGATGGGCGAACCGAGTGGTAGCGCATTGCCCTTCAGTCCGAAGGCGGCGAGCAGCGCTGCGCCTTTCAGGACATTGCGGTTCAGCACGGTGACAGGGCCAACGCCGAGCCGCGACAAGGCAAACATGATCGCTCGGGCCGCCCCGCCCGCCCCGATGACAATGACCGGTGCGCCTTCGAGTTCAAGCCCCGCGATTGGCGCATAAAAGCCGCCTGGATCAGTATTCGTCGCGAAGATCTCGCCTTTTTCATTTCGAGCGACAGTGTTGGCCGCGCCGATACTGGTGCGGACACCGCCCGGGTCGGCAACATGATTGAGCACCGCAATCTTGTGCGGAATCGTGATGTTACAGCCAGACCAGGCCGGATCAGCGATGCGTTCTGCAAAATAGGCGGCAAGCGTATCCGGGGTCACACGGCAGGTGCGATAATCGGCCTCGATCCCGAGCGCGGTCAGCCAGAAGCCGTGAATGATCGGCGATTTGCTGTGATCGATCGGATCGCCAATAACCTCGGCGTAGCGACGAGTCATGACGCAATTGCTCCGCGTAACCGCAAATAGCCAAGCACCGGGAGCAACGGCATCCCTAGAATTGTAAAATGATTGCCGTCGATGCGATCGAACAAGGTCACGCCGGGGCCTTCGATCCGAAAACAGCCAACACATTGGGCAATGGCTGGCCATTCCGCATCCAGATAAGCATCAATGAACGACGCGGATAATGGCCGCACAACAAGACGCGCCTGATCGACATGCCGCCAAACCGCGCGCGCCTGCTCAGCGACGACGGCGGCACTGATCAGCAGGTGGGTAGACCCCGAAAGCGCGGTAAGATGGGCGCGAGCTGTTTCGCGATCATCGGGCTTGTCCATGATGATACCGTCTGCACGAACGACGATCGAATCACTACCGATGACCAACGCGTCGGGGCGCTGTTGTGATATCTTGAGCGCCTTCAACTCTGCAAGGCGGTCAGCAATATCCCGGGGTGAGGAACCTGCCTGTGATAGCCCGGCCTTGACGCCAGCTTCATCAACATGCGCGGGTAAGGCCTCATAACGTACGCCTGCTGCATCGAGCATCTGTCGACGCGATGCACTTTGTGAGGCGAGAATAATCTTCACTCTGCGGTTGCACGATCGTTGACAAGAGCAATGATGGCCGCTGCTGTTTCTTCAATCGATCGCCGCGTGACATCGATGACCGGCCAGCCATTATCGACGAACATACGCCGCGCGTACGATAATTCATGCGCAACCGCTTCTTGATCGACATAAGCCGTTTCGGGAACCTGATTCAACGAGAGCAACCGGTTGCGCCGCACCTGCACCAGCCGATCGGCGCTTGTCGTTAGCCCCACAACGAGGGGATTGGTTAGGGAAAATAGGGCGGGCGGCGGTGGTACTTCGACGACGATCGGGATATTGGCTGTTTTATATCCGCGATTAGCCAGATAAATCGCGGTCGGCGTTTTTGACGAGCGGGAAACGCCCGCAAGGACGATATCGGCATCCTCCCAATCTTCCGATCCGATCCCATCATCATGCGCGATCGTATAATGGATTGCTTCCACGCGCGCGAAATAGGCAGCATCGAGCATATGCTGGCGACCCGGTCGCGCTTTGGCTTGCTGACCAAGTAATCCTGATAAGGCATCGGTTACGGAGTCGAGCGGCGCCACAGCGGATAATCCGAGCGCGCGGCATTGCGATTCCAACGTTCGACGTGTTTCGGCGTTAACCAACGTATACAAAACCAACCCAGGATTCTGCGCAATTTCCTGAACGATCCTCTCGAGATGCGTCTCACTGCGCACCATTGGCCAAAAATGCCGAATGGTTTCAACATCATCATATTGCGCGAGCGCCGCTTTGGCGATGTTCTCCAGCGTCTCGCCGGTAGAGTCCGACAGCAAATGAAGGTGCAAACGCATCAGTTGAAACGATCTGTGGACATCATGGGGACAAGCGCTAGCGCAACCCCGACCACCAACCAAGCGCTGTTGGTGCGGTGGATCAATTCCAGTTTGCCCACAATGTCATCGACAGGCAGCACAGCGATACACAGTCTGTGGATATCGGGGATGCCTATCTTCAGAATACCGGTTTCAAGGCCTCTAGCGACCCTTGGCTGTTGGCAGTATCGGGATAGCGACATAAGCCCCGTAATCCACGCTGCCATCACATCAACATCCCTTTATAGATTCTTCTAGATAGATAGAGCAGGAGAGAGACGCTGTCCGATTACAAGCCGCTACTCGCTACATTAAAGGGCGAACGTCAGGCTGTCCCCCCGATCTGGCTGATGCGTCAGGCCGGGCGTTATCTGCCCGAATATCGCGCACTCCGCGCCGAAAAAGGGGGCTTTCTCGACCTCGTCAACGATAGTGACGCTGCCGCTGAAGTGACAATTCAACCGTTGCGGCGCTTTGGGTTCGACGGCGCAATCTTGTTTTCAGATATTCTGATGGTGCCATCAGCGATGGGTCAAATGCTAAGCTTCGGTGTTGGCGAGGGTCCGGCGCTGGCGCCACCCCTGGTGGATACCGCGCTGTGCACGCTTGAAGCCATGCCAGAGCGTCTGGAACCGGTTTATGGTACCGTGCGCAAGGTGGCGGCTATGCTGTCCCCGCAGACAACGTTTCTGGGCTTTGCTGGCAGTCCCTGGACCGTTGCGACCTATATGGTGGCTGGACATGGCAGCAAGGATCAGGCCGAAACGCGCCGTTATGCCTATCGTGATACCATGGCCTTTGCCGAGATTATCGATGCGATTGCTGCGGTGACGATCGATTATATCGGCAAGCAAATTGAAGCCGGGGTCGAAGCGGTACAGCTGTTTGACAGCTGGTCTGGCAGTCTGTCGCCGGCGCAGTTTGAACGCTGGGTGATTGCGCCCAATGCGGCGATTACGGCGGCATTGCATTCGCGGTATCCGGACACACCCATTATCGGTTTTCCCAAAGGCGCGGGGGCGAAATTGGCCAGTTATGCGCGTGAAACCGGCGTTGACGCGCTTGGACTTGATGAAACGCTCGATCCTGTTTGGGCAAATGCCACGATCCCGCGCGATATGCCGGTTCAAGGCAATCTTGATCCGCTGGCATTGATCACCGGGGGAGAAACGCTTGATCATGCGATCGACAGCATTCTTTCGGCCTTTCCTGATCGTCCGCATGTTTTCAATCTTGGCCACGGCATTTTACAGGATACGCCGATTGCACATGTTGATCAGTTGCTGGCACGCGTTCGGGGGACGGGATGATGACGGGATGGCTCGGCAATGCCTATTTATGGGTAAAGGCAGCGCATCTGATCTTCGTGATCTTCTGGATGGCTGGGCTGTTCATGCTCCCGCGGTTTCTCGTCTATCATCAGGAAGCCACCCTGGGATCGGCAGAATCTGCCATCTGGGTTGAACGTGAACAGAAATTGCGATCGATCATCCTGACACCATCGTTGCTCATCGTTTGGGTGCTGGGGTTGGCATTGGCAGCGCATCTTGGATTGTTCAGCGGCGGGGCCGGGCTCGGATGGCTGCACGTCAAGCTTTTGCTCGTGCTGGGGCTGAGCGGTTATCATGGCTATATTGCCGCTTATTCGAAGAAACTTGCCAAAGGAGTTCAGTCTCTTACGGGGAGGCAGCTACGATTGCTGAATGAGGTTCCGGGTGTATCGGCGGCGCTGATCGTCGTTTTGGCGATCGTCCAGCCTTTTTGAAGCGTTCTTGACTTCGCGAACGGCAATCCTTAACCCTCGACAAACTTCGAAACGCCGCAATCTGGCGTCCGGGTCCTCCCTCCAGCATCGTCGCGTAATCCTCTCGCAGACCGGCGCTCTCTCCCCTGAACACATCACCACCGGATCGTTCCCATGCATCTTGCAGACCTGAAAAAGAAAAAGCCGGCCGAGCTGGTGGAGATGGCGGAATCGCTGGGGATTGAGGGCGCATCAACGCTGCGCAAGCAGGATCTGATGTTTGCGATCCTGAAAATTCAGGCCGAAAATGGCGAACAGATCATGGGTCTGGGCACGATCGAAGTGCTGCCGGATGGTTTTGGTTTTCTCCGCAGCCCGGAAGCCAATTATCTTGCTGGACCCGACGATATCTACATTTCGCCTAACCAGGTCCGCAAGTTTGGTCTTCGTACGGGTGATACCGTTGAAGGCGAGATCCGTGGGCCGAAGGATGGCGAACGCTATTTCGCTTTGGTCCGCCTCACATCCGTCAATTTTGATGATCCTGACGTGGTTCGCCACCGCGTCAACTTTGACAATCTAACCCCGCTTTACCCCGATCAGAAGCTGACGCTCGATCCGCAGGACCCGACCGTCAAGGACAAGTCGGCGCGCGTCATTGATATCGTTGCCCCACAGGGCAAGGGCCAGCGTGCATTGATCGTTGCACCGCCCCGCGTCGGTAAAACGATGCTGCTGCAGAATATTGCGCGGGCCATTACCGACAACCACCCCGAAGTATTCCTGATCGTTCTACTGATCGACGAACGGCCAGAGGAAGTGACCGATATGCAGCGTTCGGTGAAGGGAGAGGTTATTTCCTCGACCTTTGACGAGCCCGCGCAGCGCCACGTACAAGTCGCTGAAATGGTGATCGAAAAGGCCAAGCGTCTGGTTGAACACAAGAAGGACGTCGTGATCCTGCTTGATTCAATCACCCGCCTTGGTCGTGCCTACAATACCGTGGTGCCGAGCTCGGGCAAGGTCCTCACCGGTGGTGTCGACGCCAATGCCTTGCAGCGGCCCAAGCGCTTTTTCGGCGCTGCGCGCAACATCGAAGAAGGCGGCTCATTGTCGATCATCGCCACTGCGCTGATTGATACTGGCAGCCGGATGGACGAAGTGATTTTCGAAGAGTTCAAAGGCACCGGGAATTCGGAAATCGTGCTCGACCGCAAGGTATCCGACAAGCGGATCTTCCCGGCGATGGATGTCGGCAAATCGGGTACCCGCAAGGAAGAGCTGCTTGTCGATAAGGGTAAGCTGTCCAAAATGTGGGTGCTGCGGCGTATCCTGATGCAAATGGGGACGATCGACGCAATGGAATTCCTGCTCGATAAAATGAAGGATTCCAAGACGAACGAGGACTTCTTTGACTCGATGAACCAATAGATTTTGGGTTTTTATTCGGAGTGATGTCGATGTGGGCTTTGCTTGCTGCTGAACCAATGTCGATGAGCTATTTGTGGAGTCAGATCGTTGCTGATTTTGCGAATATCGGGTCAGTATCAGCGCTGACGGCGTTTGCGACGGTGGTGTTGCTTGATGTTGCCTTGGCGGGCGACAATGCAATCATTGTCGGGGCGCTAGCAGCGGGGTTGCCCACGGCACAGCGCAAACAGGTGATCGCGATCGGCATCATCGCGGCGCTCGTCCTCCGTATCATTTTTGCGGTCGCGGTTCTCTATGGGCTGGAGAGCTTCAAGGAATATGGCCTGGTGTTCGGTGGCGGCTTGTTGCTGCTGTGGGTTGCTTGGAAAATGTACCGCGAGATCCAGCCGCAATCCGGCAGTGCCGAAGACGAGCTTGGTGGGATCAAGCCGCCGAAATCCTTTGTTGCTGCGGCTTGGGCGGTTGCTGCTGCTGACGTGTCGATGAGCCTTGATAACGTGCTGGCGGTTGCTGGCGCTGCGCGCGAACATCCCGGTATCATGGTGATCGGCCTGGTCCTCTCAGTCGCGTTGATGGGCGTCGCTGCAAATGTGATTGCAACCTATATCGAGAAGTATCGCTGGATTGCCTGGGTTGGCTTGATCATCATCGTCTATGTTGCAGGTCGGATGATCTACGAGGGTTGGTTCGATGTGCAGCCAATGGTCCAAGCCATCGTGTAACCAGGCGATTCAGCTTGTGCTCTTCTTAGGATGAATTGCATTGCCAGCCTGGCTTCAACGCTGACGGACGGATGATTGGTCATTGCAGCGAACGCGCATCGGCGCCCATAACGGTCTTGTTTGGGCAGCACCTGTTGTGCGCTGGAGAAAGGCCATCCGATGAAAATCAATGTCGAAGTGGAGTGCACGCCCGAAGAGGCGCGGCGATTGATGGGATTGCCTGATTTTACCCCGGTCCACGATAAGTACATCGCGACATTGACGGATTCGATGGATGGTCATGTGAAGCCCGAAATGCTTGAGGCTGTGATGCGCAGCTGGGCGCCGATGGGGGAGGCCGGGCTGACGTTCTGGCGCCAGTTGTTCGACGGATCCACCAAGCCGAAAGGCTGACAATGACAGTTGCGGCGGACACGATTTTCGCGGTTGCCAGCGGGCAACCGCCGGCGGCCATTGCGATCATGCGGGTGAGCGGACCCCTGGCTTTTGATGCAGCGCGTGCAATGGCCGGAACCGTTCCCGCTGCTCGCTTGGCGTCGCTGCGCGCGTTGCATGACCCTTTGACCGGTATAGTGCTTGATCGCGCACTGGTGTTGGCGTTTCCCGGACCTGCCACCGCAACCGGTGAAGATATCGTGGAGTTTCATCTTCACGGCGGACGGGCCGTTGTTGTCGCTGTTGAGGCAGCGCTTTCCCAATTGGCGGGGTTTCGTCCGGCCGAGGCCGGTGAGTTCACCCGCCGCGCTTTGATAAACGGTCGGATCGATCTCGCGGAGGCCGAGGGGCTGGGCGATCTGCTGATGGCGCAGACCGAGACGCAACGGCGCGTCGCGATTGCTTCGGTTGACGGTGTTGTGAGCCGGGCGGTGCATCGCTGGTCAGATCAGCTGCTCACCATCTCTGCACAGGTGGAGGCGGCGCTCGATTTTTCGGACGAAGATGATGTGAGCGATGTGCCGGGCAATGGCATGGCGATTGCAATCAAACCTCTGATTGATGAGATGACGGCGTTGCTGGCGGTCCCACCGGTGGAAATGCTTCATCACGGGATAAACGTCGTCCTCGCAGGTCCACCCAACAGCGGCAAATCGACCCTTTTGAATCTTTTGTCACAGCGCGATGTAGCGATTGTGTCGCCGATCGCGGGGACCACCCGGGACCGGATCGAGGCGACGGTGGTACGCAACGGCTTGGTCTATGTGTTGACCGATACGGCGGGCTTGGCCGATCAGTCGAACGATCCGATCGAGGTGATTGGCATTGAACGGACCCGGCAATCGCTGGCGTCCGCAGATCTTGTCCTTTGGCTTGGGGACGAAGCGCCGGAGCCAGGTCGCGAGACGCTGTGGCTTTGGCCAAGGGCTGATATCGGTGATCGTGCGGCGTCGGTGCCGTTGGGTCGTCTTCCCGTATCTGGGGTGAGCGGTGCTGGGCTGGAGCAGCTTTGGTCGTCGATCGAAGCGGCCGCGCTGAAGATGGTGCCGCGCGAGGATCAACTCGCCTTGAATGGGCGTCAGCGCGCGTTGTGTGCGGAATGCCTGGATGAATTGCGGGCGATAGCGGGAGAGGGTGATCTGTTGATTGTTGCAGAACGCCTTCGATTGGCACGCCGTGTGATCGACAGAATTACGGGTGCGACCCATGTGGAGGAAATGCTTGATGCGCTGTTTGGGCGGTTTTGCATCGGGAAGTGATGTTTCACGTGGAACGCTTTTGACTTGATCAGTCGCACGGCATAGCGAGCCGGTATGGACTATGATGTGATCGTCATCGGCGGTGGCCATGCCGGCACCGAGGCTGCCGCTGCCTCGGCCCGTCGGAGCGCAAAGACGGCGTTGGTCAGCTTTGATCCCGACAAGATCGGGGCGATGTCGTGCAATCCGGCGATCGGGGGGCTCGGCAAGGGTCATCTCGTCCGCGAAGTCGATGCATTTGACGGGTTGATCGCCCGTGCAACCGACGCGGCCGGCATTCATTATCGGATGCTCAACAGGAGCAAGGGAACCGCCGTACAGGGACCGCGAGTTCAGGCTGACCGTCGGCTTTATGCGCACGCGATTCAGTCAATGCTCAACGCACAGCCGAACCTCGATATTGTGGCGGGGGAGGCCGAATCGCTTGTTTTTGATGGAGCGCGACTGACAGGGGTGAAGCTGGCTGACGGACGGGCTTTGGCTGCCCCAGCGGTTGTGCTTGCAACGGGGACGTTTCTTGGGGGTCGGCTGTTCTGTGGTGATCAGCGTGACGTTGGTGGGCGCTGGGGAGAGCGCGCAGCGACCATCCTGGGTGAACAGCTTCGGGGGTTAGGTCTGCCGATGGCACGCCTCAAAACCGGTACGCCGCCACGACTTGACGGACGAACAATCGATTGGGGGCGGCTTGACGTCCAGGCGTCCGACGAAGAACTTTGGACGATGTCGCCGGTCACATGTGCGCGACCCCAGCCACAGCTTTTTTGTGCAGTGACACGGACGAACGCGTCAACGCACGCCATCATCCGCAGCGGGCTTGATCAGTCACCCTTATTCACGGGCGCGATAGGCGCTACTGGGCCGCGTTACTGCCCGTCGATTGAGGATAAGATTCACCGGTTTGGTGATCGCGACGGCCATCAGATTTTCCTCGAACCTGAAGGGTTGAAAGACCACCTGGTCTATCCAAACGGCATATCGACATCGTTGCCGGTTGCCATTCAGGAGGCGCTGATCTCCTCTATCGAAGGGCTGGAGCGGGCTAAGATCGTTACACCCGGATATGCCGTTGAATATGATCATATCGATCCACGCGCGCTGCAGCCCACGCTCGGTTTGCGTGCGGTAAGTGGCCTGTTCTGCTGCGGACAGATCAACGGCACTACAGGCTATGAGGAAGCGGCGGGGCAAGGCTTGATGGCTGGGCTGAATGCGGCTGGCTACGCGCTAGACTTGGCACCCGTTATTTTGGATCGCGCATCGAGCTATCTAGGGGTGATGATTGATGACCTTGTCTTGCAAGGGGTTACCGAACCCTATCGGATGCTGACAGCGCGTGCCGAGTATCGGTTGCGATTGCGGGCGGACAATGCGGAAACGCGATTGGGGCCCGTCGCCATTGCGGCCGGTTGCATGGGCGGGGCTCGATATGCGCGCTTCGTGCAACGCGAGCAATCGCGGCGGGAGATTGAAGACGCATTGTCAAAAACATGTCGATCCCGCGCGATCATCGATCGAGGTGCGCCGGTGGTTGACGACGGCGCACAAAGGTCCGGCTATGAGTGGCTCCGTTTTCCGGGGGTACGCGTGAGCCATTTGCTGCCTGAGCTCGACCATCAGTGTGATGATGAGGCGCTGATCGCGGAAATTGCGGAAGATGCCCGTTATGCCCCCTATCTTGAGCGTCAGGCGGCGGAAGTGACATCACTTCGTCGGGAGGAAGCATTGGCGATTCCCCCAACCTTTGACTACCGGTCGATTGCAGGGCTTTCGAATGAAATGACCGAGCGGCTGGAAGCGGCACGACCCGTGACGTTGGCGGCGGCAGGGCGCGTAAGGGGTATCACGCCAGCCGCCTTGTCAGCGATTATGCTGCATTTGCGGAAGCTGGCTGCGTGACCGAGGAAGAGGCGTTGGCATGGGTCAACGCGCATGTCGATGTTTCACGTGGAACACTACTTCGTCAGTTCGTCGATCTGCTCGTTGATGAATCGGCTCGGCAAAATCTCGTATCAGCCACGAGTATGGATCACCTCTGGGCGAGGCATATTGTCGATTCTGCTCAGCTCTTGGCCTTGGGTGAGGCGACGTCTGGCGCCTGGGTCGACATTGGGACCGGTGCAGGATTTCCCGGCGCTGTGGTTGCGATCCTCTCGGACCGGCCTGTGGTGCTCATTGAGCCCCGTAGAAAGCGAGCTGCGTTTTTGCAGCATGCCACAATGGCACTAGGGATCAGCGACAGAGTTACCGTGTTTTGCGGCCGCGCCGAAACTTATGATGGCAAAGCCGGGGTTATATCGGCGCGTGCTGTCGCTGCATTGAGCGATCTTCTTGCGGTCGGTGCGCATTTATCCACAGCAAAGACGACGTGGATTCTGCCAAAGGGTCCTCGCGCGCTTGAAGAAGTGGCGGAGGCGCGGCATTCATG
This sequence comes from uncultured Stakelama sp., assembly GCA_964649315.1. GTDB lineage: Bacteria > Pseudomonadota > Alphaproteobacteria > Sphingomonadales > Sphingomonadaceae > Sphingomonas. The sequence goes on along the minus strand of CAZYOU010000003.1, from coordinate 27,537 downwards.
GCATGGGGTGTTTCACGTGGAACAGAGCATCACCGATCCACAGTCGCTCATCATCATTGCAAAGGGTGTCTCCCGCCGATGAAGTGCATCGCGATCGCAAACCAGAAGGGCGGGGTCGGCAAGACGACCACCGCAATTAACCTGGGGACTGCGCTCGCAGCAACGGGGATGCGGGTGCTGCTGATTGATCTTGACCCGCAGGGCAATTGCTCGACAGGGCTTGGCATCAATCGCGCTGATCGCGATCGGTCGTCCTATGATCTGCTGATTGGCGAAGCTGCGCTGGAGGACAGCTATATCCCGACACGTGTGCCTAATCTCGATATCGTGCCGGCGACTGTCGATCTGTCGGGCGCGGAGATTGAGCTCGTGGAGTTTGATGAGCGTACCCACCGGCTCGACAAGGTTTTTTCGCGCGCCGGTGACCGCTGGGATGTCATCTTGATCGATTGTCCGCCCTCGCTGGGGTTGCTGACGATGAACGCCATGGTGGCGGCCGACTCGTTACTAGTCCCGCTGCAATGTGAGTTTTTTGCGCTCGAAGGATTGAGCCAATTGCTCAACACCGTCGAACGTATTCGAACACGGTTTAATCCTGGCCTGTCGATTCTGGGTGTTGCGTTGACGATGTATGACCGTCGCAATCGCTTGACCGAGCAAGTGTCGGAAGATGTTCGCGCCGTCCTCGGCAAGGTGGTGTTCGACACCGTTATCCCGCGCAATGTGCGTTTGTCGGAAGCGCCGAGCCACGGGCTTCCCGCGCTGATCTACGATCATCGTTGTCCCGGGTCGGAAGCCTATATCGCGTTGGCGCGAGAGCTGATTGCTCGCTTGCCGAGAACAACGCCGAGAGATGCTCAAGCTGCATGACCACCGAATCTCATAACGTCGAAACGGCCCCGTCCAGCGCGGTCCGCAAGCCGCGGCCAGGGCTTGGCCGTGGCCTTAGTGCCCTGATGGGCGATATTCAGCGGGAAGAACCCGTGACGCCCGGGGAAGCGCCGAGTCCAGGATTGCGAATGCTCCCGGTCGGCTCGCTTTCGCCGCATCCAGGCCAGCCTCGCCGTCGCTTCGATGAAGCAGCGCTTGATGAACTGGCAACATCGATTGCAGCGCGCGGGTTGATTCAGCCGATCGTCGTTCGGCCGCTTGGCAAGGGGTTTCAGATTGTTGCCGGTGAGCGGCGCTGGCGTGCCGCACAACGCGCACGCCTGCACGAAGTGCCTGTTATTATTCGGGACTTTGACGATGCCGAAACGCTCGAGGTGGCGCTCGTCGAGAATATTCAACGGCAAGATCTGAACGCGATCGAAGAAGCTGAGGCCTATGCGCGCCTGGTGGGCGATTATGGCCATACCCAAGAGGCGCTGGCGAAGATCGTCCATAAATCACGTAGCCATGTCGCCAATCTGATGCGGTTGCTTGAGCTGCCAGCCCCAGTGCAGACCCTGGTGGTTGAGGGGCAGATCAGCATGGGCCATGCTCGTGCGATGATTGGCGCGGCGAATGTCGAAACACTGGCGCGAGAGGTCGTCGCGCGGCAATTGTCCGTACGGGAAACCGAAAAGCTTGCTCGAGCAGCCAAGCCCGACACGGGCAGGGGCGCACGCGCAACAGGGCAGGGCCCCGATCATGATATCGCCGCACTCGAAAACCAGTTGGCGGATCTGCTTGGGCTGTCGGTAAGGATTTCCTATAATGCCAAGGGCGGCACGCTCACGCTTGGCTATTCAACCCTCGACCAGCTCGACATGATCTGCCAGCGATTGAGCGGCGACCAGCTTTAGCGAGGCCGTTTGCCGGTTCAACGCTGTCGCTGAACCGCACGCGCTACGACCAGACAAGCCGCTTCAGCGAGCACTGGACCAGCGGTTGCTGATCCCATGATCGCACGTTCGGCCTTGCGGAGGTGATCGATGGCACCACTCAGCTTAACGGCGTTCCATTGCCGCAATGCGCGGCCCGTGCTCGCCTTTTCCTTGAAAAACACACGCGGTCCTTCAATGACGCTGGCGATCGATGCGCCGGCAGCGATCTCCGCCTGCAACTCGGCGAGGGTCATCAATCGCCGCACCAAACTGCGCAGCAACGGTATCGGCGAGACGCCAGCTTCGCTCAACCGAGCCAGTTCAGCGCCTAATGCTGCCGAGTCACCCGTAATCGCCGCCTCGATCGCGCGGCCCATTTCTGCCTCCCCCAAATCGGCACCGACCGCGTCGATCACATCGTCGTCGAGTGTCGCCGGTCGATCGGGCGATGCATCGAGATAGAGCGCGAGCTTTTCAATCTCCCGCGTCAGGATCGCTCGGTCACCGCCTGCCGCCGCAAACAGCCGCGCCGCTGTGCCCCCCGATGCGCGAAGCCCATGTTCGCTCGCGATCGTCGTCGCCAGTCGATCGGCTTCGGCTGCTTCAGGAGGGTAGCAGGCAAAGCTCATCGCATTAGGGGCGGCGATGGCGAGCTTCACCACCTTGCCTGAAGCCTTGAGTGTGGGCGCTATCGCCACAACCGGATTACCCGCGCGATCGGCGTCAAGCAGCAAGGCCAATGCATCATGGCTCTCTTCGCCCACGCCACTCACGCGGATATGCCGTGCGGCGCCGAACAATGACAGCGAGGCTGCCTCAGCGGCCAGCCGACCCGGATCACTTTTCAGCGCCGCGCCGTCCAGGTCGACCCGCTCGGCATCGGGTCCCATCGCGCGGGCGAGCCGCACTGCCAGGTCACGCGCGCCTGATTCGTCGGGGCCATGTAGCAGATAAAGACGGATGGCCGGATTGGCGCTGTCGAGCGCCTGGCGAAGCTGATTCGGGTTGACCTTCACGGTCCGTTCGGGCTCGTCCGCTCGGCATAAAGTGCTACACGCGCGACAATTTGATCAGCGACAATCGCTGATAGTCGTTCCAGCGCGGTATTCTCGCCGGCGATCGTCGCATATTCGGAACCGACAACATCGATGCCAGCGTCAGAACCGGCCGTCGCGTCGAGCAATACCGCCCCATTGGCAAGGTCGATCAACTGATAGCGCGCGCGCAGCGTACGACGCTCCCGCGTAATCGTATCGTCAAGGCGAACGCCAAGCCCGATGATCCGATCATCGAGTCGCACTTCAAGCCGGTATAGGGGCTTTGAGCCGGGGGTTGCGGCAAGCCGATCACGTACCGCGTTTCCGACCAGATAGCCTGCCTGACCTTCGATCGGGCCAATTTCAACCTGGGCGAGTACCGACGCTACTGTACCGCCACTGCCCCCCGCATAGAGTGGCTTGAGTGAGCATCCGGCAAGCGCCAGCGCCATCGTCACCAAGGCCAGATAGCGCTTCATGCGACGAGATTCACCAGACGATCGGGTACGACAACGATCTTTCGTGGGGTTGCCCCGTTCAACACCCGTTGGATATGCGCATTGGCCAATGCGAGTTCTTCCAGCGCTTCGCGTGACAAGCCCTTGGCGACTATTTGCGTGTCGCGCAGCTTCCCATTGATTTGGATCGCGATGGTCACTTCGTCCTCCACCAGCAGGGCAGGATCGATACTGGGCCACGGCGCATCCGCGATCAATCCCTCTCCCCCCAGCGATGCCCATGCTTCTTCGGCAACATGCGGTACCATGGGCGCGACGAGCTTCAACAGGCCAAGTATCGCCGTGGTCCGCGATGCTGAGGGCGGGGCACGATCAATGGCGTTGGTAAGTTCATAAAGGCGCGCCACTGCCTTGTTGAAGCCAAGCGCTTCGATATCGGCCGCAACCCCGGCGATCGTCTGGTGGAGCTTTCGTTCAAGCGCGATATCCCGGCCTTCCCCACGAGATTGGCCATCGCTCTCGGACTGAAGCAGCCGCCACAACCGCTGGATATAGCGCCACGATCCCTCAATGCCGGATTCACTCCACGGCAAATCGCGTTCGGGCGGACTGTCCGACAGCATGAACCATCGCACCGCATCGGCGCCATATTGCGCAACGATCGGTTCGGGATCGACCGTGTTCTTCTTGGATTTGGACATCTTCTCGACGCGACCGATGGTGACCGGTCGACCGCCCTCGCGTTCGACTACCCCGCCCTCGGATGAGACGATGTCATCGGGCGACAGCCATTGGCCATCAGCCGATTTATAGGTTTCATGCGTCACCATGCCTTGGGTGAATAGTCCGGCGAAGGGCTCGGCCACGTTCAATCGGCCGATATGGGCCAATGCCCGCGTCCAGAACCGGGCATAGAGCAGGTGCAGAATCGCATGCTCCACGCCGCCGATATACTGGCCGACGGGCAGCCATGCCTCGGCTTCGGCCTGATCGAACGGCTCGTCGCTTGGCTGGCTGGCGAAGCGGATGAAATACCAGGAAGAATTGACGAAGGTGTCAAGCGTATCGGTTTCGCGTCGGGCATCGGCGCCACAGGTCGGGCAGGGGACATGCTTCCAAGTCGGATGCCGATCGAGCGGGTTGCCGGGCACATCGAAGGTCACATCCTCGGGCAGCACCACCGGCAACTGGTCGCAAGGAACCGGCACAGCGCCACAGGCGTCGCAATGGATGATCGGGATCGGCGTGCCCCAATAACGCTGGCGGCTAACGCCCCAATCGCGCAAGCGAAACACGGTGCGGCCGGTCCCCCAGCCATCATCCTCGGCGCGGCGGATCACGGTGCGCTTGGCATCCTCGATGTCCATCCCGTCAAGGAAATGCGAGTTCACCAGCGTGCCGGGGCCGGTATAGGCGACGTTTCCGTCGAAAAGTGGCGCGTCCTGATCTCCGTCGGAGACGACGCGCGTTACGGGCAGGTCGTACTTCCGCGCGAAATCCAGATCGCGTTGGTCATGCGCGGGCACGCCGAACACCGCCCCGCTGCCATAATCCATCAGCACGAAATTTGCGATGTAGACGGGCAGTTGCCAGGCTGGGTCAAACGGATGAGTGGCCGTCAGTCCGGTATCGAAGCCCAGTTTCTCCTGCGTTTCAATCTCTGCGGCGGTCGTGCCGCCCTTGCGACACAACTCGATAAAGGCAGCTGCAGCAGGATCGGCAGCCGCTGCGGCACGCGCAATCGGATGGTCGGCGGCAACCGCGACAAAACTCGCGCCAAAGATCGTATCGGGACGAGTCGTGAACACCTCGACCTCGCCACCGTTTGACAAGGCGAAGCGGAAAGCGAGCCCCTGACTGCGCCCGATCCAGTTTTCCTGCATTAGCTTGACCTTGTCGGGCCAGGCATCAAGGCCACCGAGCCCGTCGAGCAGATCATCGGCAAAGTCGGTGATCTTCAGGAACCACTGGTTCAGCTTGCGCCGCTCGACCAGCGCCCCGGATCGCCAGCCACGACCGTCGATCACTTGTTCGTTGGCGAGCACGGTCATGTCGACCGGATCCCAATTGACAGCCGATTCGCGTCGATAAACCAGCCCGGCGGCAAATAGATCGAGGAAAAGTGCCTGTTCATGCCCGTAATAGTCGGGTTCGCAGGTCGACAATTCTCGCGACCAGTCGAGCGCAAAACCCAATTGTTTGAGCTGACGACGCATATTGGCGATATTCGCACGCGTCCACGCACCGGGGTGGACGCCCTTTTCCATCGCGGCATTTTCGGCGGGCATCCCGAACGAATCCCAGCCCATCGGATGAAGCACGTCATGCCCGGTCATCCGCCGATAGCGTGCCAGCACGTCGCCCATCGTGTAATTGCGGACATGGCCCATATGGATGCGCCCTGAGGGATAGGGAAACATCTCGAGCACATAGGATCGCGGCCGATTATTGGCAGCTGACGATCCTGCGGGAGCGGCCTTAAACGTCTGGCGTTCGTCCCAGATGGCCTGCCAGGCCGCGTCCGCCTTCAGCGCGTTGAAGCGCGACGCCGTGTTCATCCGATCAGCCGGCGATGGCGTTGCGTCGCAGATCGCGCGCTCGGGTCAGGATAATATCTTCCAGCTTTTGCGCCGTTGCCGCCCGCACTGGCGCGTCGACCCATTCACTGTTGCGGTTGATCTGCCGCTGGACCGCAACGCGAAGAGCATCCGCGCGGAGATCGCGATCGAGGATCGAGATGGTAACTTTCATCCGCTCAGCAGGCGATGCCGGATTGATATACCAATCGCTCACAATGACGCCGCCGTTGGAATCGGTCTGAAGCAGCGGCATGAAACTGATGGTGTCCAGCGAGGCGCGCCACAAATAGCTGTTGACGCCGATGGTGGTGACCTGGGACGCCGCCAGATCAGCGCGCGGCCTGTCCTTTGAACCGCCGCCGCAGGCAACCAGCGCAAGAGTAAGTGAGGCCACGAACGCGGTGCGCAACAGGCGGATCATGGGCTGTTCCCTGAACAAATGCATTTTAGTCTATCGGCCTCTATAGATCGTGCGGCCAAGTCGCAAGCGTGCCGCGCCGCCGCCGTTTTGGTGCCTGTCGCGCCGCCATTGTGGGCGGTTTGCAACACTATCTCCATAAAGCTCTATAAAGTGAAATGTGGCAGTGGTGCGGCGCATCTAAATCTCTATAAACAAAAATGGACTCGAAGGGTTTGCCGTGACGAAGCGTCGTATCATTGCTGGCTCCATTCTGGGGACGTTAATCGTCGCCGGTCTGGTCATGCCGGCATCGGGTGCGTCGGAAGGTGCGCGTCGGCTCGTTCCCGCTGAGCGCATGGTGAGCCGGAGCATCGCCACGTTTACGCCAGCATCGGCTGATCCGAAATTGGCGGCTTTGCTCGCGCGCAGCGGGCTGAATGACAGTGATTTCCGGTTTACGCCGTCTGAAACGCGCCGCAACGGCAGTCGTGCTGTTACGGTAGCGGTTCGCGCCCGGTCGACGTTGGCAAGCAGCGATGTGCAGCGTATCGGCGCGGCTGAGCTGACGTCTGGCGCGTCGATCGGCCTGGCACCCATTGCCTATAATCTGGGCGTTTCGGTCGGTTGGAAGCGCTTTGCACTGTCAGGTGAGGTTGCACGGCTTGATCTGGCAAGCATACCGGGTAGCCGCGACTCGATCGGCCTCGGGGTCAGTTATACGGGCAAGCGCGCCTCCGCACGGTTGCGGGCTGTGGCTGATCGTCCTTCTGCGGATACGCCGAAACTCGTTGCCGACGATCCGAGCATGGCAATCGATGTGGGCGGTTCCTATTCGGTTGCGCGTAATATCGATCTGACGGCGGGTCTTCGGTACAAGCGTGAAAACAACAACCGCCTCGATCGGTTGAGCGACAATCGTCGCGACAGTCAGGCTGTTTATATCGGCACGGCGCTTCGCTTCTAAACGACCCGTTTGATCTGGTCTGACGCGTGCAGCGCTTATAGCCAGGCATCGATCCCAGCCCACCCGTAAAATCCTGCTGGTTTCAGCCAATGTCGTCTGTTTCGCTTCATGCCACCAAGCGCAATGGCAGGGATTGCTGTTTTCTGTGCCAGCAGGGCAGCGCGTGCCGACCCCAATACACGAGCGTTGGGATGCGAGCGGGTTGGAAAAATCGGCGAAATCAAAATCATGTCTGCCCCGGCACGCCGGGCGGCAACCAGTTCGCGCAGGTTGTGCGCGGGCCAGCTTTTGATACCGTCTGCACGTTTTGGCTGTCGTCCATGCAACCCGGTACATCGCCGGCCGAGATAATCGGTTCCTGCGGCGATCAAGACAAGTCGTCGACGTCGCGCGACCCCGTGAACTTGCGCGTACAATGCGCGTCTGGATGCGAGGGCGAGACTATAATGGCGAAAAATGACGCCACCGCCGCGCGGCACCCGGGCGAGCGCATCCCAAAGCGCATCACCCATGCGCTCATCCGTCATCAGCCATTGAGTGGGAATCCGGGGGTGACGGGTGTGCATTTGCCTGTTTATAGCACAACGATGACGAACAGCGATCCTGCCAAACGCCTGGCCGATGTGCAGGTGGCGATTGCCGCCGCCGCGACGCTGGCGGGTCGGCGCGCGGGCGAAGTCACCCTTATCGCTGTATCCAAAACGCACCCTGTCGAAGCGATCCGACCCGTTATCGGCGCCGGTCAGCGCGTTTTCGGTGAGAATCGCGTGCAGGAAGCCGAGGGAAAATGGCCTTCACTATGCGCTGAAGTCCCCGGCATCGAATTGCATCTGATCGGCCAACTCCAATCAAACAAGGCGGAAGCCGCGGTCGCGTTGTTTGATGCCATCCATGCCGTCGATCGGTCATCGCTCGTAACGGCATTGGCCCGCGCCATGGACAAGATCGACAAACGACCGGCCTGTTTCCTGCAGGTCAATATCGGCGATGAACCGCAAAAGGGGGGCGTGCCCACCGCCGGGCTGCCCGCATTGATCGCCGAAGCGCGGCAAGCGGATTTGCCGATTGCGGGGTTGATGTGCCTGCCGCCGGCAGACGTCGAACCGGCGCCCTATTTCGCGCTGCTGGCAAAACTGGCCCGCGACCACGGCATTGCTGGGCTCAGCATGGGCATGTCAGGCGATTATGAAACCGCCGTCACGCTCGGGGCAACGCATGTTCGCGTCGGCAGCGCCCTGTTTGGCGCCAGAGGATAAAGGTCGCAGGATGAAATTTGGCGGGATCATCTTCGATTTCGACGGCGTGCTGATCGACAGCGAATTTGTCGGGAACAGCCAGATCGCGGCCTTTCTCAGCAAGGCCGGGCACCCGACGACGGTCGAACAATCAATGGCTCATTTCATGGGGCTGGCCGACAAGGATTTTCACGCCGCTGTGGAGCGCTGGATCGGTGGCCCCCTCCCGGATGATTTTCACGCCGCTCGAGCAGCCGAGGATGCCCGTGTAATGGCCGAAGGGATTGAGGCGGTGCACGGCGCGATCGATTTTGTTCTATCGTTGCCGCCGACGATCCCCCGCGCCATCGCATCCTCGAGTTCGACCCGTTGGATCTCCCGCCATCTCGAGCATATCGGATTGCGCGATGCGTTTGGCGATCGGATCTTTAGCGGCAAGGAACATGTCGATCGCGGTAAACCGGCGCCTGATCTCTATCTTCACGCCGCCGATGCGATCGGCGTTGCCATTGGCGATTGCGTGATCCTGGAAGATTCGCCGGTCGGTGCGCGGGGAGCGGTTGCATCCGGGGCGTTCGTTATCGGGCTATGCGCGGGCCGTCATTGCGGCGCTGATCACGAATCGGTGCTCCGCGGGATCGGCGTCAACGCGATTGCGCATGACTTTGCCGAAGTGGCACGGCTGGTCGCCTAGAATTCGTGTCCGGTTCGGTCCCGCTTGGTGGCCAGATAGCGTTCGTTGTGCGGATTGGCGGGCAGCTTGTGCGGCACCCGCTCGATCACGGTGATCCCCGCGCCTTCGAGCTGCGCTACCTTTTGCGGGTTGTTGGTCAGCAGCCGGACGGATCGTTGGCCGAGCAACACCAGCATTCGCGCCGCAACGGTGAAATCGCGCGAATCGACCGCAAAGCCGAGGCGCGTATTGGCGTCTACCGTATCAAACCCCTGATCCTGCAGCGCATAGGCGCGCAATTTGTTGATCAGCCCGATCCCACGACCTTCTTGCCGCAGATACAGCAGGATCCCCCATCCGCTCGCGGCGATCGCCGAAATCGCGGCGTCGAGCTGCGGCCCGCAATCGCATTTCAGACTGCCAAGCACATCGCCCGTCAGGCATTCGCTGTGGAGTCGGACCAGCGGTGGTGCGCCGGTCGGTGCCCCGATCATCAGCGCAACATGCTCGCCGGGCATTTCGGGCGTTCGAAAGGCGACAATCTCCGCCGATTCGGCGCCCACTACCGGCAAATGGGCACGCGCGGCGATCGTCAGGCGCTGGGCGTCCTGGTGATCGTCAATATCCTCTGGTGAAATCGCGAGCGTTACATCGCCACCCGGCAGGACAAAAAACGCGGGTAGCATGCCCGCCAGCGTCGCGAGCCGCAACGCGGCGGCAGCGGCTGGACGGTCGCTAATATCCGTTGATCGAAACGGACCCTTCAGCGGTGTGAGCAAATCGAGTTGCGGATCGGCGAGTGCGGTGGCGGCGGCGAAATCCAGCCACGGCGCGCGTTCGATCATGACGGGGCACTCGGGTGCTGCTGCTGGCGCTTGATTGGTCAGCTTCAGTGTTGCTGCCCGGCCCGATGAGATCAACACCATAGCCTGCCCGTTCGGGTCGAATGCTGACAGGCGAACCGGGTCGGCGGTTTCGATCGCCAGCACGGCGAGCGCGCCCTGATCGGTACGAAGCGCCACCGGCCAGCCGCGCCGGAGCGAATCGATCGCCTGCGCGACAATCCGCGCGCTCAAAGCGCAAACTCGGTCATGATCGGGATATGATCCGACGGTTTAGTCCAGCTTCGCGCCGCCTCGTTAACGCTATGGGCCCGGGCTGCTGACGCAAGATCGGGGCTTGCCCACATATGGTCGAGCCGTCGTCCGCGATCGGATGCTGCCCAGTCCTTGGCGCGGTAGCTCCACCAAGTGTACAGCCGTTCGGGTGCAGGAATGAAGTGGCGACCCAGATCGGTCCAGTTGCCAGCAGCCTGCAATCGGCCGAGTGCCTCAACCTCGATCGGCGTGTGACTCACCACATCGATCAGCTGCTTGTGGCTCCACACGTCCGATTCGAGTGGCGCGATGTTGAAATCGCCGAGCAGCAGCACTGGCCCCGAGATGGTTTCCGACCAGCGCGTCATCCGCTCGAGGAAATCGAGCTTCTGCCCGAATTTGGGGTTCACGTCGCGATCGGGGATATCGCCGCCGGCGGGGACGTAGACATTCTCGATCCGCATGCCGTTATTGAGCCTGACGCCAAGATGGCGCGCTTCGCCATTGGCCTGCCAGTCGAGCCGGGTCTGGTCGTGGAGCGGTAATTTGCTGATGATCGCCACGCCGTGGTGCATCCGTTGGCCATTGAGCGCGAGATGGGGATAGCCAAGCGCACGAAAGGCGGCGGCCGGAAAATCGCCATCCATCACCTTGGTTTCCTGCAAGCACAGGATATCGGGTGCCGATTCGCGCAGGAACTGCTCAACAATGTCGATGCGAAAGCGCACCGAGTTGATGTTCCACGAAGCGATCTTGATTGTTTCGGCCATGCCGCGATGTAGCCTTGCGATCTGCTCACCGCTAGCCAGTCGGATTCGGTTCGTCCGAGAAAAGCAGCGGATGGAGAAAGGCCCTCGCTCCGGGGGCTTGGAGCGAGGGCCGACCTAGCGTTCGTCACGCAGGCAGAACGGGTTGAGCCGGTTAACAGGGGGGAAACACCGGCAATGCCCCGTTCGCTGAAGTGTTTTAGCGCGCTAAACCTGTCGCCAGTATGAATGAAATCCGGCTGTGCTCAGTTCCGCCCGCCGCGCAGCGTGGGATCGACCCAACGAAACGCACGGTCGGAGACGGGCGCATTGAACACCTGCTTCGACAAGCGTATGGTCGTCCGATTGTTCTGCGCGTCGAGCGCCACCCAGCCCTGCATCATCAATCCTCCCGGTGCACTGGGATTGCGCACAAAGACCAATGTGATTCGACCATATTCGGGATGGCGAGGATCGGTTGCTTCCACCGAAATGACGCGCGGATCAGCATTAGGGACGACCTTGGCAAAGCGCGTAATGTCCTTGTTAGGATCGAGCAGTACCCCAAGCGGCGAATTGCCGATCGGCCAACGCTGCTTCTGGCGCACCGAATAATCCAGGAACCACAGCGCCTTGCCATCACCGACAATCAGGATCGGCACGCCCTTCTCATATTGAAAGCGGATCTTGCCGGGCTTTTTCAACGTCAGCGCGCCGTCCAGCGTCTTGCCGCTTCGGTCGGTCTGGCTGAAATTGGCGGTCAGGCTTTCAACCGATCGCAAATGATCCTGCACGCGGGCAAGATCGCCAGTCGCCTGCGCGACGACAGCCGAAGGAACCGCGAGCATCAGCGGAATCGCCAGCAAGGGGCGGAATGTCACGATGTCAGTCTCCGAATGCGGTCTATTTCCGCGAGTAGGATCACGACGACTGTCGGACCCGTGGCTTGAACGGGCGGTGAATTGCCACAGTTCCGCTCGACTTACAGCGGCCGTCCGTCCTGATCCATCAACACCTCGCGCCGTCCGACATGATCGGGGCGGGAGACGAGCCCGTCCTTTTCCATCCGTTCGATCAGGCGAGCGGCGCTGTTGTAGCCGATTCGCAACTGGCGTTGCAGCCATGACGTCGACGCCTTCTGGCTTTCGGCCACGAGCTGCCGAGCACTCCGATATTGCTGGTCCTCGGCCGAATCTTCGCCGTCGGGTGCGCCGTCAAGCGCAAAGCCGTCCTCCGGCTCCTCGGTAACCGACTGGATGTAATCCGGCTGGCCTTGGCCGCGCCAGTGATTGGCAACGGCCTGCACCTCGTCATCCGACACGAACGGCCCGTGAACGCGGGCAATTTGCTTGCCACCGGGCATATAGAGCATATCGCCGCGCCCGAGCAGCTGTTCGGCGCCCTGTTCGCCCAAAATCGTGCGCGAATCGATTTTCGAGGTGACATGAAAGCTGATCCGCGTCGGCAAGTTTGCCTTGATCACGCCGGTGATGACGTCGACGGAGGGGCGCTGTGTGGCCATGATCAGGTGAATGCCCGCCGCCCGCGCCTTCTGCGCAAGCCGTTGGATCAGGAATTCGACCTCCTTGCCCGCGGTCATCATCAGATCGGCGAGCTCGTCGACGATGATCACGATCTGCGGCAACGGCTGGAAATCGAGCTGTTCTTCCTCGTAAATCGGCTGGCCGGTGCCCTGGTCATAGCCCGTTTGCACCTTGCGCCCGAGCGGCTGGCCCTTGGCTTTGGCCGCGCGCACCTTGTCGTTGAACGAGGCGAGGCTGCGGACATTGACCGAGGCGAGCATCCGGTACCGATCCTCCATCTGCTCGACCGCCCATTTCAACGCCCGCACCGCCTTGGCCGGTTCGGTGACAACGGGGGCGAGTAGATGCGGGATGTCCGCATACATCGACAGTTCGAGCATCTTGGGATCGATCATGATCATGCGGCACTGATCAGGCGTCAGCCGATACAGCAGCGACAGGATCATGCAGTTAAGCCCAACCGACTTGCCCGATCCGGTGGTGCCCGCCACCAGCAGATGCGGCATCGGCGCCAGATCGGCGATGACGGGGTCGCCGGCGATATTCTTGCCGAGGATGATCGGCAGCTGTGCCGACTGATCCTCGAAACTCTGGCTGCCGACCAGTTCGTGCAAATTCACCGCTTCGCGGCGCGCATTGGGCAATTCAATGCCGATGACGCTGCGCCCGGGAATTGTCGCCACCCGCGCCGAGATTGCAGACATGTTGCGGGCGATATCGTCAGCCAGCTGGATGACGCGGCTTGCCTTGATGCCGCTGGCGGGTTCGAGTTCGTACATCGTCACCACGGGGCCGGGGCGCACTTCGACGATCGTGCCTTTCACATGAAAATCGTCGAGCACCGACTCAAGCAGCCGCGCATTGCGTTCAAGCGCCGCCTTGTCGATCACCGGATTGCCGCTTTTGGGGGCAGGCTTGAGCAGGTCGAGCGGCGGCAGGCGGTAATTGTCGCGCAGATCGAGCGAGGCTTGCTTGGCGCGCGGCTTGGCGGTTGACGGTGCTAGGGCGCGTTCGGCGATTACCGGGCCCGGCCGCGTTTCAGGCGCTGCGACCGGACGGGGTAGCGGCTTGCGCGGTGGCGCGACAAAGGCGTCGTCCTCCACCAGCATCTCGGGCAGCGCGTCAGCGCGTGGTTGCGGTAGCCGGAACTGCCACTGCCGCTCGTTGAAATCGATTTCGTAGCTCAATGCATAAAGCGCTACGCCCCCCAGCCCAAGCACCAGCCCAAGTGCGCGGTCTGCCCATAGAATTGCGGTGGGATCGCCGATCTGGGCCGTTCCCCAGCGTAGCAATGTGGCCAGCGACAAGCCGATCGCGCCGCCATAGCCCGCGGGGAGAGCGTTTACGGCGGAAGACGATACAAAGGCAAAGGCCGTTGCCATCAACGCCGTACCGCCAGCACCTTTCAGAACCATGCGACCCCAGCGCCCCGGCGGAACATCGCGCCACAGACGTGCGGCGAGCACCAGACCAAAGGGCAGCAACAGCACCACGGGCCAACCGAGCATCGCTAGGAGCGCATCCGCGATCATCGCGCCGGGGCTGCCCAGCAGGTTTCGGGCGGGGCCAGCAGCGGCCGTGCTGAGCGAGGGATCGCCCGGATAATAGCTGATCAGGCAGACGGCGATCATCACAGTGACCACCACAATCGCCATCGCGCCGATCAACGCGCCGCTCCGGCGTGCACCATGCCGCACGGTCTGGCGCCAAAGAGGCGGTTGCGCCTGGCTCGCCATGAGCGTTTCCTTCACGAATGTACGCTTGATGTTCCACAATCGCGCGGCGCGAGTCCCGCGTCAAGATGGCGCCCTATGGATACGGCATATGGCCCGGGGAATTGGCAGCCCGCTTCCGGGTCGTTAGACCGACGATTATGGATCATGCAGACGTAATCATATTGGGTGGCGGGCTGGTTGGATGCAGCCTGTCACTTTCGCTCGCGGCGCATGGGATCACCACGATCGTGGTCGATCCGGCCGATCCCGCAGTCACGCTTGCGGCAAATTTCGATGGTCGTGCTTCGGCAATTGCCAGCGCGAGCCACCGGATGCTCGATGCAATCGGTGTGGGTACCTTGCTGGCAGGCAAGGGATGCCCGATCGAATCAATCCGGGTGAGTGACGGGCTCGCCCCCGGTGCCCTCGATTTCGCACCGGATGCCGGCGATGGCGCCCTCGGGACGATGTATGAAAATCGCCTCATCCGCACCACGCTGCATCAGGCGGCAATGGCAGCGGATGGGGTCGATCTGCGAATGCGGACCAGGGCGATATCGGTCACGCGCGATTCGGCGGGCGTTCGGATGACGCTCGATTCAGGCGCAGAAATCGCCGCGCCACTGATGATTGCCGCCGAGGGCCGCAATTCGCCGACACGGACGGCGGCCGGCATCACGATCGCTCAGTGGCAATATCACCATAATGCGATCATCACGGCGTTTGACCACGCCCGCCCGCACGAGAATTGCGCGTTCGAGATTTTCTATCCCGCAGGCCCCTTCGCGATCCTGCCATTATTGCCGGTCGATGGTCGCAACCGATCTGCCTTGGTGTGGACCGTCAGCGAGCGCGATGCGCCGGGAATGCTGAAACTGTCCGATCGTGGATTTCTGGCCGAGGCGGAACGGCAGATGGGCGGTTTCCTGGGCACGCTCAGCAATCTGGCGCCGCGCTCCACCTATCCACTCGGCTTTCATCACGCTGCACGGATCACGACGGAACGGCTCGCCCTGGTCGGCGATGCCGCCCATGGGATTCACCCGATCGCCGGGCAGGGGCTGAACCTCGGGTTTCGCGATGTCGCCACGCTCACCGAGGTGTTGGTCGATGGTAAGCGTTTGGGTCTCGATCTTGGCGATCCGCAGCTTGTGGCGCGCTATGAGCGGTGGCGCGGGCTCGATACGCTGATGGTGGCGATGGCAACCGACACGCTCAACCGGCTGTTCGGGGTGCCCGGCAAGACGGCAAGCGCCGTGCGCCGCTTCGGCCTGAGCGCGGTGCAGGCCATCCCACCGCTCAAGGCGCGGTTTATGGCCGAAGCGCGCGGCGAAAGTGGTGATTTGCCCCGCCTGCTGCAGGGCGAATTGGTTTAACGATCACGTTCCGGCAATAACTGCCGTGCTTCTTCGGCCAGCATGACGGGCACGCCGTTCCTGATCGGATAGGCGAGCCCGGCTGCGTCGGAGACGAGCTCGGCCTCCGCGGGGTCATACCGAAGGGGGGTGCGGGTGAGGGGGCACACAAGGATCGATACCAGCCACGGATCGATTGCCATCGCGGCGTTAGATTCGCTCACTGCAGCGTCACCGAATCCTCGCCGTCGTGCCGACCGAAAAACTGCATCAGCTGGACGATCAGTTCCGCACGATCTTCAAGGCTGGCGGATTCGAGTAACGCCTGCTTGGCGGCAACATCGAACGGCGCAATCTGGGCGACGCCGTTGACCAGCGATTCGTCGTCGAGCCGCGCCACGGCATCCCAATCGACGGCATAGCCCTGCAGATCGGCAAAACGGCGCGATTCCAGTTCAAGCGCGGCCCGGCCGGAGAGCGACAATATTTCTTGCTCCTCGGTGATCGGCATCAGCTCTGCTTCGACCTGGCGAAATGGCGTCGTGACGTCGAGTTCGCGGACGATGCGGAACAGCGACAGGCCCTCGAGCACCAGATTGTAGCGCCCATCGTCGAGCATTTCGAACTGCGCAATCTTGCCGACGCAGCCCACTTGGAACAGCGGTGGCGGATTGCCCTCAGCGCGCGGCTGGACCATGCCGATCCGCCGGTCGCGCGCCATGGCGTCGCTCATCAGCGCCTTGTAGCGTTCTTCGAAGATATGCAGTGGCAAATGCATGCGCGGGAACAGCAATGCGCCGGGTAACGGGAATACCGACAGCCGCGTGGTGGTGCGCTCGCTGGTCATCCGAACAGGATCGCCGAAAGTCGACGACGTTGCGCCGATACCCAGGGGTCTTCGAGACCAACCACCTCGAACAGCTTCAGCAGCCGTTGCCGCGCGGCACCATCATCCCAGGCGCGATCGTCAGCGATCATTGCCAACAGCGTATCGGCGGCAGCATCACGATCGCCAGCTGCCATCTGGCCCCCGGCGAGCTCAAAGCGCGCGGCCATATCGGCAGGGTTTGCGGCAACGGCGGCTGCCAGCCCGGCCAGATCGTCAACCGGCTTGGCGTCGCGCGCCAGCGCGATCGCCGCTTGCGCACGGCTGATTTCGGGTAGCTTGGCCACATCTGCGGGCAAGGCTGTAATTGCCGCCTCGGCATCATCATGGCGTCCGCTCGCAACAAAGGCGCGAATTCGCCCTGACAGCACGGCAGGGTGTTCGGGCGCCATCTCGACGAGCTGATCGAAAATCCCAAGCGCTCGTTCACCGTCACCATCGGCCAGAACTTCCTCAGCCATCGCAATCAACGGCTCAACATCGGCCTCGGGCTCGGCCAATGCATCCCCGGCCGGAATCGGCAACTGGCGTAGGATCTGGTCGAGCATCGCCCGCAATGCCGATTCGGTGCGCGCCGTCGTCAGATCAGCGACAAGCTGGCCTTCGAACATCGCGTAGACGGTGGGAATTGACCGAATCTGGAACTGCGCCGCGATAAACTGGTTCTTGTCGGTATCGATCTTGGCCAGCACGACGCCCTTGTCGGCATAAGCGGCAGCAACCTTGTCGAGCAGCGGCGCGAGCGCCTTGCACGGGCCGCACCATTCTGCCCAGAAATCGATGATGACCAATTTGGTCATCGACGGCTCAACGACATCCCGGCGGAAAGCCTCGATTGCCTCGCGTTCGGCGGCGGTCATGCCTAAAGTAGCCACACTATTGCTCCTGTGCCTTGCGGCGAAAAACGATCAGCGCCTTATGTGGGCGCTCGCCGGGTGAAGCCAACCCTTTTCGCGTGGTTGGCCAGCACAAAGCCCCGCCGATTGTCGCTATGTGCCACAATCCAGCTGGGTTGCGGATACGGGCTTGCCGTACCCCCAAGCCGATGCTAACAGCCCGCCCTCACCCCGTCCGCGGCCTGGCCCGGACGAAGTCGCCAGAGCGGGCGTAGCTCAGGGGTAGAGCACAACCTTGCCAAGGTTGGGGTCGAGGGTTCGAATCCCTTCGCCCGCTCCAGCCACCGTTTATCGGTCAGCATTACATCACGGCGATGCCAAGTGCGGCTGCCTCGCTTTTCAGGCGTGCAGCGGCAGCGGGGTTGGCAGCCACCGCATCAGCCAGCGCACGCGATGCCTTGGCATTTTCGCCCAGCGTCTTGCGGCTACGCATCAGCATCACCCAGCCATCGATATTGCCCGGATTGCTCCGCAGCTTGCCTTCCAATTGCGCGACCATCTGCTGCGCCATGGCATCCTGCTGGCTGGGGGTAAGCGCTGATGCGGCCTGCATCTGCTGAACCGACGGCCCCGGAATACCGGCGAGACCAACGGGACCGGCTGGCATGGTCGGATGGTCACCCGATGGCTTCAAAGCCGCCAGTCGTGCTGTCACGTCGATCTTGTTGATCTTTGCCACCTGCGTAATCGTTCGGCGGAGATCATTTTCCCATGATGCGCCCGGCGGGGTATCCTTCAACAGCGCCATCCAGTCATCGATCGCGCCCTGGTGATCCCCCCGCAGATCGCGCGACACGGCGGTGAAATAGCGACTGCGCGGGTCCTTGGAATCGATGAGCAAGGCCTTGCGGAATGCCGCGAGCGCCGCTGCGGGCATTGGATCACGCGGGCTGGCCATCACCCGGGCTTCGCCAAGAGCTGACCAGAGATCGGCCCGTTCTGGATCAGCTGATGCGCCCTTTTCGAGCGCTTTCACGGCTTCTTCGAACTGACCTTTGGCAAACAGGGCATCGCCAAGCCGGCCCCATGCATTGGCATCACCGGGGGAGGCTTGCGCCCGTGCCCGCAGCGTATCGATGGCTTCGGGCTGATTCGTCGCAATTGGCGATTTCGCCGAAATTGCCGGCGGCGGCGCATCTGCCGAATCACGTGAAACCGAATAGCCGATGGCCGCAATCAGGACGATTGCCGCCCCCGCCAACACCCATTGTCCTTTTACCATTGGATAATTTCTTGCCACCGTAACTGCCTGGTTTGCGCATCCTGCAGGGGTGACGCGCTTCAATCGTGATGGTAGTGAACAACGAATTGGGGTAAAGCATATTTCGGTTGGGGACGTCGGCGGGGGCCAGTTCCGGCCGATTTGGGGGGACGATTGTCATGGGGGATCGCGTTCGGGTCGCGATAATCGGCTCGGGCCCGGCAGGGCTGAGCGCCGCTGCACGTGCCGCTCAGCTCGGTGTATCCCATGTCCTGCTCGAAAAGACCGATCACCTATCGGATACGATCTACAAGTACCAAAAGGGTAAGCACGTCATGGCGACGCCCAGCAAACTGGTGCTTCGCTCCGACCTGGATTTCGATGCCGGTAAGCGGGAAGCGATCCTGAAAATCTGGGACGATCAGGCGGCATCCAACAAAATTAATGTGCGGTATCGCAGTGAAGTAAAGGCAATCACCGGTGAGCGAGGCGACTTTTCCCTCGAACTCACCGATGGCACGGTGGTGAAGGCTGAATGCGTCGTGCTGGCGATCGGCACCCAGGGTAATCCCAACTTGATGCGGTGCCCGGGCGCTGACCAGCCGCACGTCCAGTATCAGCTCGATGACCCTGGTGAGTATGTGGATGAACATATCACCGTCATCGGCTCGGGCGATGCCGGTATTGAGAATGCGCTTGGCCTTGCCGCCGATGCCGCGCAGGGTAATATCGTCACGATCCTCAATCGGTCGGCCGACTTTGCGCGCGCCAAAAGTGCCAACGTCAAACTGTTGAACGAAGCGGCTGAACAGGGGCGACTAACGGTTCGCCTCAATACCACACCCGGTGAGGTGCGCGAGGACGAGCTGGTGCTCGAAACGCGCGAAGGCACCGAAATCATCAAGTGCAACCGGATCATCGCCCGCATGGGATCGGCAGCGCCCCGTGCGTTCATCGAATCCTGCGGTATCGAATTCACCAGTGCTGACCGCGAAGCATTTCCAAAGCTGTCGCCGGAATTCGAAACGACCAAAGCCGGCATCTTTGTGATCGGCGCGCTCGCCGGTTATCCGCTGATCAAGCATTGCATGAACCAGGGCTATGATGTGCTCGAGTTCATCAATGGCAATACGTCGCTAAAGCCAGCCGATGAGCCCTTGCTTGAGGCGAAGTTCGTCGATCTCAAAAAAGCGCGGCGCACGGTCGATCAGTGGCTTGAGCTGCTGCGCACCAACATCACGATTTTGAACGAACTGTCGCCGCTGCAGATGCGCGAATTCGTCCTCGATTCCGAAGTGCGACTGTACCGTGCTGGCGAAGCGATCATCAAACGTAACGAGCCCGGATCGTCGTTGCTCTGTATCGCCGAAGGATCGGTGCTGGTGGAGGTGAACCCGACCGATCCGTCCATCACCATCCCGATTCCGCAAGGGTCGATCTTCGGCGAAGTCGGTCTGATTTCGGGCCGCCGTCGCGGGGCGACCGTCCGTGCGGGCACGAACTGCGTTATTGTCGACGTGCCGCGCAATGCCGCGCTGAAGCTGATGGCATCGGTGCCCGCCGCCAAGCGCGCGGTGACCCGTATTTCGGTGGAACGTCAACTGCTCCAGATGTTCAAATCGGGGCTTCTTGCGAGCGATCTGGCCGAAGTGCTCGACAGTCATGAAATTGTCAACGTGCGCGCGGGCGAAGCAATCTTCAACGAGGGCGATGCTGGCGACGACGTTTACGTCATCCGCATCGGCAGCATGATCGAGGAAAAGAACGTGGCCGGGAAACCGGTGTTCATTTCCTACATGCCTGCCAGCACCTATGTCGGTGTGCAGAATCTGCTCACCGGCGGGCGGCGGCACAAGACCGTCAAGGCAGCCGTCAAATCGGAAGTCATCAAGCTTAACGGCCCGGCCTTTCGTCGGCTGCTCGATGCCAAGCCCGCCTTGATGGAGAAAATCCAGTCCGACATCGCCGGCACGGCAAACGTTCAGGCCTTTGTCGAAAGCCGCAAGGACAGCCACTCGGCGATTTTCAGCACCTATTCGGAAACCGCGAAGTTCCTGGTTGATAACGGTATCGGCGAGGCGACCGACGTGTTGCTGATCGACGAAAAACTCTGTGTCGGTTGCGACAATTGCGAAAAAGCCTGTGCCGATAGCCATGAGGGTCTGTCGCGGCTCGATCGTGAAGCGGGCCGCACCTATGCCCATCTCCATGTGCCGACCAGCTGCCGCCACTGTGAATTGCCGCATTGCATGGCCGATTGCCCGCCAAACGCCATTCAGCGCGGATCAAATGGCGAGGTCTTCATCGACGATACCTGTATCGGCTGCGGCAATTGCCAGCGCAATTGCCCCTACGGTGTCATCCGCATGGAGGCACGGCCGCCGGCCAAGCCCGGATTGCTCAACTGGTTGATGTTCGGTGCTGGACCTGGCCCAGGCGAGCCATCGAAGAAGTGGCGCTACAAGCATGCGACCCCCGGGGTCGATGTGCCCAAAAAGGCCGTCAAATGCGACATGTGCTCGTCGATCAAGGGTGGCCCTGCCTGCGTGCGGGCCTGCCCGACGGGCGCGGCGATTCGCGTATCGCCTGAGAGCTTTCTTACCATCGCCAAGATTCAGGAAGAGGACCGGTCATAGCTACCCGCGCATCTGGAGGGGCAGGCGGCCGTGGGGTTGCCGCGACACGGCATGAAGGCTTCATGCGGTATGCTGGCTATCGCTGGCTGAAGGTTTCGCTGACGCTGAGCCTGATCGCGCTGATCAGTTATTTTCTGGTCGACATTACCCCGCGCCACAATGGCGGTAGCTGGTATGGCTATACGCTAGGCACGATCGGGGTTGTCCTGATCCTGTGGCTGACGATGCTCGGGGTCCGCAAACGGGCGATGACGAGCGGTCGGTGGTCGCTCAAGGCCTGGACGAGCGCGCACGTCTATCTGGGGCTTAGCCTGATCGTCATCGCGACGCTGCACACCGGGTTTCAGCTGGGATGGAATGTCCACACGCTTGCCTATGCGCTGATGATGCTGGTCATCGTTTCCGGCATTTGGGGTGTGGTAGGTTATGCGACCATTCCAGCGGCGCTCAGCAACAATCGCCAGGCGACGACGGAGGGGCAGATGCTCGAGCTCATCCGCAGTGCCGATCGCCAACTGCACGACGCGGCTCAGCCGCTGGATGGCCAGTTGTCAGCGCTGGTTCTGGCATCGCTTCAGCAGGATCCGTTTGCTGGCGGTTTGTGGGTGCGCCTGACCGGGCGTGATCCGCGTTGTGCTACGGATCGCGCGTATCGGGCCGTTCGCGCGCAATCGAACGCGTCGGGCGATATCGCTGTCATCAAGCGTGTCGACGATCTGCTCGACCGCAAAAGGGCATCATTGGCACAATTGCGGCGGCATCTGCGCTTGAAGGCGCTGCTCGAAATCTGGCTGTATATCCATGTTCCCGTAACCTTCATCTTGATCGCTGCGCTGACCGCGCATGTCGTCAGCGTCTTTTTCTATTGGTGATCCAGGCATGAAGCCCTTCTTGATCCGCCGCATCAGCACCACCGCCGACGGCCGTGAAATTGTTCGTGATGCGCCTGCGCCACGCGCTGTCGTAACGGTCGGACGTGCAGCCACCAATGACATTGCGCTCACCGATCTTGGCGTTGACCAGGAACATGTGCAGATCGAGCGGACCAGCGATGGTCAGGTCCTTGTTACCGCGACTGGACCGACACCGATCCTGTCCGGTGGGCGCAAGCGCCGCCAATTCACTATCGATCCCGCAAATGGCGGTGAAGTGGGCCTTGGTAGCCACGCCATTACCGTCACGCGCGAATCAACCGGTGAAGTCGTCCTTACCGTGCAACGCATCGGTCCGATTTCGAAAGCGGCGGAAGAGCGCGACGAGCGCAAAATATTCACGCTTGCCGGGCTGATGCCCGATAAGCGGAACACCGCCTGGTTGCTCGCCCTGTCGGTGTTGATCGGGTTTCTGGCGGTGCCGATCTGGGCAGCGCTGCAAAAGCAGCCGCCGATCATTGCGCAGGCCGCCAATGGGAAGCAACTGACCGCGACCGAGGCAATGAACCGGGCCACAAAGACCACCAAAGTGGCATCGACTGCCGATGGCTCATGGACCAGCGGTCCGCTCAGTCAGGCACATCATGCGCTCGAGAATAACTGCGAGGCGTGCCACACCAAGCCGTTTGTGTCTGTTCGCGACGAGACTTGCCAGTCCTGCCACAAGGACGTGCATGATCATGCACCCGCCGCGCGCCTCGACAAGTCACGTGAAACGCCGGGTGTCGGCGGCCAGATGCTTGCCAATGTCGCTAAGGCGTTTGGCAAGGAAGGGCCGGGATCCTGCGTATCCTGCCATACCGAGCATGAAGGTGCGGGTCCGATGCCGGCCACTGCACAGGCCTTCTGCACCGATTGCCACACGTCGCTTAATAAGCGTCTGACCGATACCAAGCTGCCAAATGCAGGGGACTTCGGCACCCAGCACCCGCAGTTCCGGCCCTTGGTTGGCGTCGTGCCCGGCGATAAGCCCATCATGGCGCGCGCCTCGCTCGATGGTCGGCCGACGGATAACAGCGGCCTGAAATTTCCCCACAAGCTCCATCTCGATGCGCGCAGTGGCGTGTCTGCAATGGCGCGTCGCCTGAAGGTCAGCAAAGGCTATGGCGATGTGCTCGAATGCGCCGATTGCCACACCCCATCTGCCGATGGCACGCGCTTTCAGCCCGTCGATATGGAACAGAATTGCGAGGCCTGTCACAGCCTTGCGTTCGACAAGATCGGCGGCACTACGCGCACGCTTCGTCATGGCGATACCGCGCAGATGATCGCAGATTTGCGTGCCTTCTACCGCTCGACCAGCCCGTCACGACCGGTCGAACTGGGCGGGATGGTGCGTCGCCGGCCTGGCGCCTATGCGCAGGGCCAGGTTTATAACGCCTATTTCACGGCAGCGAGTTCACGGGGATCTGCCGGTGACGCTGCCGTTCGCGCGGTCTTTTCGCCGGGCGGCGCCTGTTATGATTGTCACATCGTGAAAGCGCCCGGGGCAGGCGCGCCGGATTGGTCCGTGGTGTCGGTCAACCAGCCTATGCGCTATATGATGCATGGCTGGTTTGATCATAGTGCGCATACGACTGAAAAATGCGAAAGCTGCCACGCGGCAACCAAGTCGACAAAGGCAACCGATCTTATCCTGCCTGACCTGAAATCCTGCCGCAGCTGCCATGGTGGCGAGGCATCGGCCGCTAAGGTGCCGTCCGGCTGTGCGATGTGCCATAGCTACCACGCCAAACAGGACGCACCATGGAAGCCGCGTCAGGGTGGCGGTGTTCCGCTGAAGCCCGAACCTCGTCAACGGCCGGATCAAATCGCCGCGCTAAGATAACCCGGAGAACTCATCATGGCGCTGATCGCCCAGATTACGGATCTCCATATCGGCTTTGTTCCTGATTCGCCCGACGAGGCTAATCGCCAACGGTTGGACACGGTGATCGACACCCTGATCGGTGGCCCCAATCGACCCGATATGCTGATCGTCAGCGGCGACATCACCGATCGCGGCGACGATGAGAGCTATACACGCGTTGCCGGGATTCTTGGCCGGTGTCCTTTTCCGGTTTATCCCTGCCTTGGCAATCATGACGATCGCGACGCGTTTTCGCGCGCCTTTCCCCACGTGCCGGTGAATGGTGGCTTTGTGCAATATTGCATTCGCTATGACGGGCTGAGGCTGATCGTGCTCGATACGCTTGAGCCGGGTCGTCACGGCGGCGCTTTTTGCGATGCGCGGGCACAGTGGCTCCGTACCAAGCTCGCCGCCGACCCGGCCACGCCCACCGTTATCGTCATGCACCATCCACCTTTTGACGTGGGAATCGCCTGGATGTCAGGCGGCGAAGATGAGCCTTGGATTCGGCGTTTTGCGGCCGCGATTGCTGGCTATCCGCAGGTCAAGGCGATCTGGTGCGGGCATATGCACCGATCGGTTGCCACCTTGTGGAACGGGGCGACGGTGACGATCTGCCCTGCGAGCGCCGCGCAACTCGCGCTTGATCTCCGCCCGATTGACCCTGAAACGCCCGATGACCGGCCGATGATTACTGACGATCCGCCAGCCTATGCGCTTCACCGATGGGAAAACGGGCGGCTGGTAACCTTGTTCGATACAGCCGAACCGCACGGTACGCTCGCGAAGTTCGATGCGTCCTTGCAGCCACTGGTCAAGCATCTGGCGCACGAACGCCACGCTTAGCTGGCCTTTCGCCGCGCTGATGCGGCTGCAATGCCTGAGACATTAGCAGAACGCTGCCGCACGGCGAGCCAACAGCGTTTGAAGGGTTAGGGCTGGGCTTTCAGCGCTGATTAAACGCGTGCAACCAACGCTACCGTTCTGCGCAGCCGCTATCGACCTGCCGTTTGCACCGGTTGTGTCGGCAGCTTCAGCGGCGGCCGCCACGCCGTCATGTCGACATCGTCGCTGACCTTATAGGGCACGCCCCGGCTCGTCAGGAACAGCTTTTCCATTTCGCTGCGGGTGAACGGGCGCGATCCCAATCGACCAAACACCGCAATCTGGCCGCCCGTTTCATCAACCGCGCGATCCCGCTCCAGCCCTTTTGAAAGCGCCAGTGCTGGTGATGAGGTCTTTGCCCAGGCAATCAGTTCGGGCCTGGGTGCGGGCGAAAAGCCATAGAAATTCGGCTGGCTTTCCGGCGATGTCAGCTGGATCACTTTCAGCCCGTTCCGGCCGTCAGCGACATAGGCGAACATCGAAGCGTTGGTATTGGCGACCGTCACGTCCTGCGCGTCGTTCAGCCGGCCATCAAAAGTTACCTTCTGATAGATGGTCGGCCGGGTCGGATTGGTGACGTTGGCGATCACCAGCCCATCGCTGCCCGCCGCGATATAGGCATAGGTGCGCGACACGAACACGCGGCGTGCATTGGCGAGAGGGATGGTCGCCGATGGCACGGCAACCGGGTTGCGCAGCTGTGTCACGTCGAACAGCTTAACGCCCTCGGCATCCGTTACCCAAAGATAGCGGAACTGGATCGTGCTGGCGCGCGCATCCGTCAGCGGACGAACGCCGGCGAGCTTGGGGTTCATCGGGTCGCTAAGGTCGACCACGACAAGCCCGGCATCGGCAGTGATAAACGCCACCTCGCCCGCCAGGATGATGTGGCGTGCACCCTTTAGGACGCCATTCTCATTCCAGGTGACGGCGCGCCTCAGGAAGTTGTTGCGGAATTCGCCATCGGCCATCGTCTCGATGTTGACGAGGATCAGTCCCTCTTCCGAATCGGTGACGGCGGCATAGCTGTAGATCGGCAGGAAGGCCTGTTCCTGGTTGATCTTGCGAAGCTCCGGGGTGCTGCGCAGCGGGCTGATCGGCTGGCCCGTCGGCAGCGCCATGCAGGTGGCGTTCTTCGATTTGACCTGCGTTTTGTGGCCGAGCGGTGAGAACGGCCCGGTCAGGATTCGCTCGGAAAAGCCTTTGTTGGCGACAGACGCAACGTCATAGGCGCGGAAGCCGCCCGATCCCTCGGCCACATACATATACTCCCCGCGCAGCTGCAGGCAGTTGACCGCACCGGATGTGCCCTGAACGATGTTCTTGAACTCTTCCATCGCATTGGTTTCGCCAGAAAAATTCTTGTCGAACGTCTTGCCGCGCACCCAGTTTTTCAGCTCGCGATTGTTCTTTTCGACATGCAGCTTCCAGTAATCGGGGAAGGCATATTTCTGCAGATAAGAACCGATCACCGTCTGGGGTTCATCCCATTCGGTAACGCGGACGGCCTCGAACCCGCCGGCAAGCCCGGTCCAGGCGTTGAGGCCGACAAAGTTGGCCGAATTGGCGCCGAGCATCAGCACCTGGGCCATAATCGCGTTATTGTCGTCATTCTTCGACACATGGCAGTCGCTGCAGGTCTTGGTCTCCGTCGTGCGGACCGTGTGCGGGAAGTGCGGCGCGAATGCCTGTGAGGAGAATCCGATGCCGCTGATCGGCGGCTGCTGGACATAGATACGTTCGCGGCTGACATTGGTCGATGACAGGATCAGTGCCGACGTGCTGCGAATGGGCGTCGTCACGCTGCCGCGGTTGGACATGCCCTTGCCAAGATGGAACAGATCGTCTCGCGCGACCTGCGGATTATAGGTCGCAAAGTTACGCGTCTCTTCCCCTTCGAAATGGTGGGACGTCGACTTCCAGTTCGCCTCAATGGGCAAATGGCACCCGCCGCAGCTGGTGGTCCAGCTGAGGTGGCACGTGAAGCACGTTACGCTGTCTTCGCCATGTGCGCGCTCGCTGGGGCTCACCCCGGGGCCAAAGCCAAACTTGCCGTCCTCCGCGCCAAGCTTGCTCATCAATTTGGCGCGCGCTGCCTTGGGGTTGAAATAAGGGCTGGCCGGATCGACGCTGTCCTTGACCAGATGCATGTCCCATTCGAGCTTGGGATCGACGATCGATCGCTGGATCAGCTTGCGCCTGCCCCCCTCGGTCGGCACCCATTCGAAGCGGCGCTGGCCATCGGGGTTACGCAGCAGCGACAGATCATTACCCTTGGGTCGTGCCGCGGGACCGGACGTGCGGAGCGTTGGATAGGCATCGGCCGTGCCGTGACAATCCTTGCAGCCGATCTCGACCGCGTTGGCGACTTCGCCGTAAATCAGGCCGTTGCCGTGGCTGTCCTGCGCGAAATGGCAATCGGCACACTGCAGACCCTTTTCGGCGTGGATATCCATCAGATGGACTGCCTTGCCGGGATTGGTGCCCGGCTCAACGAACTTGGGTTCTCCCTTCTTGCGCCATTTCTCAGGGTCGTCATTGGCGACGATCTTGCCGGCCGCGTCGAGCAGATTGCCCTCGCGATCACGCTTGAAGATGCCCCGGAAATTCCAGCCATGGCTGTGATAATCGGCGAACTGCG
>CAZYOU010000002.1:0-66842 GCA_964649315.1 uncultured Stakelama sp. | reverse complement strand
CGTTGGCCGCGCGCGCAGATTGGGCGGCAGCGAATCGAACACCACCCGCACCGGCAGGCCATCATCGCGCAAAATCTCGATCCGGTTGCCGATCTGCAGCACCACACCATCATTGGACGCGAGCACCCTGGCCTGCTCGCGCGTCTCCGCGCCCGTCGCCGGATTGGTGCGGACGATCGTAATCACCTGCCCCACCGCCTTTTCCATCAAGGCCGATGGGCTCAGCAGATCATAATCGTAATTCTGCTCGACAATCGTCGTGCCCGCCGCACTCAGCCGCACCGTCGCGGGGCGGATCTGCGTCGACACATCGGGAAAGTCCTGGCGCGAAACGCCCGCGGGCAAGTTCAGCTGGCGCGTATCCTGCACCAGCGCCACGTCATTGCTGTAAATGGTGACCGCGACATCGCCCTGCGCCGATTTCTCGGGCGCGGTCTGGGCGCTACTCGCAACCGGCAGCAGCGTTAGCGTCGTCAAGACCAACCACCGCATCACCCGTCTCCCGTCCTTCTCAGACAAAAGACATGCTAGGCGCGTGAGTCCTGCGGTCAACCACCTATATCGCCCCGGCGACGCGGTTTTGCGCCGCCGGGGATATCGGCGATTATTCGGCGGCACTGGTCTCGCTGGTCGCAACGCGACGACGACGACGCGGCTTTTCCTCGGTGGCAGGCGCATCATCATCAGCGATCACCGCCGATACACTCAGCGACGGCGGCAGACGATCAGCATCGAAGCCGCCTTCATCGCCACCGCGTGGCGCGGCATCAGTGGCAACCGGCGTGCGGCGCGGCCGACCCCGACGCGGACGATCGGCTTCAGCCTCGACCGGTGCGACCGCTGGCTGATCGATCTGCGGTGCAGGCTCGGCGACGACATCGGCCTCGTAGCGGCGCGGATGACGCTCGGCGCCATTATCACGCGGATTGCTATCGCGGGGATTGGGATCGCGCCGGGCATAGCCCTCCCGCGGACCGGCATCGCGGCTCTGATCGCGATTCTGATCCCGGCCATTGGCGCGGTTGCCCCCATCACGGTTGCCGTTCTCGCGGTTGCCGTTTTCACGATTACCGCCCTCACGACCAACGGCGTCGCGATTGCCCGCTTCCCGATTGCCGTTACGATCGCCATCACGGTTGCCGTTACGATCGCCGCGATCCCCACGATCATTACCGCGATCGGCCTGATAAGGATCGACCCGGTCATCGGCCATGCTGTCGCTATTGCCGTCGAAATCCTCGTCATCGCCATCGTCGAACTGGTCGTTCGCGTTGCGGCGTGGCTGGCTTTCTTCAAAGCGGGAGCGGGTTTCGGCGAGTACGCGGAAATAATGATCAGCAAATTGCAGATAATATTCGGTGTTGACGCGGTCGCCCTGCATTTGGGCATCGCGCGCCAGCGTCTTGTATTTTTCAAGCAACTGCGCCGCATTACCGCGCGCGCGATTGTCGATGCGATTGCCACTCTCGGGCCCGCGCCCGGGATTGCCACCACCTTGTGAGCGTTGCCCACCGCGACCGCGACGGCGGCCGGCTTGACGATTGTTGATCAAGTCCTGTTGTCCTCGTGCCTCAAATTCAAAACCGGCGTCGCTCCGTAGATGCGGATGCATGCCCTTCGGCGCCCCCGCCCCAAACTCTGGGGGCGAAAGCGTCTGCCACGGCCACCGGACGACAGCGGCTTCATGACGAAGGAACCGGGCAACTGCCCGTTTTCAACAAGTTAGGTTGAAAACGCGTGCCCCTGCTCTGTCAATAGCGGGAGAAGTTGCTTTCTCCAAGCAGAATTATGTGACGTTTCCTTTGCTGATCAGGAAAGAATGATGGCGCGCGGCCGCCCGCCAAGGTCATACGCCACCCGCGCGGCCAGCCCTACCGCCCCGGCCAGCGCCGTCACGGCATCGGCTTGGGTGTGGCCAATCTCGATAACGGCGATTCCGCCTGACTCTAGCAACCGCGGCAAGGCGGGGATGATCACCCGGTACGCGTCCAGCCCATCGGCCCCGGCGAACAGCGCCCCCGCCGGTTCATGCGCCTGCACCTCGGGCGGCAGCAGTTCGTCGGTGCCGATATAAGGCGGGTTGGCGAGCACCAGATCGAACCGCCGGTTGATTGCCGCCACCCAGTCACCGGGTTGGAACCAGTCGCCCGGCTGCAAAACCGCGCGGTCCGCCAGGCCTAGGCGGCGCGCATTGCCGGCTGCCATTGTCAGCGCCTCCGCCGAACAATCCACACCCAGCCCTGTCGCGCCCGGCCATTGATCAAGCGCCGCCAGCAACAGCGTGCCCGGCCCAGTGCCAAGATCAAGGATCGTCGCCGGGCCAGTGGCCCCAAAATGCTCAAGCGCCGCCTCGATCAGCGTTTCGCTGTCCGCACGCGGCACCAGCGCGCCGGGGCCGACTGCCAGATCGATCGTCCAGAAAGCGCGGGTACCGGTGATATAGGCGATGGGTTCATGGGTAAGGCGCCTGGCGAGCAGGGCTTGGAATGCCGGCGGTGCGGGATCGTCGAGGCGGCGGAGCAGCAGGTCTTCGCGGGTGGTGCCCAGGGCGTGCGCCATCAAGAGTTCGGCGTCGAGCCGCGGCGTTTCACTGACGGTGGCAAAGTCGGCGGTAGCCGACGCAAGGGCTTGGCGCGTGGATATCATCATTGATTCACGCAAAAGCGCATCGGCGCAGAGAAAGGGAAGTAGGTTGGTTCGCGCGGAGGCGCGGAGGCGCAAAGATGCTGCGAATGCGGTGACGTTCAGGAGACATAGCCAATGTATGATGAAGCGCTACCGCGCTTGTTCTTATCTTCCCCGCGTCTCCGCGTCTCCGCGCGAACAAATCTTTTTTCTTCGTCGCCTCGCACCTTCGCGTAAGCATCGCTTTTGCCTTGACCGCCCTACGCATCCAGCGTTGCCAGCCGCTCCGCTTCATCCTCGGCGATCAGCGCGCCGATTAAATCGTCCATGTCGCCCTGCAGGATTTCGGGCAGGCGGTGCAGCGTCAGGTTGATCCGGTGATCGGTCACCCGCCCTTGCGGGTAATTATAAGTGCGGATGCGTTCCGATCGATCGCCCGAACCGACCATGGATTTGCGCGCGCCCGCGCGCTCAGCATGCAGCCGCTCACGCTCGGCCTCATACAGCCGCGTGCGCAGCACCTTCATCGCCTTGGCCTTGTTCTTGTGCTGCGATTTTTCGTCCTGCTGGATCACCGTCAGCCCGGTCGGGATATGGACGATCCGCACCGCGCTATCGGTGGTGTTGACCGATTGCCCGCCCGGCCCCGACGAGCGGTAGATGTCGATGCGCAGGTCTTTGTCGTCGATCTTGACGTCGACCTCCTCCGCCTCGGGCAAAACCGCAACCGTCGCGGCAGAGGTGTGGATGCGCCCGCCCGCCTCAGTCGCTGGCACACGCTGGACCCGGTGGACGCCGCTTTCGAACTTCATCCGCGCAAACACGCCCTGCCCGTTCACGCTGGCGATCACTTCCTTATAGCCGCCAAGCTCAGCCGGGCTCGCTGAGATCAGCTCCACGCGCCAGCCATGTGTGTCGGCATAGCGCTGATACATGCGGAACAGATCGCCCGCGAACAGCGCGGCCTCATCACCACCGGTGCCCGCGCGAATTTCCAGCATCGCCGCGCGCTCATCGGCTGCATCGCGCGGCAAAAGCGCCAGCGCCAGATGCCGTTCAGCTTCGGGGAGGCGTGATTTGATGTCGGCAATTTCGTCGCGCGCCATTTCGCGAATATCGCTGTCGCTGTCGGGGGATTCGGCAAGGCCGGCCAGCACCTCCAGCTCAGCCCGCAAGCGCCGCACCTCGCACGCCGCCTTCACCACCGGCTCCAGCTCGGCATATTCCTTCGACACCGCGACGAAGCGGTCAGACGGCAAATCACCCGTCGCCATCAACGCCTGGAGCTCATCCCGGCGCGCGGCAATCTGCGCGATGCGTTCGGGGGAGATGATGGTCATCTCGCCGCAAAGTTCGCAATTGGGATGATTTGAGCTACTCTAATCAATAGATCCGCGTCGTCTTCAGAGCTTGTTGCGCGCATTCCTTCACGAACAGTGAGACTTAGAGTCACGCGTCCGTTTTTCTTGACCGCTTTCTCAAAACGCTTCTTCGGTGAGCCCGCCGCAACGATTTCAGCCGACAAGCCACTGCTGCGCAAGAGCTTGAGCGAGTGAAATGCAGCCCCGATCGCGACATCGTCTTCGACAGCAATTATGACTTCTGTTCTCGTATCTGCCAATTCCCCCAACAACATCGCCAGCCGCTCAATCCCCGCCGCCCAGCCAACGCCTGGGGTCGGCTTTCCGCCCAAACTCTCGATCAGCCCGTCATAGCGCCCGCCCGCCAGCACCGTCCCCTGCGCGCCCAACCGGTCGGTCACGAACTCAAACGCGGTGTGGCGGTAATAATCGAGCCCGCGCACCAAAGTGTCGTTGCGCGTCCACGCCACCCCGGCTGCATCCAGCCCCTTCGTGACGCTCTCGAAAAATGCCCCCGCCTCGCTCGTCAGATACGCATCGATCCCCGGCGCGCTGTCGGCAATCGGCCGGTCGCGCGGGTCCTTCGAATCCAGAATCCGCATCGGGTTCTTGTCGAGCCGCGCCAGACTGTCCTCGGAAAGCTCCCCCCGATGCGCCTCGAAATGCGCGACCAGTGCCGCCCGCCACGCCTCGCGCGTCTCTGCATCGCCCAGCGTGTTGAGCTGCAGCGTCACCCCATCCGATATCCCCAGCTCACGGATCAGCTGATCAGCGAACACCAGCAATTCGACATCGGCGGCGGGTTCAGCCGCGCCGATGATCTCGGCATCAATCTGGTGGAATTGCCGATACCGCCCCTTTTGCGGTCGCTCGTACCGGAACACCGGACCGTGGCTGACGATCTTCAGCGGCGTATATTGCTGCCACCCCTCGGTCAGGAAAGCGCGCGCGATGCCGGCGGTGAATTCGGGGCGCAATGTGATCGAATCGCCGCCGCGATCGTCGAAGGTGTACATTTCCTTCGACACGACATCGGTCGTCTCGCCCAGCGAACGTGCGAACACAGCCGTCGCTTCGAACACCGGCAGTTCGACCCGCTGAAAACAATAGAGTTTTCGAACGCGTTCAAACGCTTCGACCACATGCGCAAAGCGCCGTTGGTCGTCGCCGAAGATGTCCTGAGTGCCGCGAATGCGGTTGGGCGTTGCTGTCTTGGCCATTAATCGGCGGTGTCTAAGCGAGCGGAACGCCAAATGCCAGCGGCTGCGCGACGAAATTGGTAATTCAACCAAACTGTGCGCGGCACCCAGCGCAACATATGATCAACCCTGGGCCAAATACTGTAGCTAAGCACCAGACTGTCATCAATCCGGGCATCAATTTGGGCATCAATCAGGGGGGATGTATCCTGTCTCGCGCTTGGGCTAGCACCAAGCGATGAATGATCAGCCCGAAACCATCCACCGTCAGCGCATTGTGCCGCCCCGGTTTCTGCTGTTCTGCGCGGCGTTGGCGATCGGGTTGGCGGCGCTTGTCCCGATGCTGGGGCCCGCGCTGGGCATGATGATGGCGTTTGATATCGCCGCCGGGTTGTTCCTGGTCGTGGTCGTGCCGCTGCTCGACAGCAAAGCGAGCGAGATGCGCATCCACGCCCGGAACAATGATGCCAATCGCGCCGTATTGTTAGCGATCAGCCTGGTCGTGATGCTTGTTATTCTGGCATCGGTTGCCAGCGAAATGCCGTCGATGAAGAGCACGATCACGGTCGCTTTGGTGGTGGCTACGCTGGTGCTGTCCTGGCTGTTCTCGAACACGATCTGGGCGCTGCATTATGCCAATCTTTTCTACACCCACGACGACAAGGGCAAGGACAAGGGCGGGCTGCGCTTTCCCGGCTGTGCGGAGCCCAATTACTGGGACTTCGCCTATTTCAGCTTCACGCTTGGCATGACCTTTCAAACATCGGACGTGGAAATCACACGGACGTCGATGCGCGGCCATGTCACGGCGCATTGCCTGGCTGCCTTTATCTTCAACATCGGCGTGCTCGCCTTTTCGATCAACGTACTGGGCGGCGGTTGAGGGGGTGGACGCTGGCGACAGGCGCTGCTTTAACGTCGGCCCGCCTGTGATTTCCATCCGCACCAAGGTTTCACTGATGATCCGCTTGCTTTCCCTTACCGCGATGTTGCTTGCGTCCACCGCTGCGCTTGCCGAAAATTCCAAGCCGCAGCCGGTGCCGATCGTCGACACGATCCCGGCGGCGCGCGACATTCCCTATCCGGGGACGATCACGCTGGCGATCGACGCGACCGATACCAAGCAAGGGATTTTTCGCGTCAAGCAACGCATTCCGGTCGATAAGGCCGGGCCGATGGTGCTGCTGTTTCCCCAGTGGCTGCCGGGCAATCACCGGCCATCGGGCCAGCTAGAAAAGCTCGCCGGGCTGAAGATCAATGCAGGCGGCCAGCCGGTCGCCTGGACGCGCGACCCGGTCGATATGTTTGCCTTTCATGTCGATGTGCCGGCCGGAGCGGACGCGCTCGACATTGATCTGCAATTTCTGTCGGCGACCGCTGGCAATCAGGGCCGTGTGGTGATGACGCCCAATCTGATCAGCCTGCAATGGAATTCGATGTCGCTTTATCCGGCGGGCTATTTCACCCGCCAGATCCCGGTTGAGGCAAATGTCACCTATCCAGCGGGCTGGACGGCTGCTTCAGCGCTGAAAGCGACCGTCGCGGGGTCGGTCTATCGCTATGAAAAGACCAATTATGAGGTGCTGGTCGATTCACCCGTTGTGGCCGGGCGCTATTACAAGAAATTCGATCTGTCACCGCGCGTCGTGATCGATGCCTTTGCCGATGCGCCAGCGCAACTCGTCGCCAGTGAAGCGCAGGTTCAGGCGCACCGGAACATGGTCGATCAGGCGGTGAAGGTCTTTGGTGCGCAACATTATGATAGCTATCATTTCCTGTTCACGATCTCCGACGAACTCGGCGGAATCGGGCTCGAACATCACCGTTCCTCCGAAGATGGCGTGAAGTTGGGCTATTTTACCGACTGGGAAAACAGCACGCCCTCCCGCGATCTGCTCCCCCATGAATTTGCCCATAGCTGGAACGGCAAATTCCGTCGCGGCGCGGATTTGTGGACGCCTGATTTTCGCATGCCGATGCGCGGCAGCCTGTTGTGGGTGTATGAAGGCCAGACGCAATTCTGGGGCCATGTGCTGCAAGCGCGGGCCGATCTGGTCAGCAAGCAGGATACGCTTGATAGCTATGCGCTGATTCTGGCTGGGCTCGATACCGCGCCTGCGCGGCAATGGCGGCCCCTGGTCGATACCACCAACGATCCGACCATCGCGGCGCGACGCCCCAAGGGCTGGACCAGCTGGCAACGCGCCGAGGATTATTACAATGAAGGGCTGCTGATCTGGATGGAAGTCGATTCCATGCTCCGTCAGCAGACGCGGGGCAAAAAATCGATCGACGATTTCGCGCGCGCTTTTTTTGGCATTAATGACGGCGATTGGGGCGAAGTGACCTACACGCTCGACGATGTCGTCGCCACGCTGAACGCCATTTCCCCCTATGACTGGAAGGGGTTCCTCACCCGCCGGACCACCGAGACCGGCGCACCGGCACCGACCGCCGGATTTGCGGCCAATGGCTATAAGCTGATCTATACCGAATCCCCGACCGGCTATTTCAAGGCCAATGAAAAGGATCGCAAGAACACCGATCTCAGCTATTCGCTTGGTCTGGTGATTGGCAAGGATGGGCAGATCACCAGCGTTATCTGGGACAGTATGGCCTTCAAGGCGGGGCTAAGCGTCAGCGATTCGATCACCGCTGTAAACGGCCTGACCTATTCGCCTGAAAAACTGAAAGAAGCGATCACCGCCGCCAAAACGAGTGACGCGCCGATTATCCTGCTGACCAAAAATGGCGATCGCATCAGTGAAACGCCAATCGACTATCATGGTGGTTTGCGATACCCGCGGCTCGAGAAAATCGGCACCGGAGAGGGTGGCCTCGATCGGCTTTTGGCAGCCAAGTAGGAAGAGTTAGACGTTATGCGAATCGACATGATCCCGGTCGGCGATGATCCGCCCAACAGCCTCAACGTCATTATTGAGGTGCCGGTCGGCGGCGAACCGGTAAAATATGAATTCGACAAGAAATCAGGCGCACTCTTTGTCGATCGCATCTTGCACACGCCGATGCGCTATCCGGCCAATTATGGATTCATTCCGCACACGCTGTCCCCCGATGGCGATCCGCTCGACGCGCTGGTCGTGGCGCGCTCGCCCTTCATTCCGGGCTGCGTGGTCCGCGTGCGGCCAATCGCGGTGCTGTTCCTAGAAGACGAAGCCGGCGGCGACGAAAAGCTGCTGACGGTGCCCGTGGACGCGACCTTTCCTTATTATGCCAATGTCGATGAACATCATGATCTGCCCGAGATTGTGATGCAGCAAATCGAACATTTTTTCACCCATTACAAAGATTTGGAGCCCAAGAAATGGGTCCGGGTCGGCAAATGGGGCGGCGCCGACGAGGCTCGACAGATCGTAATTGAAGCGATTGAGCGCGCCGCGGCCGAAAAAGCGTCAGGCTAACCTTTGCGGCGGGGTTTGCGGGCCGGTGCCCGCTGCCCCGCAGCAATGCCGAGCGCGGCCCATTCCCGCATCGAATCGGCATCGTCATAGACATCGTCGGGCGCACGGCGATAATTCATCGACCCTTCGCGCCCCTCCCCCATGCTAAAGGTGAAGCGCGGGCAACCGGCAGCATCCCAAACCGCATCGCTTTCCGCATCTGCCTTCAACCAGAGCTGATCGTCGGCAACGATCGCAAAAATGATGCCATCCAGATAGAGCGTCGCGCCGCCCATCATCGCGCGCTTGCTAAGCTGGCCAATGGGGGCAAGCGCCTCGTCGATCCACTCAATCAGGCCAGCATCAACCGCCATCAGCCGCGCTCGGCCAATGCCCGCAGTTGATCGCCCTCCATCCGCCACAAATCAAAGTCGGCATTGTGGGTGCCGCCATGTCGCGCATAAAAGCGCTTGGTGGCGTCGTTGTCGGTTTGCACGATCCAGTCCATCCACGCACAGCCGCGATCAAGCGCCTCTGCGGCAAGCGCGCGCAGCAATGCTTCGCCAGCGCCGCTGCCGCGCGCTGGTTCGTCGACATACAGATCTTCCAGGAACAGCACTGGCTCGGTCAGCCAGAAATTGAAGGTCAAAAACCAAAGCGCCATCCCGACAACCTCGCCGTCCAGCTCAGCGATATGAGCGAAGCCTCGATGATCCGGCCCGAACAACGCCGTGTCGAGCGCCGCCTGCTATCCAGAAACCCACTCCTCACGCTGCCAATGCCGCCCAAAGGCCAAGAGGAGGCGACGAATTTCGGGTACATCATCTCGCGTCGCGCGGCGGATCACGAGCATCTCGATCAATCCTTCGCGGCTAACCGAGTCAGCGCCTCGCCCGATACACGGCAGGTGCGCCATTCCTCCATCAATTCAGCACCCATTGCCTGGTAGAAATCAATCGCCGGGGTGTTCCAGGTCAGCACCTGCCATTCAAACCGCGTGCAGCCTCGCTCTACAGCGAGTGCAGCCAGGTATTTGAGCAACGCTTTGCCGACCCCGTGGCCACGTGCGGCGGGTGTGACGTACAAATCTTCCAGATAAAGGCCGCGCCACCCCGTCCAGGTCGAAAAATTGTGGAAAAACAGTGCCAATCCCACAGGACTGCCGTCATTTTCGGCAATCAGCGCTTCCGCGGCTGGGGTCGCGGAAAACATCGCTTCGTGAAGCAAAGTCTCCGTCGCCACGACCTTTTCGATCGCCTTTTCATAATCGGCCAGTTCCCGGACGAAATGGAGGACGGTTGGCACATCCTTGGGCTCGGCTGGGCGGATCATTAGCGTCATGCGGCAGCTTCCGTTTGGGGGGCGGCTGCGGCTGGTCCACGGATAGCGACCAGACAACCGGCAATGATCAACACTGTCCCGGCAACAGTAAACAGCGAGACCTGTTCGCCAAAACACACAAAACCAAGGATCGCCGCCCAGATAAAGGCGGTATATTCGACAGGCGCAAGCACCTGCGCCTCCGCTCGGCCATAGGCCCAGGCGAGCGCCATTGCCGAAACAGAGCCCAAAACCGCCGCCATACCAATTGCCGGCAGTTGCTCAATCGCAGGCATGGTCGCGAACCAAGGGGCACCGATCAGCAATAAGCCGCTCAGCACAACGCTGGTGAACAGCGCGACCTCAAGCGGATCGGCGACCTGCGCCTGCTGACGTAAGAGAATTAGGCTATAGGCATAAAAGATCGAGGCGGCGAAGATCGCGACAGAGCCCAAAACATGCTCAGTCGATGCCTGGGCCTGCACTTCCCCAGCGGCAATCGCGAGCACGCCAAAGCTGGCGACGATTGATCCCAAAATCGCGGTGCGCCGAATCGTTTCGCCGAGCAGTGCCGCTGCAAAATACAACGCGATCAGCGGCGCAAGAAAAGTCAGCGCGACGCCTTGCGCCATCGGCACGCGCACCAACCCCCAAAAGAACAGCAACACCGAAATACCGGCCGTGCCACCGCGCATCGCATGGAGTTTGAAGGCTGCCAGGCCAGGCCAGGGCCGCCGCCGCGCGACAAAGACCACCCCCAGCAACATCACCCCCACCAGTGATCGCCACAAGACCGCGCTATAGGCCCCGCTGGTGATGCTAAGGCCCTTCACCAACGCATCCATCACCGAATAGGTGAAGATTCCGCCCGAAGCGACAGCAAAGGCAAGGGCATCTTTGTTGATCATCGCCTGATGCGATAGCCCGGTCCGGGGCGCGCGTCACCCGTCCTTAGGTCGCGTGTCACGGCATCATTGTGCCAAGCCACTGATCGACTGGTGCTCACATCGCCAATGCGGGCCGCCCAGGGCCAACGGCGCTGCTCTTAAGAAATCCCGCACCAATGCCAAAGCCCCTCCCCCTTAGGGAGAGGGGCATGGCCAGGATTGCAATTCGTTAAGCGGCCTTCGCCCGGCTCGCGCGCTTGCGCTCATTGGGGTCGAGATAGCGCTTGCGCAGGCGGATCGATTTTGGGGTGACTTCAACGAGTTCGTCGTCATCGATATAGGCGATCGCCTGTTCGAGCGTCAGCCGCCAGGGCGGCGTCAGGCGGATCGCGTCGTCCTTGCCGCCCGAAGCGCGGAAGTTGGTCAGCGCCTTGGCCTTCATCGGATTGACCTCAAGGTCGTCCGTCTTGGCATTCTCGCCGATGATCATGCCTTCATATAGCGCCTCGCCGGGCGCGACCATCATGACGCCGCGCTCTTCCAAGGGGCCGAGCGCATAGGCATTGGCCTCGCCCGAACCGTTGGAGATCAGCACGCCGTTCTTGCGGCCTTCGATCTTGCCCTTGTGGGGGCCGTATTTCTCGAACAGCCGGTTCATGATGCCGGTGCCGCGCGTATCCGACAGGAATTCGCCGTGATAGCCGATCATCCCGCGGCTGGGCGCGCTGAAGGTGATGCGCGTCTTGCCGCCGCCCGATGGGCGCATGTCGGTCAATTCGGCTTTGCGGATGTTCATCTTTTCGACGACGGTGCCCGAATATTCCTCGTCCACGTCGATGATGACGGTTTCATAAGGCTCGGTCTTGTTGCCGTGCTCGTCTTCCTTGAACAGCACGCGCGGGCGGCTGATGCCGAGCTCGAAGCCTTCGCGGCGCATCGTTTCAATGAGCACGCCGAGCTGCAATTCGCCGCGGCCCGCGACTTCGTAACTGTCGCGGTCATCGCTCTCGGTCACCTTGATCGCGACGTTTGATTCGGCTTCGCGGAACAGGCGGTCGCGGATCATTCGGCTCGTCACCTTGGTGCCTTCGCGGCCGGCCATTGGCGAATCGTTGACGGCAAAACGCATCGACAGCGTCGGCGGATCGATCGCCTGTGCGTGGAGCGGCTCGGTGACGCTCGGGTCGCAAATGGTGTTGGCGACGGTGGCGATCGTCAGGCCGGCAAGGCTGATGATGTCGCCCGCATTTGCCTCATCGACCGGCAGCCGCTCAAGACCGCGAAACGCCATGATCTTTGACGCACGGCCAGTTTCGACAATCTTGCCCTCAGGGTCGAGCGCATGGATCGGCATGTTGGTCTTGACGCTGCCGGAGAACACCAGGCCGGTCAGGATGCGGCCGAGGAAGTTATCGCGGTCAAGCAGCGTGACGAGGAATTTGAACGGACCGTCGGGGTCAGCCGATGGCGGCGGGACATGCTCGACGATCTTGTTGAACAGCGGATCGAGCGTGCCTTCGCGCACATCCGGATTGTCGCCCGCATAGCCGTTGCGGCCCGACGCAAACAGGACGGGGAAATCGAGCTGATCGTCATTGGCTTCGAGGCTCACGAACAGATCGAACACCTCGTCGAGCACTTCCTGCGCGCGGGCATCGCTGCGATCGATCTTGTTGACGACGACGATCGGGCGGAGGCCCAGCGCAAGCGCCTTACCGGTG
This sequence comes from uncultured Stakelama sp., assembly GCA_964649315.1. Classification (GTDB taxonomy): domain Bacteria; phylum Pseudomonadota; class Alphaproteobacteria; order Sphingomonadales; family Sphingomonadaceae; genus Sphingomonas. The sequence goes on along the minus strand of CAZYOU010000002.1, from coordinate 54,328 downwards.
ACGAACTTGGTCTGTGGCATCGCGCCTTCGGCCGCATCGACCAGCAGGATCACGCCATCGACCATCGACAGGATTCGTTCGACTTCGCCGCCGAAATCGGCGTGGCCGGGGGTGTCGACGATGTTGATGCGGGTCTTGTGGCCTTGATGATCGTCCCACTCGATCGAGGTGCACTTGGCGAGAATGGTGATCCCGCGCTCTTTCTCCAGGTCGTTCGAGTCCATCGCGCGCTCTTCGACGCGCTGATTATCACGGAAGGTACCCGACTGGCGGAAAAGTTGATCGACCAGCGTTGTCTTGCCGTGATCGACGTGGGCGATGATCGCCACGTTGCGAAGGCTCATAAAGTGTCCTGATACTGAAAAGGAGTTGGTGGGGCGCGCATAGCGCAAAATGTTGCGCTGCGCAAAGCCCGGGGGCGGAACCGCTATTTCGCGTTGATCAGCAGCAGTTCCGCGGATTCGGCGCTGACCGGCCGTGAATAGAGATAACCCTGGCCGAACTGGCACCCCATGCCGCGCAAATGGCGGCGCTGGCCTTTGGTTTCGAGCCCCTCGGCGATGACCGACAGGTTCATCGTGGCGGCAAGATCAAGCACCGCCTGGACAATGCCAGTGCCGATCCGATCGCCCCCCGCGCCAAGCCCGGAAACGAAGCTGCGATCGAGCTTCAGCGTGTTGAACGGATAGCGATGCAGATGGCCGAGTGATGAATAGCCCGTGCCGAAATCATCAAGGCTCATCTTCACGCCCAATGCGCGCAGATCGTTCATGATCCGCACGGCGCGATCGGGATTGGCGATGGCGATGCCCTCGGTAATCTCCAGCGAGATGGTCGTCGGATCAATCCCGGTCTCGCGGATCGTCTGTTCGACAAAGGCCGTGAAATGCGGCTGCAAGAATTGGCGGGGCGATACGTTGATGCTGATCGTCACCGGCTTGCGGTGCGCAAAGCGGCGATGCCAGCGGGCGGTTGCCTCGCACGCCTCGCGCAGCACCCAGCTGCCGATCGTCACGATCAACCCGGTTTCCTCGGCAATATCGATGAACTGGCCGGGCGCGACGAGCTCATTGGGGCGGCGCTGCCAGCGCAGCAGCGCCTCAAATCCCGAAATGCTGCCGGTGACGAGATCGACAATCGGCTGGTAGTAGAGCTGAAATTCATCACGCATCAGCGCGCCGCGCAAGTCGTTCTCGGTCTGCAGGCGAATCAGCGCGCGGCGGCGCAGTGCGGTATCATAAACGGCGACCTGCCCGCGGCCCCGCGCCTTTGCTTCGTACATCGCGGTATCGGCTTTCCGCAGCAGATCCTGCGCGGTCGGTGTTTCCGTGTGGGCGAATGCGAGGCCGATGCTACCGCCGCTATGGATTTCATTGCCGTCGACGCGGTGCGGCTCTGCCAGCGCAGCGAGCATCGTCGCTGCCACATCATGTGCAATCGAATCATCCTCGAAATCCTCGAGGATCACCGTAAACTCGTCGCCGCCTAAACGCGCCAACGTGATGTGCGGCCAATTTGTCCGTTCGGCACCGCGCGCGGCAAGCATGGCGGAAATCCGGGTAGCGGTTGCGACCAACACCTCGTCGCCGATCTGGTGACCAAGGCTGTCGTTAATGAACTTGAACCCGTCGAGATCGAGAAAGAGCACGGCGACACGGTAATCGGGGCGACGGCGACGGCGTTCGAGCGCGGTTTCGACGCGATCGGCAAATAGCGCGCGATTGGGCAGCCCGGTCAGCGGATCGTGGAGGGCATCAAAATACAGCTTCGCCGTGAACCGATCACGCTCGATAACGCGGCCGAGCTGGACGCCGATCTGCGCCATCAGCGCGAGCACCTCCTCATCCTCGGCCAGATTTTCGCGCGCGAAGAATTCGAGGACGGCGACCACATCGTTCTGGATGCAGACCGGAAAGGCAAAGGCCGAATGAAGGCCACATTGGCGAGCGAGGTCGCGACGGGGGAAGTTTTCGGCACGGGTGATATCGACCAGCCAGATCGGCGCGCCGGTTTCAAGCACCCGCCCCGGCAATCCAAGCCCGCGCACGAACTGGCGTTCGAGCGAATCGTTGATGAATGGCATCAGCAAGGTCGGTTGTGCCGCGAACCAGATTTGGGAGGCGATCAGGCTATCGGGATTAGTGGTGTCGACCACATAGGCGTTGCCGAACGCCCATCCAGTATGGCTGCAAATCTCTGCAACGGCAAAGGCCAGCGCGTCGAACGTATCGGTCGCTTCGTTGGCCTTGGCGGCGATCTGCTGGAGCAGTTCGATGCGCTGTTGTGACAGATAAAGCGCGCGCAAGCCGCGTTCGGCGATTTCTTCGGCCTTGGTCCGCGCTTCTCGTTCACGCGCAAGACGGCGGCTCAGCCGCGCGATTTGATCGGCGGCCGCTATATCGTTCAGAAAATCGCCCGGGTTCAGTGCACCCATTGCACCACCAGCTCGCATTCGGGGCTGCCATCATGCATGCACCCGCGATGCGCGACGGCAACCGTCTCACCGAAATGCGCCGCCGCGCCATCGATAAAGCCCTCGGCCAGCGCACACATTTTGCGCGGCGAGGAATAGCCGATGATCAGCTCACCTGTTGCCAGTTCCTGAAACTGGAAATGCGGGCACCCGGCGCCCGAATACAGCTTGCGGACTTCGGGGTGGATGATCGTGTTGACGCTCAATAGGAAATTGCGAACATTGCCGGGCGCATCGAAAAAACCGGGATAGCTGACCGCCAGTGATGGGATCGCGCTCTTGCCGAACCAGCGCAGTATGGCTGCAGGCGAGAGTTGGAGCCGTTCAGACGCCGCCGCCACCAGCGCCATAATCTCGCTATCGGGATAGCTGCCGAGCGAGGTATAGGCCCCTTCGAGTTCGGCGGCATCAAGCAGATCGTCCCAGGTATCATCGCCAAACTGGTCGACCACCGCTTCTTCGAGCAGGTTGAAAATAACGCCCTTCATCAATCCCTCCGCCGGCCGAATCTGGTTTGGCCGATGAATGGTGAAGGTCGGGTAAATCGTAGTTGGGGAAACCCCGCCCGGACTGCCCCATATTGGGCAGGTTGTGGAGGGCAACCGCCTTTTGCCCGCACCGCCCCGATCGACTAGGGCATCGCGATGTCGATCCTCCACCGCCTGCTGCCCGATCGGTTCATCCTGTTGCTGTTGGCGACGGTGGTTGCGGCCACGTTGATCCCGGCGCGGGGGCCAGTGCTGGTGGCGATTGGCTGGATTTCCAATGCGGCGATTTTCCTGCTGTTTTTCCTCCACGGTGCGCGGCTGAGCCCGCAAGCGGTGCTCGACGGGGCAAAGCGCTGGCGGTTGCAAGCAGCGGTGCTCAGCTTTGGCTATGTCGCCATGCCGGCAATGATGCTGGGAGTAAGCCATGCCCTGCAGGGCCAGTTTGCGCCGGGGTTGCTGCTGGGGCTTATCTTTCTGGGCGTGTTGCCGACGACCGTGCAGTCGTCGATCGCTTATGCATCGATGGCGCGGGGCAATATCGCGGCATCGGTGATTGCATCGGCCGTGTCGAACGTGCTCGGCGTGGTGCTTGCGCCACTGCTGCTGGCGGTGCTGGCGAGCACTGCGTTCGGCGAGTTTTCGCTGTCCAGCATCGGGCGGGTGGCGATGCTGTTGTTGCTGCCCTTCGCGCTGGGGCAGCTGCTGCGCCGCTTTGTGCTGCCAACCATTCAACGCCACGCGAAGATTGCGGGCATGATGGACAAACTGACGATCGTGCTCGCGGTCTACACCGCCTTTGCCGAGGCGGCGGCGCAGGGGCTGTGGCAGCGGATCGGGCCGGGCGAGCTGGCTGCGCTGATGCTGCTGGTGCTCGTTTTGCTGCTGATTGCGTTTGCGGCGGCGTGGGGATTGGGCGCGGCGCTGGGGCTGAACCGCGAAGACCGCGTGACGTTGCTCTTCTCTGGCGCGCAAAAGAGCCTCGCGACGGGTGCCCCGATGGCGCGCATCCTGTTTCCGCCGGCGATTGCCGGTGCGGTCATCCTGCCGCTGCTGATCTATCACCAGCTGCAATTGATGCTGTCGGCATGGATCGCACCCGGGATGGCGGGCGACGATCTCGACTGAATCGGGGCGACGGCAGCGCTTTGCATTGAACATCGGTGCACGGCGTATTAGTTATATGGCACAGTTGTGCGGCGGATCGATACGCTGCATTGAAGACCAACTGGGAAGACGAACAAGGCTTTGCGCTGGAGAAGATAATGGCGACCGCGACCGAAACCGCAACGACTGGCCTGGTGCTGACTCCGCCCGATCCCGTGCCCGTCGTCGCGCCCGAAAAGGCCGTGGGGCTGGTGCCGGTCGATGACGGCACGCGCACGCAGTTGCAGGCCAAGGTCGATAGTTTCGTCGATGATCTGGTCGCGCAGGACGTGAACTCGCCCGAATTCGGCAAGCGCGTCGATGCGATCAGCGCGATGGGGCAGAAGGAAATCCGCGACGCCGCCGGGCAATCGAACCGCTTTCTCGATCGGCCGGTGCGCGCGATGGACCAGGAATCGGGCGTCGGCGCCGATCTGGCCGAGCTTCGCCGCACGATCGAAGATCTCGATCCCGGCAAGAAGGGCAGCCTGCTCGCGCCCAAGAAGATTTTCGGGATCATCCCGTTCGGCAACAAGATGCGCGATTATTTCGACGGCTATAAATCGTCGCAGGGGCATATCTCCTCGATCCTGAAGTCGCTCGGCTCGGGCAAGGACGAGCTGTTGATGGATAACGCCGCGATCGATGTGGAGCGCGCCAATCTGTGGACCTCGATGGGCAGGCTCGAGCAGATGATCGTGCTCGCGCAGACGATGGACACGAAGCTCGAAGAAACCGCCAACGAACTCGATCACACCGATCCTGCCAAGGCCAAGGCGATCCGCGAGACCGCGCTTTTCTATGTTCGCCAGCGCACCCAGGATCTGCTGACGCAGATGGCAGTGACGGTGCAGGGCTATCTCGCGCTTGATCTGGTCAAGAAGAACAATGTCGAGCTGGTAAAGGGTGTCGACCGCGCCAGCACCACCACAGTTGCCGCCTTACGCACCGCGGTAACGGTCGCCCAGGCGCTGACCAACCAGCGGCTGGTGCTCGAACAGATCACGTCGCTCAACACCACCACCGCCAACATCATCGATTCGACCGGCAAGCTGCTGAAGAGCCAGACCGCGGCGATCCACGAACAGGCAGCGAGCGCCACGATCCCGCTGGAGACGCTGCAGCGCGCGTTCCAGAACATCTATGACACGATGGACGCGATCGATGCCTTCAAGCTGAAGGCGCTCGACAGCATGAAGACGACGGTCAACTCGCTTGGCGTTGAGGTGGAGAAATCCAAGGGCTATATCGCCCGCGCCGAGGGGCAGGCCCAGGGAGCGCTCACCGGACCGAACAGCGATCCGTTCAAGCTAGAGGCGGTTTAAGATGACCGACGTCGATCGCCAGATCGCACGTTCTGCCGAATTGCTGGAACGGACCGGCGAGCGCTATCGCTCCGGCATGGTCCGCCGCCAACGTAATGACGGCATCGGCCAGCGGATCACGCGGATCGCGATTGCGGACGGTGCGATCCTGCTCGCGGCGATCATTTTCGCGATCGTCATCGGCCCGCTCGGGTTGCTCGGGGCGGTTGCGGTCATGGCGCTGATGATCGCAACGACGATTGCGCTGGCGGTGTTGCCCGGCGCGCCAGCCCCTACCCCCGAAAAACTCCGCGAAGTGCCGCTCAAGGCGCTGCCCGCGCAAACCGAGCGCTGGCTCAGCACCCAGCGCGCTGCCTTGCCCGCGCCTGCCGTCACCCTGATCGACCAGATCGGCGTTCGGCTCGAAACGCTGAGCCCGCAGCTCGCGACGCTCGACGAGAATGAGCTAGCCGCGACCGAAGTCCGCAAGCTGGTGGGCGAGCAACTGCCGGAGTTCATCAAGGGCTATACCCGCGTCCCGCCCGGACTGCGCCGCATCGAGCGCAATGGTTCCACCCCCGATGCGCAATTGCTCGACGGGCTGCGGCTGATCGAAAGCCAGATCGGCGAGATGACGACGCAGCTGGCCGAGGGCGATCTCGACCAGCTGGCGACGCGCGGGCGGTTCCTGGAAATCAAATATCGCGGTGACGAGACGCAAGCGTGACCGTATCTCCAGCTCGCCCGATGAAAATCGATTTCGTGTCGGACATTGTCTGCCCCTGGTGCATCATCGGGCTGCGCGCGCTGGAACAGGCGATCGACGCGGCAAGCGATGTCGTGGCGCCGACGATCACCTTTCACCCGTTCGAGCTGAACCCCGCGATGCCGCCCGAGGGGCAGAATATCGTCGAACATGTCGCCGAAAAATACGGCGCGACGCCCGAACAATCGGCGAGCAACCGCGCGGGCATCCGCGCCCGCGCCGCCGAGCTTGGCTTTGCGATGAACGGCACGGCGGAGAGCCGCATCTACAACACGTTCGACGCGCACCGGCTGCTCCACTGGGCGCAGATCGAGGGCAAGCAGGCCGCGCTGAAGAACCGGTTGTTCGCGCTATATTTTACGGAAGGCGGCAACCCGTCCGATCCGAAGGCGCTGGTCGCCGCGGTGAGCGATGTCGGGCTGGACCCGGATGAAGCGCACGCAATTCTGGCGTCGGATCGTTATGCCGATGCGGTGCGCGGCGAGGAACGCCATTGGCAAAGCGCGGGCATTACCGCGGTGCCGGCGATCGTCATCAACGACAAATATGTCATCATGGGCGGCCAGCCCGCCGAGACCTTCGAGCGCGCGTTGCGGGGTATCGCGGCGGAGGGGTAGAGTGCGATCCCGACTTCAACGGGTGCTTTGCGGGTGCCGTTCATCAACCAGCAATCGCGGCAATGCTGCATAACTTGCATGACGTGAACATGGCGGGGTCGAAACCGTGTCGGCGATATTGTGAACGGTGTGTGGGGAATAGCGGGCACGCTAGCGATCCTGATCGTGCTTGGCGGCGCCATTGGCGTCACCGATCGCCGCCATTTTAATCCGCGCTGGCTTCTGGTCGCGGCGCTGCTCGTCTTAATCAATGATGCGCTGCTCACTCGCGCCTATGGGCTCATGCCCGACATTATCGGTGGAAGCTGGAACTGGCAGGGTAAGCTGCTGGCACTTGGTGCGACGCTGATGATCGCTGCCCTGCCAGCGTTCGGTTGGCAGAAATGTGGCTTTACGCTAACGCAGGAAGCGAGAAGCATCCGGGCGGCGCTACCTGTCGCGGCGCTATACTGCGCCTTTTTCCTCATCATTTCGCTTGTGTTCGCCGATGACAACGCAAGCGTCGAAGACATCGCCTTCCAGCTGACGATGCCAGGTCTGGAGGAAGAACCATTCTACAGGGGCATCCTGCTGTTCGCGCTCGATCGGGCGTTTACCGGTCGAGCACGCATACTGGGCGTGTCATGGGGCTGGGGCGCCGTGCTGTCATGCGTCCTTTTTGGGCTGACGCACGCGTTTGGCTATGCCAATGGCGGATTCAATTTCGATCCCATCACGATGGCGCTCACCGCGCTGCCCGCTTTCATCGCCGTCTGGATCCGGCTTCGCACCGGGAGTTTGCTGCTCCCAATTCTGCTTCACAACTTTGGCAACGCGATATCGCTGTTGATTTGATCCGGTGCCTCACCCCTTCCCCCGCCGCGCCGCCAGCCGCGCCAGCAGGCCCTGTTTCGGCACGATCTCCAGCACGCTTTCGCTGTCGCCGGTATGGTGATCAAAATAAGTAATCTGGCCATCCTCGACTGATTTCAGCCGCGCATAGGGGATGCGCTTTGACAGTTCCTGTCGCACCAGCGTGACCGGATCGACGACGCAAATGATGAAACCGCCCGACACGAAGGTGGAGGCATAGACCTTGCCGTCATGCACCAGTGCGGGCGGGAGGTAGCGGTAATTACCGCGCGGCTGTTTGCCATCGATATGCAGCAGGCCGCAGCCCGGGCCGCCCTGCCCGACTTCAAGAACATCGTCCCAACTCACTACGGGTTCAGTCATCTCACGCTTTCCTCTTGCCCCCAGTTGCTGTTCAGGGGGTACCGACCAGTGCCTTGGCCCGATCCGCCAACCGCGCCACCGCATCGGCATGGATTCCCGGCACCGTCGCCAGCAGGCCGAATGCCTGCGCGCTCGGCGTATTGAAGGCGAGCGGCGCGCCGAACGCGTCGGTGACGGTCGCGCCGGCCTCCATCGCGATCAACGCGGCGGCGGCGATGTCCCATTCGAACCCCCAGCGCAGCGTCGCGACCAGATCGGCCTCGTCGGCGGCGACCATCGCAATCCGCAGCGCAATCGAATTGGGCTTGGTGACCAGCACTAGATCGCTGTCCGCCTTGGGCAGCACATCATTAGGCACGCGGGCACCCGCAAACACCGCGCGGGTGCCTGCGCTCACCGGCACGCCGTTGCGCGTTGCCCCACCACCCGTCGTTGCCAGCCACACCTCCCCGCGCGCCGGGGCATCGAGCACACCGATCACCGGCAGCCCGCGGTCGACCAATGCCACGGACACCGCCCAGCCGGGCCGCCCGCGCAGATAATCACGCGTGCCATCGATCGGATCGACCACCCAGAGCCGCTCACACGCCAGACGATCGGCATTGTCGGCCGTTTCCTCCGACAGCCACCCTGCGGCGGGATCAAGCGCGGACAGGCGGCGACGGAGCAGCTCGTCCACCTCCAGATCAATGTCACACACTGGATTATCGGGCGATTTTTCCCATCGGCTGAAATCATCGCTCCAGCGCGCCAGCGCCAGCCTGCCCGCTTCCCCGGCAATCGCGGCGACCGCATCGGCCAGCGTATCGGCCGACGCCTTAGCCACTGGCCACCGTCATCCCGTCAATCAACAGGGTCGGCACGTTGATGCCATAGCGGAATTCCAAATCATTCGCTGGAGTTAGCGCCAAGAACATATCCCGCAGGTTACCGGCAATGGTGAATTCGGCAACCGGCGTCGTCACCTCACCATCCTCGATCAGGAAGCCCGACGCGCCCCGGCTGTAATCGCCGGTCACGCCGTTAACGCCCATGCCGATCAGTTCCGTGATGTACACACCGCGCTTGATATCGCCGATCAGCGTTGCGGGAGGCACATGGCCGGGTTCCATATGCAGGTTGCTTGACGAAACGCCGGGCGCGCCACCGACGCCGCGCGAGGCATGGCCGGTCGGCTCCAGCCCCAGTTGCCGCGCCGCCGCACTGTCGAGCAGCCATGTTTCGAGCACGCCGTTGTCGACCAGGCAGACGGGCGATACCGGCAGCCCCTCGCCGTCAAACGGGCGCGACCGCATGCCGTGCGGGCGGTGCGGATCATCGCGCACGGTGACCCCGCTGGCAAACACTGCCGTGCCCAGCGCATCAAGCAGGAAACTGGTTTTGCGCGTGATCGACGATCCCGCAATCGCGCCGATCAGATGGCCGAGCAGGCTGTTGCCGACGCGCGGATCGAACACCACGGGCATCGACCCGCTTTCCAGCCGCCCCGGATTCATCCGCCGCACCGCGCGCTCACCGGCTTTTGTCCCGACCAGCCCTGCATCCTCCAGCCGATCGAGGTGGCGCGCCGAATGATAGGCGTAATCGCGCTGCATATCGCCGCCGCTGCCCGCAAGAACACTGGCCGACACGCCGTGGCTCGACACTGCATAGCCATGCGCGAAGCCGTGGCTTGTCGCGAGCCCCATCACCGAACGCGCGGCGCTGGCGCTGCCGCCTTCGCTGTTCGACACGCCGGGTACCGCGCGGGCGGCATCCTCGGCGGCGAGCGCGCGTTCCTTCAGTGCTTCGGGTGACACCTCGACCCCGTCGTCGAGGTTGAGATGCGGGGGCTTGCCGCGCAGCAGCCGATCAGCAGGAGCGAGGCCGGCCCAGTCATCCTCGGGTGCTTCACGCGCCATCGCGATCGCGCGTTCGACTAGTGTGTCAAGTGCAGCGACCGACAGATCGGAGGTTGAGACACTGGCATTGCGGCGCCCGACGAACACCCGCAGCCCGAGCTCTGCGCCTTCGGAGCGCCCGACATCCTCCAGCGCGCCCAGCCGAACGGACACCTCAAGCGCGGTATCGGCGGCAAAAACGGCATCGGCGGCGTCGGCCCCAGCGGCGATCGCGCGGGCAACAATGTCATGTGCCCGCTCACAGGCATGGTCAGGTGTGTGCATCGCTCTGATTTAGGCAGCATCCAGCGAAATGAGAACCACCAGCCAATTATAAACCCGTCGTGGTGCCGACAACGAGGCAGGCGGCGGCTATCAACAGCCCGGCCGTGCGGTTCGATCGAAAACGGGCGAGTGCATTGTCGCCGTCATCGGGCACCAGCGTGAGCACTTGCCAGCCGAGATGGCACGCGACCGGCAGCAGCGCGACCAGCGCGAGCCAATCGGGCCGCACGCGCCAGATCGCCGCCGCCCAGAGCGCCACCGCCAGCGCGTAGAAGATCGCGACGCCGGGGCGCACCCGGTTGCCCATCGCGCGGGCGGAGGAGCGCACGCCGATCATCGCATCGTCATCACGGTCCTGCAGCGCATAGATCGTGTCATAGCCGACCACCCAGGCGACCGACCCGAGATAGAGCAGCACCCCGGGCATCGACAGCGCGCCCGCGACATCAACCCAGCCGACGAGCGCCGCCCAGGAAAACACCATGCCGAGCCATGCCTGCGGCCACCAGGTGATCCGCTTCATGAACGGGTAGGCCGCGACCAGAGCGAGGCTGAGGAGCGCGACCAGCGCCGCGAGGGGCGTGAGTTGGAGCAACACCACCAGCCCGACCAGACACAGCATCACCAGCCATACCCACGCCGCGCGCAGCGACACCACGCCGCTCGCCAGCGGGCGGTGGCGGGTGCGTTCGACCTGCGCATCGAGATCGCGGTCGACAATGTCGTTATACACGCAGCCAGCGCCGCGCATCGCGATCGCCCCGAGCAGCAGCCACAGCAGCAAGTCCCAGCGCTCGATCGCCCCGCCCGCCAGCGCAACGCCCCACGCCCCCGGCCAGAACAGCAGCCACCAGCCAATCGGCCGATCGAACCGCGCCAGCGACGCGAATGGCCGCGCCGATACGGGCAACCAGCCGAGCAGGCCGCGCAATTCGCTGTCCGGAACGATGGTGTCGGGCTGGCTCATGGATCGCCGCATAGCCGGGTGCGGCGGTGGCTGGCAACGCATCCCGCCTGCCCCGTTAGTTTCGAGCCCTTCGACTGCCTGCCAGGGCAGGCGCTCAGGACAGGCTTCAGCCCGATGGGCTGAAGTCGAGAAACGTGCCCCATACGCCGCGCGGGGTGTCTCGACTTCGCTCGACACAAACGGGAAGGGATGATTTTTTGCTCCGGAATGATTTAAGGCTCACCCCATGCAAACCGACATCGAAATCGCCCGCGACTATCCGCTCCAGCCGATCGCCGCGATTGCCGCCAAGGCGGGCATCCCCGACGACGCGATCGAACCTTACGGCCGCCACAAGGCCAAGGTCGACCCAGCCGCGCTGCCTCAGCGCGACGGCAAGAGCGGGCATCTGATCCTCGTCACCGCGATCAGCCCCACGCCGGCGGGCGAGGGGAAAACCACGACGTCAGTGGGCCTGGCCGATGCGCTGAATCTTACCGGGCGAAAGACGATGCTGTGCCTGCGCGAGCCATCGCTCGGGCCGTGCTTCGGGCAAAAGGGCGGTGCGACCGGCGGCGGCCATGCGCAGGTGGTGCCGATGGAGGACATCAACCTGCATTTCACGGGTGATTTCCACGCGACCACCGCGGCACACAACCTGCTCGCGGCGATGCTCGACAATCATATCCACTGGGGCAATACGCTTGGTATCGACGTGCGCCGCGTGGTGTGGCGGCGGGCCATGGATATGAATGATCGCGCGCTGCGACAGATCGTTCAGTCGCTTGGCGGCACCGGCAATGGCTACCCCCGCGAATCGGGCTTCGACATCACCGTCGCCTCCGAAGTGATGGCGATCCTCTGCCTGGCGCGCGACCCGGCCGATCTGCGCGATCGGCTCGCCCGGATCGTCGTGGGCTATACCCGTGACCGGACACCGGTGACCGCGCATGACCTGAAGGCGGACGGCGCCACGGCGGTGCTGCTGGCTGAGGCGATCAAGCCCAATCTGGTGCAGACACTCGGCGGCAACCCGGCCTTCATTCATGGCGGGCCGTTCGCCAATATCGCGCATGGCTGCAATTCGGTGATCGCGACCCGCGCCGCGCTGGGGCTCGCCGATTACGTCGTCACCGAAGCGGGGTTCGGGGCCGATCTGGGCGCAGAGAAATTCTTCGACATCAAATGCCGTCAGGCCGGTCTGGCGCCCGCTGCGGTCGTGATCGTCGCCACGGTGCGTGCGCTGAAGATGAACGGTGGCGTCGCCAAGGTCGATCTGGGGCGAGAGGACGTGGACGCGGTCAATCGCGGAGCGGCCAATCTGGTGCGGCATATCGAGAATGTCCGCCAGTTCGGGGTGCCTGCGGTGGTGGCGATCAACCATTTCGGCACCGACAGCGACGCCGAAATCCAAGCGCTGCGCGATATCGCCGCCGCGCACGGCGTGCAGGCGATCCTGTGCCGCCACTGGGCCGAAGGCGGCGCGGGCGCGACCCAGCTTGCCGATGCGGTCGCCGCGCTCGCGGAAAGCGGATCAGCGCAGTTCGCGCCGCTCTATGACGATGGCCTGCCGCTGCTCGACAAGATCAAGACGGTCGCGACCCGACTCTACCGCGCAGGGAGTGTCGATGCCGAACCGGCGATCGTCGCGCAGCTTGCGCGGTTCGAGGCAGCGGGGTTCGGGCATCTGCCCGTGTGCATCGCAAAGACGCAGTACAGCTTTTCCACCGATCCGACCGCGCTCGGCGCACCGACCGGCCACACGGTCCATATCCGCGAAGTTCGGCTGGCGGCGGGGGCGGGCTTTGTCGTGGCGGTGTGCGGGGAGATCATGACAATGCCCGGCCTGCCGCGCGTGCCGGCGGCGGAGGCGATCGGGTTCGATGATGAGGGGCGGATTGAGGGGTTGTTTTAGGGCGAGACCGGCATTTACCGACCCGCCGCGAATGTCTGGAAGTGGTGGAAAGGAGACGTCCGATAAGGCATCATTGTCTGATGTTTCGTCCGACCGATATCCTTGCTGAACTTGAACGCCGCCTGTCAGAGGATGGCCGATCAACTTCGGAGGCCGATATTCGTCGGTGGACGGCTGGATGGTCGGACAGCGAGCGGCAGCTATACGATGATATCGGGGCAGAACTGGCGCGCGGTTACCATGGACGACGCTACTCATTTGAGTTCTGTGATTGGGTCGTAAATGACCTCTACGGGACAATAATTAAGAGGCAACTCACCGAGCCACCACCCCCGTGGCCAAAGCTTTTCTGGCGCGTTTACGAAGCCTTCGACGCGGGCGAGTTTCATCGCACGCCCGACAAAAGCGATAATCCGATTGCAGAGTTCACCGACCCTGAAATCGCCGACATTGTGAGCAATCTGCCAACGTCCGTCGGGGATCAATAACGGACCCGCTCAGAATGTCCGCTTGAGGGCAGAACCGGACATAAGTTCGCGCCCCCTGTTAACTCCCTCTCCTGCCACCCTACCCATTTGCCCTAGTGGCGAATCTCCCCTGCCCGGCTATAATCCCCACAGCCCACAACGGAGGATTTCCCGATGACGCAGAGCCCCTGGCAGCATAGCCGATCCGCAGGTGTGGCCGACGATATCGATTTCGAGATCAAGGGTCAGGAACTCCAGTTCGTCGAGATCGAGCTCGATCCGGGCGAGAGCGCGGTCGCGGAAGCCGGTGCCTTTGTGTGGAAGGACGCGTCGATCGGCATGACGACGGTGTTCGGCGACGGCAGCGGCGATGCGGGTGGCGGGTTCATGGGTAAGCTGCTCGGTGCGGGCAAACGACTGGTGACAGGGGAAAGCCTGTTCACCACCGTGTTCACGCATAACGGCACCGGCAAGGCGCGCGTTGCCTTTGCCGCCCCCACGCCGGGCGCGATCCTGCCGATCAAGCTGTCCGATCTGGGCGGCACGCTGATCTGCCAGAAGGATGCGTTTCTGGCGGCGGCCAAGGGCGTGTCGATCGGCATTGCGTTCCAGCGCAAGGTGATGACCGGGCTGTTCGGCGGCGAGGGCTTCATCATGCAGAAGCTGGACGGCGATGGCTGGGTGTTCGTCCAGATGGGTGGCACCGTGGTCGAGCGCATTTTGCAACCCGGCGAGCAGCTTCATGTCGATACCGGGTGCCTGGCCGCCTATACCCCCAGCGTCGATTTCGATCTGGTGACCGCAGGCGGCGTCCGCAGCGTGTTGTTCGGCGGCGAAGGGCTGTTTTTTGCGCGGCTGACCGGGCCGGGCAAGGTGTGGATCCAGTCGCTGCCCTTCTCGCGCCTTGCCGGGCGAATGCTGGCGGCAGCAGGCGGACGCGGCGGCAATCGTGGTGAGGGATCGGTGCTGGGCGGGCTGGGCGATTTGATTGGCGGGAACGACTGAGTCGCCCGAGTCGTCGCGCGACCGCCCTACCCGCCTCGTGTTTACCGGCTACCCCCCTCGGCTTGGCGCAAAAAACTCAGCATCTCGCGCAGAATTGGCTCGGATAGGCCAATCCTGCTTGCATGGTGAAGGCTGATCGACGACCACAAAGCGGGGTTAAATGTGCGGCGTTTTCGGTGTAGAAAACGTGGTGGGGGGCAGATCGATGTTGGCAATGGAACGCGCCATTGGGGCGAGCGACGCTATTGCGGCGCGGGGTCAACAAATTCTCGGCTTTGGACGCGGAGTGATTAGCGACGAGGCGGTCGCGCTCGCATCGCTCAGCAACGCGCTGGACGACAGTTTCGTCGCCGCGGTCGAAGCGCTGATGGCGACGCAGGGCCGTGTGGTCGTGTCGGGCATCGGCAAATCCGGCCATGTCGGCCGCAAGATCGCCGCGAGCTTCGCCTCCACCGGCACCCCCGCTTTTTTCGTGCATGCCGCCGAAGCAGGGCATGGCGACCTCGGCATGATCATGCCCGGCGACACATTGTTGCTACTGTCGCTGTCGGGCGAGACGCGCGAGCTGAAGCATCTGATGACCTATGCCGCGGACAACGCGATCACCGTGGTCGGCATCGGATCGAAGCCCACGTCCACGATCATGCGGCAGGCCGATGTACGGCTGGTGCTGCCGACGGTGCGGGAGGCCTGCCCTGAGAATATCTCCCCCACCACATCGGCGATCATGATGCTGGCGATCGGCGATGCGCTCGCGATCGCGCTGATGAACCTGCGTGGCGTATCGCGCACCAAGCTGAACACGCTGCACCCGGGCGGCAATATCGGCCAGCGGCTGACCCGCGTATCCGCGCTGATGCACGGGCAGGACGAACTGCCGCTGGTGCTGCCGGAAACGCCGATGCGCGACGTGATCCTGAAAATGACCGCGCACAGCTTTGGCGTCGCGGGTATCGTCGATGCCGATGGGCTGCTGATCGGGATCATCACCGATGGCGATTTGCGCCGTCATGCCGACCGGCTGCTCGAATCGACCGCCGCCGAGGTGATGACGCGCGGCCCCGCAACGATCGATGCGTCAGCCTTTGCGGAGGATGTGCTCGAGACGATGGAAACCAGCAAGATCACGTCGCTGTTCGTTACCCATGCGCTTAACCCGGGGCTGCCGGTCGGTCTGATCCACATCCACGATATCCTGCGCGCGTCGCGGCTCTGATACGCGGCGGCCAGTGCCATGACGAACACGCCCGCGCAGGTCGCGATCATCATTCCGTCGCGCTACGCATCGACCCGCTATCCGGCCAAGCCGCTCGCCCTGTTGCGGGGTGCGGCGGGCGTTTCGAAACCCCTGATCGAATGGACGCTCGATGCCGCCCGCGCGGTGCCGGGTGTGGCCAGCGTGCATGTTGCAACCGATCACGCGCTCATCGCCGAGGCAGCGGCGGCGGCAGGCGCATCGGTACTCATGACGCCCGAAAGCTGCGCGAATGGCACCGAACGCTGCGCCGCCGCACTGGATGCACTGTCTGAGCTGCCCGATATCGTCGTCAATTTTCAGGGCGACGCGCTGCTGACGCCGCCTTTCGTGATCGAGGCGCTGATCGCAGCGATGGTCGCTGATCCAGCGATTGAGGTGGCCACACCGATTATCCGCGCCTCCCCCGAAGTCCAGCGCCGCCTGATCGGCGATCAGCGCGAAGGACGCGTCGGTGGCACCACGGTGACGTTCGGGTATGATCTGAACGCGCTCTATTTTTCCAAATCGGTCATCCCGCATCTGCCGCCCGCACGCATTGGTGATCCGACGCTGCCGCTGTTTTTTCACATCGGCGTCTATGCGTACCGCGTGCCGGCGCTGCGTGGCTATGCCGGTCTACCGGTCGGCGCGCTCGAGCTGCTCGAAGGGCTGGAGCAGCTCCGCTTTCTGGAGGCCGGCAAGCCGATCCGCATTGTCGAGGTGCGCGATCCGGGCCATGACCTTTGGGAACTCAACAACCCCGAGGATATCCCGTTTATCGAGGCTATACTCTCACAGCGCAGCGCAGGATGATGATGACGGACCAGACCACTCACCTCTGCGGCCGCGCGGTCGGCATCGATCAGCCGCTGTTCCTGATCGCCGGACCGTGCGTGATCGAAAGCGAGGCGATGGCGCTCTCGACCGCCGAGACGCTGAAGGGCATGGCTGAGCGGCTGGGCATCCTGATCATCTACAAAAGCTCGTTCGACAAGGCGAACCGCACCTCGGGCAGCTCGTTTCGCGGGCCTGGCCTTGAGGAAGGGCTGCGCATTCTCGAAAAGGTGCGGCGCGAAGTGGGGATGCCGGTGCTGACCGATGTCCACGAAACCGCGCAGGTGAGCGCCGTCGCCAGCGTGGTCGATGTGCTGCAAACCCCCGCCTTCCTCGCGCGGCAGACCGACTTGATCGAAGCGGTCGCCACCTGCGGCAAGGCTGCGAACATCAAGAAAGGCCAGTTCATGGCGCCCGGGGACATGATCCATGTCGCCGCCAAAGCGCGCACCGCTGCTGCCGAAGCGGGCGTTGCCGCGCCACTATTGGTCACTGATCGCGGGGCGAGCTTTGGCTATAACAACCTCGTTTCCGACATGCGCGGGCTGGTGATCATGCGGGCGACCGGCTGCCCGGTGGTGTTCGACGCCACCCATTCGGTGCAGCTGCCCGGCGGCATGGGCACGACGAGCGGCGGCCAGCGCGAATTCGTCGCCCCATTGGCGCGCGCGGCGGTATCGGTCGGCATTTCGGGCCTGTTCATGGAAATGCACCCCGACCCCGACAATGCGAAATCCGACGGCCCCAACGCCATCCCGCTCGATCAGGCCGAAGCGCTGCTCGAGCGATTGCTGGCGATCGACGCGCTCGTGAAAAGCAGCGGGGTGAATTGATCTCGGGCTGCTGCTCCCCTTGCCGCTTTACCCGGGCTGCTGCTAGGCAAAACGAAAATCGGCGTTCAGCGGTGGCCTGTTTCCCCCACACACATCGTCAATAACCCTAGCGCGGCTTGATTGGCGGAAATGGCAGCGAGCCTGCCATCGTCACGGGGCTTGGCTGCAATACGAAGAAGGAGAGATCATCAGTGCCCGAAAAGACTCGCATTCTGGTAACCGGTGGCAAGGGCATGCTGGGATCGGCGCTGTTCGAGGAAGCGTCTCGATCACCGAAGCTTGAAGTACGCGCGCCCGGACGCGATGAATTGGATGCAACCGATCCCGATCAGGTGGCGCGCTGGGACTCCTGGGTTCAGGGCGGTTGGATCATCCACTGCGCCGCCCGCGTCGATGTTGAAGGATGCGCGCGCGAGCCGGACGCGGCGCGGCGCACGATCGTTGAAGGTACGCGTAACATTGTCGATCTCGCCGTGCGCAGCAATGCCCGCCTGCTCTATCCGCAATCCTTCCTGACCTATGACGGCCGCACCAATCCCATCCCCGAAGACGAGACGCCGCGGCCGTTATCTTTTTACGGCGAGCTCAAATACGAAGCCGAAAAGGTCATCACGGAGCGGTTGCCCGATGCGCTGATCGTCCGCATGGCAGGGTTTTTCGGTGGCGGGGCTGCCGACAAGAATTTCGTTGGCCGTATCATCCCCGTGATGTGGGCAGCACTGCAGCGCGGCGAAACGCACTTCAATGTCGGGGACC
Organism: uncultured Stakelama sp.; assembly: GCA_964649315.1. GTDB lineage: Bacteria > Pseudomonadota > Alphaproteobacteria > Sphingomonadales > Sphingomonadaceae > Sphingomonas. The sequence goes on along the minus strand of CAZYOU010000002.1, from coordinate 36,164 downwards.
GCGTGTGGCAGCCGACCTGGACGCGCGACCTTGCGATCAATTCGCTGCACCTGATCGCCAAGGGGGCAACGGGCAGCTATCAGATGGCCTGTGTGGGCCAAGCGAGCTTTGCCGATCTGGCGCATGAAATTACGATCGCGCTTGGGTGGAAAGGGCATTTTGAGATTGTGCCCGTCGATGCCTCGCTCGTCTCACAAAGCGAGCTCGGCCGCCGCCCCGACATCGCGGTGCTCAGCTGTGACCGGCTGACGCGCGAGAATGCCAATCTGCAGCGCCCGTGGCAGTCAACGCTGCACGCCTATCTCGACGACCCATTTTTCGATCAATATCGCCTGGAGCCAAAAGCATGACCACCTTGTTCGATCCGCTCGATCGCCCTGATTTCATCCGGTTGCGCAACCGCACCGTCATGTCGGCGATGAGCCGCGGCTTTGCTGCCGAAGGTCATCACGCCACACCTGAAATGCGCGATTATTACCAGCGCCGTGCAGCGGGCGGGGCTGGCCTGATCCTGACCGAAGGTACGCTGGTGCACCAGAGCGGTGATGGGTGGAACAATGCCCCCTACATTGCCACCGATGCGCATGCCGAAAGCTGGCGGCCTGTAGTCGACGCGGTGCATGCAGAGGGCGGCGCGATTGCCTGCCAGCTCTGGCACACCGGTCGCATCTCGCACGAGGATTACACCGTCGTGCAACCGGTGAGCTCGACCAATGTTGCAGCTACCGGCATCAACCGCCAGAACGGCAAGCCCTATGGCGAGCCCCGCGCGCTGACCCCTGACGAGATGCCGACCATCTATGGATATTTCGCCGATGCCGCGCGCCGCGCGATCGATATTGGGTTCGATGCGGTCGAACTGCACACCGGGCATGGCTATCTCGCCGATCAGTTCCTTGATGCGCGCGTCAATGATCGCACCGACAATTATGGCGGCTCGGTGGAAAATCGCTGCCGGTTCACGCTCGAGCTGATCGAACAGGTGCTGAAGGTGGTACCGGCCGAACGCGTGATTGCGCGCATTTCGCCGTCACGCTTCATGGGCGGTATTTATGACTGGCCCGATCTGGACGCGATGATCGCCTATTTCATCCCTGCCGTCCAAAGCCTTGGCCTGAAGGCGCTCGACATCAGCTGCGCCAATTCGGTTTATGCTGACACCGCCGGGCGGATCGTTCGGATGGTGCGGCCGCTGTGGAACGGCGTGCTCATCGGCGGGGCGTCGCTTTCAATCGATGACGCCAATGCGGAGCTCGACGCAGGGCTGCTCGACGCAGTGACCTGGGGCCGTGCCTTCATCGCGAACCCGAATCTGGTGGAAAAGATGAAGTCGGGCGCGACCTGGACGCCGTTTGAAGACGCGATGCGCGACACGCTGGTGTGATGCTGGTGGCGATCAGCTGATGGTATCTCGGCGCGAACTGATTGGTCGCATGTCGGCAATGGCGTTCGTGGCGACGTCAACCGAGACTTGCGCACAAGGAAGCGGGGCAGTGACCAGCCCTGCCCTTGCGGCCAAGCTGCCCGGCATCACCCTGCCCGCTGGCAAGCATGTCGTTGCCAGCAACATGACGGTTCGTGCCGATGTGCTGCTGATGCCCGGTGCCAAGATTGAGGTGGCAGCGGGCCGCACGCTGACGTTGCTGGGCGATTTTCAGGCACCGGTGGGGCACATATTCACCGGCCCCGGCCGCGTCGACATGACAGGCAGCCGTGCTCCTGCGGCTTATCCGGAATGGTGGGGGGCGGCGCGCAATGATTCATCGCGCGACAGTCTGGCCGCACTCCGCGCCTGTGTTGCTGCCCATCCGGTAACGATGCTGGGTGCTGCCGATTATTTCATCAGCGATACATGGAAGATCGATACGCCGAACCGGCGCATCTGGGGGACCGGCAAGAACTGGGGTGGCGCCAACCGCGGCACCCGCATCGTCATTGTCAGCAATAGCCGGGACGTCGTTCAGCTGGGTTTTGATCGCCCGCCGGCCACGGTGAACGAGTATCTCCACGCTGTCGATTTACGTTGGATGGAACTGACCCGAAGCGCCGCCCCGCTTGCCCGTGGCGGGGAGACGGCAGCGGGGCTGCGCATCCGCTTCACGTTCGATTGCCTGATCGAGGGCGTGTCGTCGGACGAACACGCGGTCGGCTATTCGATCACGGGTGCGGTCTATACCCATTTGCGGGATTGCCACGCCTTTCGGTCCAGCCCGTCGGACAAGGCCGGTGCGCAGAGCTTTTGGGCATTCCATCTTGATGGCCGCACGCCAGTCGCATTTCTGGGGGGCAATGCCTCGCTTTACCTGAACGATTGCGGTGCGAGCACCGGTGGAACGCCGGGTTTGCGCGAGAGCATCGGCGCCCATCTACAGGGCGGGTGTGCCGACACCTATATCCAGAATTTCGAGACGAGCACGCTCGCCATCGGGATCAAGGTCGACGGCATGGTGGCATCGCTGAAGGGCGAGCAACCGCGGGGGGGGCACGCCAATCTCCATATCCTGATGCCGATCATCGATCAGTGCAGCGCGGCCGGGATCGAGCTGACCAATCTCTCCGCTTATGCGGCGATCGATATCGTCGACCCATATGTCGGCCCATCGCCAGCCGCGCTGGCTGCGATTTTCGTTCATCAGTCAAAGGGGCAGATCAGCATCACCGGCGGCCAGCTTTATGGCTGGTTCAATGCCGATCATGGCGGCAATGCGCTGGGCATTTATGGCCAGAATGCGGAAGGGATCGGCATCAGCGGCACCAAAGTGATCGGATTTCGCCGCCCGATCAGTTTCGAGCAATGTCGCGATTTCACGATCGACGCCGCGATCAACAATCCGGGCGAGAAGGCGGTGCAACCCGCCATCTCATTGATGGGATGCGCCCATGGCCAGTTGCGTGCGCGGATCAAGGGACAGGCAGGCGCTTTCCCCGCCGGGATCGATCTGCGCGGCGGCAACCGATACCTTTCGATTGATATCGCCGCCATCGATCCGAATTGCCTGACAGCCGGGTTGGCAGGGCGGATCATTGGCCAGCGCGACAATGCGGGCCTTGGCTCCACCGGCATCGCCATCAGCGGCATGGAGCGCTGAGCACTGGCGCTGCGGGACTTGCACCCGTAATGCCCATCCCATATTCGACGGGAGCGAGCCGTAAGGCGCGCCATCTTCCCACCAGCCGAGGCATCTTATGAGCGCGACAAATTGCATCGTCTGTAACGGCACCTCGCTTGACCATCTGTCGACGCCCGTGGGTGAGCGTGCTTATTGCCGCGATTGCTTTCATGGTTGGCGCACGCACATCAATCCGTTCAGCTATGCCGCAACAGCAATGTGCTCGCTCGGTACGTCGGATGATCGACTGCGATCGCAAGTAGCCTTTTTTGCGCCCTTCAACAGGCCTGCTGCGCGCATCCTGGAAATCGGCTGTGCGACGGGCGAACTTGCCGCAATGGTCCGCGCCGAACAGGCACCCGCGCGCTATGAGGCCATCGAGCTGTCTCCTGCTGGCGAACAGGCCGCAGCACATCTTGACCAGCTGCACGTGCGCCCGCTGGGCGAATTGATCGCAGCCGGCACGATTGAACCGGGTTTCGACATGATCCTGATGTCGCATGTGCTTGAACATCTTGAAGACCCGGCCGCCGAGTTGCAGGCGATGCGGCACGTTCTGGGCGATGGCGGCGCAATCTTCATCGAAGTTCCCAATCTGGGCGGGCACCGTAAGCTGCCGATCGACGACAACCGATCGCACCTGCATTTCTTCTCGGCCACGTCACTGGCGCGCATGCTCGCCAATGCAGGGCTTGAGATTGTCGCCACGGCGACCGACGCCTGGCTTGACGCGCGTTATGCGGATTCGCTGCGTGTCGTTGCCCGGCCCTTTGCGTTGCCGAGCTGGGACGCAGGTCTGCTGTCCAATCATCCGGCGCTGGCAGGCGAGGACAGGATCGTGGTGTGGGGTGCTGGCAGCCTGACCGACGAAATGCTCGCCAACTTCTTTGATCCCGCGCGGATCGATTTTTTCATCGATCGTGATCCCGCCAAGCAGGGCACGACGCTGCTGGGGCGCCCCGTAAAGGCCCCCGCCGATCTGGGTACGACGCCGCGCACCGTCTTGCTCAACAGCATCGATTTTGCCCCTGCGATCGCGGCGAATGTACAGGCGCTTTATCCTGACACTGCACACCGGCTGGTCCCGATTGCGGTCCTGCTGGACTGAGGCTGCGCGGAGAAGCGGACAGTATTGACGCCTCAGACACCCAAAGTGCGGGGACTTCCGCGCGGTTATCATCGGTGTTAGGCGAACGGTTGAAAGGTGGATCGAAAATGGCGGAAATCGTAACTCTCCGAACGACCCGTATGCGCTGGGTAGGCGTAGCGAAGTCTTTGGCACCGCCAATTTTGTGGGGTCAGTTGTACAAGATGCTGATCGTGAAAGACATTCCCGACGCGGATCAGTACGCACCGCATTTTTCGCCCTGGTTGGCACCTGATTTTGTCGCGCTATTCAACCGCGTTTCACCCTATACCGTCGTCGACATCGAGCGTTGCTGGACAATCTGGCAAGCGCTCTCGCAGTCACTCCATGTCGAAGGCGACGTGATGGAAGCCGGCGTATTTCAGGGGGGCACCGCCAAGCTCATCCGTGAAGCGATCGGCCCAAGAACCGACAAGAATTTCTACCTGTTCGACTCGTTTGAAGGGATGGAAAAAGTTTCGCAGGTCGATCGCCACAGCAAGGGCGATTTCGCCGATACCTCTGTCGAGGGCGTGCAGGCCGTTGTCGGCACCGAACCCTTCATCCATTACCGCAAGGGCTGGGTGCCTGATACGTTTGCCGGCCTGGAAGATCGCAAATTCTGTTTCGCCCATATCGATCTGGATTTGTATCAGGGCGTTCTCGACTGTTTGAGCTTTGTCTATCCGCGGCTCACCTCGGGCGGATCGATCGTATTCGACGATTACGGATTTGCATCCTGCCCCGGTGCACGACGCGCCGTTGACGAGTTCTTTGCCGACAAGCCCGAACGCCCGCTTGCGATGAAGACCGCACAGGCACTGGTGACCAAGCTCTAGTCGCGCTTGTAGGTTCGTTTCACCGCGATCATCACGTTCAATCTTCTTATGACCCACCCGGGGGTAAAGCTGCTCCGGGACCAACCATAATCGGCAGATCATGGCGATAGCGCCACCGCGACTTCCATCCCTGCGCCTGGATATCCTTCCACACAGCCGCGATCGTTGCGCAAGACAGTGCGAATGGGATCAGATAAAACACCCCTGGTCGAACGAAAGCGCCGAGCGCGATGTTCAGCGGAACTTCCACCCGTCGGCCGCCAAGATAGGAATCGTCGGGGAGCGAAATGACATTGGCCAACGGATATTCGAAGTGAAAGCACAGCGCATAGGCTGCGACAATCGCGACAATCCTTCCTGTTCCCTGCCATTTTTCGAAGAAGGTCAGGAAAATCACAAATATATAACTGTACCCGTAAGATTCGGCGCTCAGGAACGCGAAGCAGAGGGCGAGATTTGTTGCACGAACATTCGAAACCACCTCAGGCCTTAGCCAGATGGCGATGGCAGCAGCCGCAATAATGGCCTGGGTGATCTTTGTGGAGAAATAGACCCAGTACAGCAGAGGTTCGGTCAAATCCCGGCCCAGAATTGCGTCAACCGGGGCCCGCACATTGGTGAGGACGGTGATATGGGGGTTATAAGACGCCGAATAGAAAACGTCTGCAAAGCCTTGAGATTCGATCACCTGCGTGAAGACGGCGATATTGCGAGAGATTTCCGTCAGCGACCCGATACCGAGGCCGACGTACGTCAGCAGATAGACGATGACGACCGCGAGCAACGCCCCCTCAAATGCGCGCCACCGACGACGCAGCAAATGCCCGAACACCGACGCGACGAGATAAATCTTGAAGTTGACCGCCAATCCCAACGCAACCCAGCGCCATCGCGCTGCCCGCAGCAGCGGGCCATAACCCAGCATGAAGGCGAGAAAAGCAAGGATGATCAGATTGCCGCGTTCAAGAGCGACAGTCATCGGCAAACCAGCGCTTAGCGCGAATGCGCGGTAAAAGGCGGTCGGTCTATCATGTTTCACAAAGCTTAGAGATGCTATCACGGCGCATAATATGAAAGCGGCGTGAATGGTGAAGAGGCTTAGCCAGTCGCAGGAGCGTGCGTAAATGGCATTTCCAGCCGGGCTGCCAGGAATATAACAGGCGCTAAGACTGAACAGCTTGGCGACCAGAAAGTTGAGCGGAAGATAGACGGAACCCCAGCTGTCATAGGCTCCGGGGTCATGCGCCCATTCCGCGACGTTAAACCAGTCCATATATGTGTCGGACGGCTGGTAAAAAAATGGCGCCGGAAGATAGGCATTCCACCAGAGGAAACCCATGGCATAGGCAATACCCGAGAAGACCAGGAGCGCCAGAATGCGTTCAATCCAGCGCTGGCTCGATGTGATGCCCGCCTGCAACCTCATGGCGCTGGCTTTGTAAAAACGCCGTATTTCAGCGCGACAAAGTTGATAACGGTGGCAATGACAATCGCAACCGCCATCGCCAGATACGGCGACGCGATGAAGCTGCTCGTGAGCAACAAGGCGAGCAGCCCGACAACATAGTTGATGGCATAGGCACCGAGAAAACGGAGCTTTGCTGGCGCAGACCCACGAAACGCATATTGACTATAGGTGACGTAGTTAAATGCCACCCCAATACAGTGCGCCACAATCTGCGCCACAAACAGATTCATCCCGGCATAGACAAATACCGAGTACAGGCCGAAGCCAAACGCTGCGTTCAGTGCTGCGGCCTGATAGAATCGAATGATGTCTGCCAAACGATTAATGTGCGCAATCGCCGCCACACTCAATAATCCTCAGGGAAGTTAACCCGCTCGCGTTCGAATACGAGCGGCGTGCCGCGTGTCCGCTCGGATATCAAGCGGACCTGATCACCCATAATTCCCAGAAAAATGAACAATATGCCAAATTGAAGTTCGACGCCGGCCGCAATGAGCCATGGCAACACCGCAGCGCCCGTCAGCAGCGCGATCAGGGCACCAAGCATCGCCAATCCTGCCAACCCGCAAACGCCAACGCCAATGAAGAACGGTACGCGGATGATCTTTTTCGAAAAGCTTGCCAGACTCGACAGCGCAAAATCGAGCAATACGAAGAAAGTGTTTGATGAGATGCCCCGCGCACGCACCGGACGTTCATATACCAGTGTTTCGATGCGATAGCCGGTCTCCACCAGCATCCCGCGAAAAAACGGCTCGGGCTCGTTCATTGCAGCGATCTGCCGGACGACCTTCTGGTCGTACAAGCCAAAACCCGTCGCGTTCGGCACCAGCGGATAATCCCCGAAGCGCTGTGCAAACCAGTAGGAAACGCGCCGGAATACCGTCGTCACGAAACCTGCTACCTCAGACTTGCGGACACCAAGGACGATATCGGCACCCGCACGCCAGCGCTCGACAAAGGCAGGGATCATCTCGGGTGGGTCCTGAAAATCGGCGCAGATGCCGATGACAGCGTCCCCCCGTGCCGTATACACCATATGCGTCGGCGACCGCATCTGGCCGAAATTGCGCGTATTGGCGATCAGGCGAATGCGATCATCCTTGGCACAAAGCTCCTTGATGATCGCGACGGTGTTGTCGGTCGACGCATTATCGATGAACAGGATGTCGAACGACTGACAGATCGGCTCAAGCTGATCGATCACGGCCTGCGCGATGTTGGCCGCGTTTTCACGCTCGTTATAGCAAGGGATAACGACGGAGATTTCCGGTGGCGTCATCGCATTAAACTTCAAGCGGACCCTGTCGATTCCCGACAGGCGGACGAGCCAAATAGAATTCAACCGCCAGCCCGCCGAGCAAAACCAAAATCCCGAGCAGCGCGGGAATCAGATTTATCTGGCGGGTCGAGTCGACAAAGGGCGGTTCAAGCACGCGCAAAACAGCGGTCTGGGTAAGGTCTTCAACCGACGTCCCCTCCAAGAAACGCGTGTAATTGTCGTACAGCGCACGAGCGATGAACAATTTGCGCTCCAGATCCCGCGCTTCAGTTGACTCCTCAATCACCATACCGACCGAGTATTTTTCACCGGGGCGAACCGTTTGCGCCTCTGCGAGCTGGCTTCTTAGCGCCTTGAGCTCCGCGAGGATTTGACGGATCTGCAGGCTATCATCGGTATAGAATTGCCGAGCCGCATAAAGAGCGACCTCTTTTGCTTTCACCAGCTGCTGCAGCTGCGGTATCCGCTCACCGATCGCACTGATCGCGCTTGTCGGCTGGGCATAGCGCGTACGCCGCCGAAAACGATCATAATTTTCTTGCGCCCTGGCCAGCCGTTTATCGGTCTCTTCGACCAACTCGGTCAGGACCGTACGCTTATATTGCGTCTGCTCCTTACCGATCTCCGCAAGGCGACGGCGCGTCGCGTTTGTGAAGCTCTCAATAATCAGTTTCGCAAGTTCAGGGTCAGAGTTGCGGGTAGATATCTCGATGATGCCACCGCGCTGGATGCGAATGTCGACATTACGCTCCAACCACCTATTGGCTGCAACGCGGCTGAGAAACCCGTTCCGCTTGATCAGGTTCACCTTGTCGATGACAGCATCGCGGACATAGATGCTGCGCGCCACACGCAAGGCAACTTCGACCGCGGTCTGATTGCCGAAAATGCTGTTGACGGCGCCAAATTGCCCCAACGCGCTGCTGAGACCCAAGCTCGCCGGATCCGTTGGAGTCAGCGCGACCGCAGCTCGATAGCGTTCGGGATAAAAGCTGAGCAGCGCAAATACGCCAAGCAGCAGCGCGATGATCCCGCGCCGGCGTCGATCATCCCGCAACCATTGGCTGTGAACAATTGTTGTCATTATACTGCGTGGCGGCGTCACCTAGCCACCGCCACGAACGCTGCTGCGCCGATGCCGAGCTGGAAGATCACCTGGCTGATATCACGAATCTTGGCGAGAAGTGATGTCGACTGAGTCTTGACGGGCACAAAGACTACATCGCCCGGAAGAGCAGCTGCGTTTAACGCGCCGCGCCGTTTCGAGATCACATCGCCACTGGCGCGAACGACGAAAATACTCCCGCGATCTGCTGATCGCAAACCACCACCGGCACGGTCGATATAGTCACGGATGCGAGTGCGCTTTGCCGGGTTGATGATAAACGTTGCAGGACGATAGACCGCCCCGAATACCCCCACCGTTACCGGCCGCGCTGGGATGATGATCCGGTCATTGCTTTCCATGGTCAACCCACCCGGTAATTGCGTGGCGTTGACATCAAGATCGAGCACCAACCGTCCATCGGGTTCGGCTTGCCGCAAGCGATCAAGCACAGCGCGAGCCGAGTTGAGTTCGACGTCCCTATTGGTCGTGTCCACACGCGCGCTGGTCAGCGGGGTCGACGCCAGGCTGATCTCGAGCTGCTTGATGGCCTCGAGAAAACTCTCGCGCTGCTGCGCCCGGATAGAAACGCGCTCGACCTTCGTCCCGAAGATATAGGCTTGGGGGGTGTATCCGCCGGCAAGTTCAACAACGCGCGCCAAATCTGTGTTCGGCGGCACGACGTAATTGCCAGGCCGTCGTACTTCGCCCTCGATCCGGACCACGACCGTCTGTCGATCGATTGGACGCACGAGTGATCCTGTGGTGAACATCTGGATAATGTCACCGCCCGCGACGGGCAGCTTGCCCTGCTCCGCAAGCAGCACTTCCTGCCCGCTTGTCTTGTCGGGGTCACCTGCCCGGTAAAGCATGACACGAGAGACATCGGCGAGAACATTCGGTCCACCCGCATAAGCGAGAACGGACTCGATCGTTTCGCCCTCTTTCGTTTCGTACACGCCTTCGGTGTTGACGCCACCGACCACCGCAACCTGCTTCCCGAGCGGCGGGATGAACAACACGTCTTCATTCTGGAGGATCGCGTCGCCGCTTCGATCGCCTCGGATCAAAAGGTCATACAAGTCGAAATCGGCAATCTCACTGCCGTTGCGATAAAGCTTTACGGAGCGCAAACTTCCGCCTGATGAAGGTCCACCTGCGGCGAGCGTCGCGTTGAGCAAGGACGACAGGCTGTTAACAGTATAGGCGCCCGGATTGTTGGCGAAGCCGGTGACGTATACGCGCAACCCGCGCAGCTGCTTGACTGCGACAGTGACAGTGTAGCCGCGATACTGGGTGCCGATGGCGCGCGAAACCAAGCTTTTCAAATCAGCGTAGCGAACCCCGACAACGGAGACCGAACCGATCTTGGGAAGAAAAATTCGGCCATCGGTATCAACCTGAACGGTGAAAGTGCCGTCGATTGATCCCGTAAGTGCAATCGTTAGGACATCGCCGATATTGAGGATGTAGCCAGGTGGTACCGTCGCCGTCGCCGGCACCGCATAGTCACGAATTTCTGGTAGGAGCAAATTTGCTCCGAAACGCGGCAGCCGTCGGCCGAGCCTGCCTTCCACATACTTCTCGAATTCGCTCGGAGGCGTTGGCTTCAGGCGTGGATCGACGACCGGCGGAAGATCGCGTCGATCCTGACGCACCTCATTATCATCGTCATTGTTGTTACGATTCCGTCGGCCTGAGATGTCTACGGCTTCGATCTGTTGCGATTGAGGTGGCGGCTCCGGCGCGGTAGTTACCGTCGTATCGCGCTCCTGACTGTCATAACTACCGTTCAGTGGCGAGCCATTTGGCAGATTGCCACCTCCTCGGTTGGGATCGATCGACTGAGCGCTGGCGACTGAAGGAATAGAAGCCGCCGCGACCACAAAAACTGCACAGGAGACCATGCCCGACAACAACCGGCTGACGCGCATTGGATGGAAGAGCCGCGCTAAAATCATCGGAACCCTGTCTTTTTGAAAAGCTCGGCCGTCATGGCTATTACCGCGACCTCACCGCCCGACCCACAGTTTCGGGTGCCTACGAGATCATGATGGGGCATTGCAACCATTTTAACTCCCCAGCAGACCCGGGAAAGCTGCATCAACGACCATCGCATTGATCACGCACGGCAGTCGTCCATAATCGGCAAAACGCGCGGCCACTGGCCAGTTGCAGCAACCTGCTGCGTCATAACCTTTGGTGTACAGAATGAACGGTACTCCGCAGGCTTGCGCTGCCTGGGCATCGACCGCACTATCGCCTAGCATCAACGCTCCGCGGGTCGACAAGCCAAGCTGCTTCAATGCCAGATCGAGCGGTGCGCGGTCGGGCTTGGACGCAACCGCGCTGTCCCCGCCGATAATGGCGCTGAAATAGCCATCGAGCGCCAACGCACTCAGCAGCTGTCGGCTGAGCGATTCGGGCTTGTTGGTGACGATCGCCATCGCAAATCCAGCCGCAGTCAGAACCTCCAGCGCATCGACTACGCCATCAAATACGATCGTCGGGTCTGGGGGCATCGATGCCAGAACTTCGCGAAATGCAGCCAGATCATCGGAGTCGACGCCCGCCACGGGCCCAAGCGCCTGCCTGACAAGAGTTATGGCGCCGAGGCTGACCAGCGGACGGACGGTGGCAGGCATAATCGCCTGCCCTCCGCGTTCGATGCTTACGATCGATAGCGCGCGCGCAATATCGGCAGCGCTGTCGACCAGCGTTCCGTCGAGATCGAACAGCAGCGCACCAGTCGCCATTTTTTGGCCTAATTGATCAACGGGATCAGCATGTTGCTCTGCAGTTCCTCGCGCGAAAGGAACGGCGCAAGATCCTCCATCGGCGCGGTGACCATCGACCCGTCTTCAAGCCGCCGCGACGATACCTTAGGGGCAAAGTTCTGGCTCTTGTCGATGAATACCTCGCACACCGCCGGCCCGGGGGTGGCAAGCGTCTTGCGGATAGCCTCGTCCATATCGGCATGATCGGTCGTCGATACATAGGCAAAACCGAATGCCTGAACGATCTTGCTGAATTCGGGGAAGGTAACACCAGAATCAGGCCCGCATCCGACAGAGAAACCGTTCAGATACGCCTGCTGTGCCTGGCGGATCGAGTGGTAGCCGGAGTTATTGTAGAGAAAGACCTTTGCCGGGATATTCTGCCCGATAATGGTCTGCAATTCCTGAAGGTTCTGCATGATCGATCCGTCACCGGCCATGCAGATGATCCGGTCTGCGCCTTCAGGCATTGCGTGCCATGCGCCGATCGTGGCCGGCAGATCATAGCCCATCGATGCCGCGCCTGAGTTCGAAAAGATGCGCTGACCAGGCTTCAGCTTCGCGGCCTGCACCGTCACCACTGCCGCGGTCGCATCGGCCATCACGATCACTTCGTTCTCGCGCAACTGATCGAACAACACTTCGGTGAAGCAATAGGGGTTGATGATGCCCTTGGTCTCCCAATATTCGGGCAGCACGGGGTTGTAGCGGTGGCGCCGCTCCATCGCCCAATCGAGATAGGTTTTATGGGCAGCCGGCGCTTCATAGCTTTCCAGCTCTTCGAGCAGGATCGGCAAAAAGGTCTTCAGATCGGCATGGATCGGCATGTCGATCGATAGCGTTGGTTTGGCGATTTCGGCCGCGTCGATATCGACCATGATCTTTTTGGCAGCACGCGCGAAAGCCGCGAAATTATAGCTGATCTGGCGAATGTTCAGGCGGCACCCGAACACGAGCAGCAAGTCAGCATTTTGGACGGTAAAGTTACCGGCACGATCGCCAACGGTGCCGGGTCGGCCAACATAGCAGGGGTTGCTGTCGTCGACCACGTCCTGCGCATTCCAGCCCGGCGCGACGGGAATGCCGAGCTTTTCGACGATCTTCAGAAACACATCGTGCGATCCGCTGATCCGCACGCCGGTTCCGGGCAGCAGCACAGGGCGCTCGGCTTGGCGAAGTGCGGCGACAACGCTGCGCGCGGCATCACGCAGGGGCTCGCCCGTTAGCCAGCCATATTCGGCCGGCAGCGCAAAATCACGGCCATAGCCCTCGATCCGAGGATCGAAGCCGCGCAGCGTCGTCGGATCAATTGGCATGGCCTGAATATCGATCGGAATATCAATCCATACCGGGCCCGGCCGACCAGTCGTTGCCAGCCAAAGCGCCTTTTCCATAAGGTACCGAATATCCTGCGGATCGGTGACCATCGCAGCGAATTTGGTGATCGGCTTCACGATTGCGATCGTATCGGCTTCCTGATCGCCCAACTGACGCAGCCGCACGGGCGCATTGCTCGCAAGCGTTTCGCGCTTCACCTGGCCTGACAGCACGATCATCGCGATTGAATCGGTATAGGCACCGTGGACACCGTTCAGCGCATTGATGCCCCCAGGCCCGGTCGTCACGTTCACCGCGGCAATGCGCCCCGACAGGCGCGTATAGCTTTCGGCAGCCATGGCGAGCGCCTGCTCGTGATGGCAGCAGACATAACGCAGGCCTTCGGACCGGCCGAGCGCATCGTTCAGGTGCATCGCACCGCCGCCCGTCAGCATGAAGACATGACGCACGCCGTGATCGACAAGGATCTGGGCGACGTAATCGGACAAACGGATTTTGCTCAATTGATGCTCCTGAAACGGCCCTGACGCTGGATAACGCCTCATTCGACAAAGCGCCAGAATCGAAACCGGGCGACCACCAGGGGAAAGCGGTCAACCCGGAAATCGATAGGCCTGAATAAAACGGACAGCTGCCTTTAGGAAACGGCGACCCGCTTCATTGTCTGTGTGGCCTCTTCAACCGGCGCGTCCATGCCGCGATCGGCAATCAGTTCGGCAAGGGCAGCATCCTTGGCATAGGGCGCATCGAGCGCTGCGAGCTGGATGGCGGTTCCCGCTGCGACGGGCTGGGTCAGCTTTTCACCGCCTTCGAATTCGCGGGTGGAGATCTGCCCCTTCAGCAACGGGACCATGTGATAGACATCAGCGTCAGTCAGCACATGGCCGGCTGGCAGATCATGCTTGGCATAGGTACCGCGCACCAACGCATCGAGGTAACGGCGCTCCTTTTCGGGCACCTCACGACGGAAGGTGGCGGGGCCCCCGCACATTTCCTTGGCCTTGTTGAACGCCTTGAACCACACATCGGCCTGTTCGGGCTTGGTGCAATAGGCGCTGACGGGCACACCTTCATAATCGATATCGATATGGCGTTCGAACGTGCGCGCACCCTTGCCATAGGCAATCAGAATCGAGTCATGCCAATCGCGATGTTCATGCGTCGACAGGCCGATCACGATATCGGGGTAGCGATGACGCAGATAATCGATCTGGTTCAGCTCCAGCTCGCTGTCTTCCGACGGATAGAGCGACACGCAATGGTTGAGCGCGAACGGGATGTTGCGCGACGTGAAGTAGTTGACGAGGGCGTCAATATGCTCAGCATCGGCACCGCCCGATGACGCGACCACAGGCAGACCCGATGCCGCCATCTTCCGCAACAGAGTCTTGTCACGGATATCCGAGCTGGCGATCTTCAGCACGTCCACGCCGAACTCGACGCATTTGTCGACCGACACTTCGTCGAACGGCGTGACCATGGTCACCATGCCGGCATCGCGCACCGCTTCCACCAGCTGACGCAGGCTGTCCCACGGCAAATGCGTATCGATCGTCTTTTTGATATACCGAACGTCCTCGCGGCCGCGGAAATCCTGATGGATGAAGTTATCGACGTCGCGAAACTGCAGCTTGATCGCCGCGCGCACATTGTTGGCTTTCACAACTTCTGCGAAGTCGTGAATAATCTTCAATCCGCGTTCGATTTTACCCCAGTGATTGTTCGCTAATTCCAGCACGAACAAATCGTTGAAAATCTCACTCGACATCGAACTTCCCCTTCAGGACCCTATTTTTATGATCGACCGATTGCGCTGTGCTTATCTCTGTGCGCTCATTCAATCGATTTAAACTCAAATCACTTCCCGACATGACGCCTGAAAATCCGATGATCTCAAACGGTCATACTCCACGGCAATCAAACAAATTACCCGAATCTTCAAACGCTCGTAATACAAGCTTCCCGGCCATCAAAGGCCTGTCTGTTCAATCCATCGCACCGTATCTGCCACTTGGGCTGAAAACGGGGCTAATGGCAGGTTCAGTTCCATCGCCAGCACCTTGGTGTCGGTAAAATCGCCAAGATAGGCTTTTGGTTGCGCCCAATTGATCGGCCCGCGCGAAACGGCGATGCTGCCGCCCAATTGCTGCGCCACCGCCAGGGCCGTATCGCTCATTTCAACAGTTTCGGCACCACACAAGTCGATTGGCGAAGACCGACCGACCGCTGCTCGGCCCGCCCCTAAGATCAACGCGCAAAGATCGTCAACATGCAAATACGAGCGAAACACCGGAACGTCGGCCTCTATCCTGATAGAACCCGAGCGTTTCGCCTGATTGACGAACGATCCGATTGCGTAGGAATCGACCTTGTTGATATAGGGTCCAGCGAGATTGAAGATGCGGCCAACGATCAGCGGCGTGTTCGTGGCAACGGCCCAGGCGGCAAAACGATCTTCCTGGCGCAGTTTTGTCAGGCCATAAGGGTGCCGATCGCGCCCTTGCGCCGCGAGCATTGCCGCGCCCGACGAAGCAACGAAAACACTGCGGGGTTTTGCCGATGCCAGCGCCGCGAGCACCATATCGTCAATGGCGAGGTTGGTATCGGTGAACTGCCGCTCTCCCAGCAGATTCACCTTTTCCTTGGTCAAATAAGCAAGGTGGATCACGATCGCATCATCAAGGTCGGCTGGTTGCAGCGCATCAAGCGACCGCATGGGGATGACGGTGCCATCAATCGCAGCGACATCACGCTCGCTCGATCCGAACAAACGAACGTCATCGGCCCAATCGTCCGATTGCCGCGCGAGACAGGCAAGCATAGCCATGCCGATCCAACCCGTTGGACCGGTGATAACAATCGGGGCACGCGCCGTCATCTGGCCGCGATCCGATTGTCATGCCGCGCAGGCAGAATATAGGCCAACGCCGTATCAGCCACGAATGAACTTCGTAATCGTATCGACCGCAAAGCCCAAATGCCCCTCGGTCAGGCCCGGATAGAGCCCAATCCAGAAGGTGTTCGTCGTTACGAGATCGGCATTGGTCAGATCACCGACCACGCGGTGCGGACGCCCCTTCATATAGGGCTGACGCAGCAGGTTGCCGCCAAACAGCAGCCGCGTGCCGATGCGGTTCTCGTCGAGATGCCGGGTCAACTGGTCGCGCGTGAAATGCGCACCCGGGCGAACCGTGATTGCATAACCGAACCATGACGGATCACTGTTCGGCGTCGCTTCCGGCAGCATCAGCACGTCCTCGAGCGGGCGGAGCAGCTCGGTGAGCAGCGCGAAATTGCGGCGCCGGGCTGCGATGAATTCATCGGCGCGGGCAAGCTGCGTCACACCGACGGCGGCCTGCATATCGGTGATCTTCAGGTTATACCCGGCATGGCTATAGGTATATTTATGGTCATAGCCGTGTGGCAAATCGCCGAGGCGACGCTCAAACCGCTTGCCGCAGGTATTGTCCTTGCCCGGCGCGCACCAGCAATCGCGGCCCCAGTCGCGCATCGATTCGAGCACACGCTTGATCATCGGCTTATCGGTAAACACCGCCCCGCCCTCACCCATCGTGATATGATGCGCGGGATAGAAGCTGAGCGTGCCGACATGGCCGAACGTGCCAACGCCCTTGCCGTTATAGGTGGCGCCGAGTGCGTCGCAGCAATCCTCGACCACCCACAGATTATATTTCTCGGCGACCCGCATCACCTCCGCAACATTGAACGGATTGCCCAGCGTATGCGCCAGCATGATCGCGCGGGTCTTGCTGGAGACCGCGGCTTCGATCATTTCGGGCTTGATGTTGTAGGACGGCAGATCGACATCGACGAACACCGGAACCATGCCGTACTGAAGCGCCGGGTTGACCGTGGTTGGGAAGCCCGTCGCCACGGTGATGATCTCGTCGCCCGCCTTCAACGCATCGCTGCGGAAATAGTGCGAGAACAAGGTCGACAGCGCGAGCAGGTTCGCCGACGAACCCGAATTGACCGTCAGTGCGAAACGCGATCCCATCCGCGCAGCAAGCTGGGCTTCGAACTGTTCGTTGAACCGCCCTGTCGTCAGCCAGAAATCAAGCGCGGAATCGACCAGCGACTTCATGTCCGCTTCGCCGTACACCTTGCCCGACACCGGGACCGGGCTCTCGCCGTACACGAACGGCTTAGGCGCGTGGAAATTGCGCGCATATTGGCCGACCATGTCGAGGATCGCCTGACGGAATTGCTGCTCGTCATAGCCCGCCGTCATCGCTTCGAGCGCCTCAACATTGGGGGCAAGGTCCAACTCCATCAATTTAGCTCCATTAAGTTTGCGGCTTGCAATGCACGGTAATCCTGAAGCTGCGTCAGCGTAACGTCGCGTGCCGACATACCCTTCGCGACCGATTTATGCCAATCAACAACCATCGCCAGCGCCTGCCCCAGCCCCATCGCCGGCCGCCAGCCTAATTCACGGCGCGCTTTCGAACAGTCCAGCGTTAACAGTGTCGCTTCATGAGGCTGTTCTGAAACGGGACGATCCCAGCCGCTTGCACCCCATTCGCCCAGCATTCGCTCAACAATCCAGCTGACCGGCCGGGTATCGTCATCGGCCGGGCCGAAATTCCACCCAGTCGCCGCCGTCCGGTCTCCTGCGAGCAGGCGATCAGCGATCATCAGATACCCACCCAACGCCTCAAGCACATGCTGCCAAGGCCGCACCGAAGCGGGCGACCGGATCGATGGCCGCTGCCCCGCTTCAAGCGCGCGGACGATATCCGGCACCAGCCGGTCTGCTGCCCAGTCGCCACCACCGATCACATTGCCGGCACGCACGGAGGCCACCGCGGGACCTTTGCCGAAAAAGGATTGCCGATACGCGTTGATCACCAGTTCAGCCGCCCCCTTGCTGCTGCTGTAGGGATCATAACCGCCCATCGGGTCATTTTCGCGATAGGGCCAAATCCATTCGCGGTTTTCATAGCATTTGTCGCTGGTGATGCAGACGATCGCCGCGATGCTCGACACCGCGCGGCACGCTTCGAGCAGATGGACAGTGCCCATGACGTTGGTCGCATAGGTCTCTACCGGTTCGGCGTAGGAATAGCGGACCAGGGGTTGGGCAGCGAGATGGAACACAACCTCGGGCTGGGCTTCGGCAACCGCTACCCGCAACGCGTCCAGGTCGCGGACATCACCGCGAATATCGCGCTTCAGCACGCCGCCAACCTGCGCCTGATCGAACAGACTCGGATCCGTCGGCGCGGGCAGCGAATAGCCGGTTACCTCGGCACCAAGATCAGCGAGCCACAGCGCGAGCCAGCTGCCCTTGAAGCCGGTATGCCCGGTAAGGAAAACGCGCTTGCCGCGCCAAGCGTTGCTGCTCACCAGACTTTCCAGGGAGCGCCGTTTTGCCAAAGCTCTTCGAGATAGTTGCGATCACGCAACGTATCCATTGCCTGCCAGAACCCGTCATGCCGATACGCCACCAGCTCACGGCTTGCGGCCAGTGCCTCGAGCGGCTTCTGCTCCCAGACCGAGTCCGGTCCGTCGACCAGATCAAGCACCGACGGATCAGCCACAAAGAAGCCACCATTGATAAGGCCACCATCACCGGCCGGCTTTTCACGAAAACTTGTAACGTGATCGCCAGCGAATTCGAGCGCACCGAAACGTCCCGGGGGTGCAACGGCTGTAATCGTTGCCCTTTTGCCATGCGCCTTGTGCGCAGCAATTAACGCGGTGATATCAATTGACGCGACCCCGTCGCCATAGGTGAAACAAAATGGACCGTCGGGATCTAAATAGGGCCGGATCGCTTTCAAGCGACCACCGGTCATGGTGTTCGCGCCGGTTTCGACCATCGTGATGCGCCATGGCTCGCTCCAGTTTTCGTGGACTTCCATCGCGTTTTTCTTGAGGTCGATTGTGACATCGGCTGTGTGAAGAAAATAATTCGCAAAATATTCTTTGATCAAATAGCCCTTGTATCCAAGGCAAATGATAAAGTCGTTGACGCCATGCGCCGAATAAATCTTCATGATGTGCCAAAGGATTGGCATACCGCCGATTTCGACCATCGGTTTGGGACGAATAGACGTCTCCTCACCGAGGCGGGTCCCCAAACCGCCTGCCAGAATTACTGCTTGCACAGGTAAACACCCCTTAGGTCGACTTTGGCCCCGGGCGCTGGCTATGGGATGGGAATCGGGGAATTGTCAACCCAGCCAAATGGCCTAACCGGCTCGCAAATTTCGCTTATCTTCAATGGTGATAACGGCCCGTTGCGACATCCGACATCGTGACACCGTTACTCCGCGTAAGGACCGGTATATCCTTGGAAATCTCGCGCGGGATCGGACGGCTTTTCCGCGCCCAACGGAAGCCCGACCTCGCAAGACCCAATCTGGAATGGGGAAACTGTCATCACAGAAACGGACTGGTCCGTTCACTGGCTTGACGCGACGGTCGACCCGGGACCTGCTGCAGGGCGTGGCTTGCGGGGCGGCGCGAACCGAAAGATTCTGACCACAGGGCCACCCGAAATGCCCGCCGCTGGCGCGAAATGCGCTACCTGTTTACCGCCCTGAATGTACCGGTAATAGATTTTCAGCTCCTCCCCGTAAAAGGATGCCTCAGCACGGTAGCGATCAAAATCTGACAGAATGGCAAAATCGGCGCGGCAACCGGACAACTTTGCCGGATCGATCGTGCCAAGATCGACCACCGACGATTTGCCGCGCAGCCCACCAACAAAATCGGCAGTTGTTTTGCCCTTCAGAAAGTCAGTGGCATCGACACAGCCCGCCGCCCCGATCGGGGTGAGAAAGTCCCAGGGCTGCCCGACCAGATCAAGCCCGAAATGTTCGAGCATCACCGTGCTGCCGCGCGGCACATTCGCCTTTGCCCAATCCGCAGCGCGCGACCGGGTATCGTTCTGCCGCTCCACTGCCTGAGCATTCGCCTTGGCGACCATCGGTATGCCAATCAAAGCCAGAACGGCCGCTTGCATCGCCACCAGCGGGAGTTGCCGCGCAAAGCGTTGAAGTTGCTCTGCAAACGCCATGATCGCCACCGCCGCAAAGATCGACACAAAGGGCAGCAGCGGCAAAATCCAGCGCCCCCAGATGATCCGTTGTCCGCAAATAGCGACGAAAAATACGATCACCGGCGGCAACAGTATCGCCGCCGCCCCGGGTGAGCGATAGGCCATCAGGACAATGCCCACCGCTGCCAGCGCCAAGCCGAAAACACCGATCGATTCCCCGAGCGGACTGCTGAGATACCAGCCGACATTCCATAAGAAACTGCCGCCCGTTGCACCCAGATGATGCAATTGCGCCTCGCCCGCCAGATTACTGACCACCGTTGCGCGATCAAGGAGCAGATAGGGCGAGACCAACACCAGCGTGACCGGTGCAGCTATCAAACCTGCTGCGATCCGCAGCATTTCACGCCGCGCTTCCCCAGTTTGCTGGGTCAATCTTACGACACCAGCCGCCAGCACGCTCAGGATGATGACCGCGCAGGGCCATTTGGTGGCGCATGCCAAGCCCGCCATCGCGCCGGCGATCAGATAATCGCGCCACCGCCCCCGTTCGAGCACGGTAATCGACACCAGCACGCATAGCAGCATGAAAACGGTGGCCTGAACGTCGGTGCGCACGACCTGCGACCATTTGATGTGCAGCGGATTGATCGCCAGTAACAGTCCCGCAATCAGCGCGGGACGCGTTCCGAACAGGCGATCGGTTATCCTGATTGTGAGAAACACGCACGCCGCGCCGCAAAGGATGAAAAAATAGCGGACCGGCATGAAGATGATACCAGGGTCCTGATAAGCGGCAGCAGCAAATGCCTCCGCGCTGGCAAAACGGCCGCTTGCCAGCCCGATGGCGTACACACTCGCTTCAATCGTTGCGACGGCATAAAGCATCGTCGTGCCCGGATGCCCAAACCATTCAGGGTTGAACGATTGGTTCCTGATCATCTTCAAGCCGGTAATCATAAAGAACGGTTCATCGGGATCGAGCAATGCTGGCAAACCATAAGTAGCACCATTTAGCCTCATTAAAATTGAGACTATCAAAACGGCAAAAATGATCTGATTTTTTCTTGATTGAAGAACATCAATAAGTAACATTATCTGCCGATCGATTTTCAGGTATTCATTTTATAAATCAGTTACCTCAGCCATATTTAGCAAGCAACCCGGACGGGTCCCTGCCCCTTTAGGACGGATGCTGGGCTGGGTTTCACCTTGTTTCAGTTTTTTCGGGGATGAAAGCAGTTTTTGGCCATCCCTGATTCAGGCCGGATCGACCGCTGGCAGATCCTACGACCGTCAGTAACTAAGTAATAGAAATATAGAGATTCATTTGCTGATGGCCGTTGAACGCCACCGGCGTTATCACCTTTCACGCACTGATGTTCAGTGATGATCATGCGTCTGCAGCACCCAGCGCTCCGCGCCTTCAAGACCCAACGCCGTCAATTTGCCACTGTAACAAGCACCGGTATCGATGCCGATCCGGCCGGGCTTGAACGCGACGGCTTCGGTGGGCGTGTGGCCGTGGACCACAACATAATCGTCGCGTCGCCGCGCATCGAGAAAAGGCCCCCGGATCCACCGCAAATCGCTACTCTGTTGCTGGTCGAGCGGCACGCCGGGCCTGATACCGGCATGCACGAACACATAATCGCCCGAACGGATCATATCCTCGCCGCTGTTCAAGATGTCCAAATGGCGTTGCGGCACCCGCGCGTTCAGCAAATCGGCTAAATCTTGGATCGACCCGCGATCAGCCTCTGCCCGCGAAATGCCATAGCTTTCGAGCGTTTCATAACCGCCGATAGTCATCAGCAGCCGGGTCGCCTGCGCGCTGCCAGCGGCGGCAGCGACAAACACCTCTTCATGATTACCCTTGATCAGGCGCACCTGATCGCCCGTGGCAAGCAACCCGCCGACAGTTTTAACCACCCTCGCAGAATCAGGTCCACGATCGATCAGATCGCCCAGAAAGATGAGCTGGAAATCGGCATCGCCGCGCGCGGCATCGTCCGCCTCGATCATGTCGATCAACTGGTCGAGCAGATCCGCACGACCATGAACATCGCCGATCGCATAGATGCGCTGGCCGGGGGCAATCATTGGCACCGGCGGCGCTTTTCGGGACAGCCATCGTGCTAACACCCTGCCGCTATCCGTCGCAGTCGGCGCAAAATCAAGCGATCTTGCGCGGCTGCGACAGATTGCGACGGTGGCGGCAGGTCGATCAGTTCGCCGCCAACGCCTTCGGTGCGCGGCGGTCGGCGAATTGCGCAGCGCTTGGGGCGGGCGTGAGGGCGACGGTGCGGGTATCGATCAGCCCGGTTGCCTCGGCCACGGCCTTGCCATTGTCGATCTTGCCCGCCTGCAATTCATCGGCGATCGCCAGCAACCTGCCGCTGATCACGGTGCCGGTCTGTGCTTCTTCGGTAATCGCGATGCCGCCTTTGGTTGAGGCGACCCGCTCCCACGCTGCGCGCACTGCTGCCCAGTAATCCTTGCTTGCCGCCCAATAGGCGTCGGCTGCTTTCACATCATAGCCGTCGAAACGGGTATAGCTGTTGAGCACATATTCCTGCACGACAGGCACGGTCTTGTCGCCCGCAGGGGCCATCTTGGTGTTATCCTGCCAATGGATCCATCCTTGCGGCGTCGGCTGATGGCGATTGATCGACAGATAGCGATCATAGACCGGGTTGCGGATCGCGTCTCGGCGCGCGAGCGGACGCCAGGTCCAGTTGGAACGCCAGCGCCGGACGCCCGCTTCGGTGGTCCACTGGCCCCAACCGGCATATCGCGGGCTGTCGTCTACCTGATACACCGTCTGCGACCAGCGACCGGCACGCATCTGCGGGGGCACATCCTCCCACACCCATTTTCCCGTTCCCCTATACACCAGCACCCGCGCAGGCTGATAGTCCCAGTCCTGCCGCCAATGCTTGATGACGTGGCTCTTTCCCTCATGTTCGACGACCAGCAGATGCTGGAGCACGATGCGGTTGGGCGAATCCTCGATCACGCGCACCGATTCATGCCCGCCTGAAATCTTGCGATCGAGCGGGGTATAGCCGGGCTTCCACACGGTGCTCTCCTGCATGTCGAAGCGCACTTTGTAATTGCCGGCCATCGCGATGATGTCGGCGCGGTCAGCCTGAAACGCGGCGCGCGCTGCGGCGGAATCCTGCCGCACCGGGCCATCGGCGAGCGCGGGACTGGCGGTGAGGACGAGCGCAATCAGGACCGTTGAAATGCGAAGTGATTTGATCATGACTTTCTCCCTTAAATTTGACTGATAATGCGACTTAGAAACGATAACTGAGCGAAAAACTGGCGTTCCGACCGGGCTGGGTGAAGGCCGCGGGTGGCGTATCCATTGCGCCTGCGGGTAGCGGCCGAGGCACCGCCAGACCGCGAACGTCGGACCACCAGCCATAGGTCGCGTCGGTCAGGTTGAAGATGCCCGCGCGCAGGATCAGCCGCTCGTTCAGGCGGGCAAAGGCGGTTGCGTCGATGATCGTGAACGCATTGGGGCGAAAACACTCGCCAGTGCACACACCCGTTACGGCATTCATTGCCTTGCGCGCGCTGTGGGTGACGATCAGTTGCCCGCCGAACCGACCGGCCCGCTCCCGCCAGCCAAGGCCGGCCACGACCTTCAACGGGTCGATCGTTGCCAGCGGCCTGCGGACACCACTAGGTGCGATCTGATCCCCTTGCGCGTAGGAAACGGCGAGCGATCCGGTGAAGCCCGCCCCGGCCCGCGCATCGACCCGAGCCTCGGCACCCTTCACCTGGGCACGATCGAGGTTGATGAACTGGAACACCGCCGGGTTGGCAGGCGTGAACCCGCCGCTCACCATTTCCTGGCTGATGAAATCGTCATAGTCGGCCTGAAACACGCTGACCGACGCGTCGATCATGGTCGTGTTCAGCCGCAGCCCTGCCTCGATGCTCTCGCTGGTTTCCGGCCGCAGATCGGGGTTGGTGATCGACGTGTATCCGGATGGCAGATTGACGAAAAACTGGTTAATCTGCCCCGGCTCTGGCGCCCGAAAGCCGCGCGCATAGCTGGCGAACACACGAAACACCCCGCCCAGTTTCACAATGGTGCCGATCTTGGGGCTCACCCGCTGCCCGGTCTGTCCGCCGGCGGTGAAACCGATCAGCGTCGGATCATTTTCCGGCGACAGGCGATAATGATCGAACCGCAGCGCGGGATAAAGTGCCACCGGCCCGACCGTTAGTTCATCGCCAATGAACGCCCCTGCGAGCGTGAAATCGGTGGTCGGAAAAGCCCGCGTCGGGAAAGTCTCGCCAAAGGGGGGAACG
Source organism: uncultured Stakelama sp. (assembly GCA_964649315.1). Lineage (GTDB taxonomy): Bacteria > Pseudomonadota > Alphaproteobacteria > Sphingomonadales > Sphingomonadaceae > Sphingomonas. Next base: position 11,760 of record CAZYOU010000002.1, on the reverse strand, counting down.
ACTCCGTCACGCAAGCCGCTCTGGCGCAACACGCTTATATCGCCGCCGATGATGAGGCGGTGCTGCACCGCCCCGGTCGCAAAGCGCAGCCGCGCTTCTGCCGAGGCGCCATAAACCCGGTTGTAGAGCGTGTTCAGCCGTTCACGGTCGGCAAGCACGCGCCGATCCTCATCGCTGAACTGGCGATCGGCGGCGTCCTGCCAGTACACGCCCAACCGGGCGAATTCGAGCGTACCAGTGCCGTCGAAGGTCCAGTCGCCGCCCACCCGCCAGCGCTGACCGGTGTCGAGCGCAGTCAGTCGGTCGACGGTGCCGCTTTGCCCGGTGAGCACATCAGTGAACAGCCGATTGTCGAGATATTCGCCGGTCAATCGAACCCGGTGACCATTGCCGGGCGCATAAACGATTTTGGCAAGCGCAGCATTCGACTGGCCGTCCTGCGGGTTGGGCAGGCTGCGCGTCACCCCGGTACCGCCAACGGTCGCCTGATTGTCGAGCTCATTGAAATCGCGTCGGGTAAACGCCGCCATTGCCGACCATGATCCGCTGCGCGCGGCCAGGATCGCGGTTTCGGTGAATTCATTATCGGACGAATTATACTGCGCCCGCACAAGCCCGCCGACCGACTTGTCGCGCAGAATATCGACCGGATCGCTCGTGACGAAGCTTACCGCGCCAGCCAGGCCATCGCTGCCATACAATGCCGATGCAGGTCCGCGCAGAAATTCGACCGATTTAACGAGGCCGATATCAACATAATCGCCCCGCCCGGCATCCTGTGCGCCAAAGGTAAAACCATAGGGTACGCGGACACCATCGACCTGGATCAGCACCCGGTTGCCGCCAATGCCGCGGATGACGAACCCTTCATTCCCCGCCCGTCCGGTGGTGCCGAACGCCGCCCCGAACCGCGCGGGTGCCCGCCTGACGCTGACTCCCGCCTCAAAGCGCACCAGATCCTTGATGTCAGTCGCCAGCTCGTCGGCGATTTCTTCATCGGATTTGACCGTCACGGTTGCGGGCGCATCTTGTGCAGCCAATGGCGACCGCGTTGCGGTGACAATGATGTCGCGCTGGCCGTTTCCATCGAGCGTGTCGGCTGCAACCCCGACAGATATGGGACCAGCGGCGGCCAGCAACGCGACCAACGATACGGAAGATAAGAACACAGCAACACCCCTTTTGCGAATCACTCGCAAATGTGGCTAGCGCGCATGGTCGCTAATGACAATGATTCTCATTAGCGTATTTAGATGTAAATGTGAGGATGGTGAGCCTTATGTTGCTTCGATAATCCGAGGCACGGTGATCGCCGAGCCTGTGGGGGTGCTGAGCAAAGATGAGCGCGACACAGCAAAAAGCTCTGCCTGCCGCGGATGCTACAACGTCAAAAGTTCGGGTTGAGAGTGGTCGGGAAGAGAGGATTCGAACCTCCGGCCCCTGCCTCCCGAAGGCAGTGCTCTACCAGGCTGAGCTACTCCCCGACGGAGTGCGGCGCGCTGCATGGCAGCCGGTCGCGATAAGCTTGGAAGCGCGCCTATACCGAGCACAATCCGCCCGCGCAAGCATCAGCGCAGCACGTTGTTTTTCGGTCCACCGCCCCGCCATTTCGTCCATAAATGGCGGGCAAGCATGAGCGGCGGCATCCGCAATACATGCGAGCGAATGTAAAAGGCCAATCGCGTTACCGGGCGCACCGCGCGGCCCCATTCATCCCGCGCGGTCAGCCGTCGCAGGTACAGCCGGTCGATCAATGTCAGCTTGTCACGCGTATCGGTGACATCCCTGGCGTACAGCGCCGCCGAAAGTCGGACGGCGCGCGCCATCTCAGCCGACAGACCGTGATGCGCCGCACGCGCCGCCACCCCTTCCAGCCCGAATTCCTCGATCAGCCGGTGCACATCCCACAGATTGCGCATCCCCCCGGCCAGATCGCCATCGGCGAACAGGTGGGCGGCGGCATGAACCAGCATATCGGGCACGCTCGGCAGGCGCAGGCCATTTTGGAGCACCGTGCTGTCGGCGATGATCGCCGCTGGATCGGGCGTGATCCGCGCGGTGAGCGGCAGGATGGTGTGGTGCACATCGATCATCCGATCGCGGTCACGGTGGATCAGCGGGGGCAGCTCGTGCATCCAGCGGCGATAATAAGCGTCGTCATACGGATCGGGCTTCACCCATTCCCAGCCGCCTGCGATCAGCGCCGCCTCGACATCATCCAGCGTGCCGCGCGGCACCAATATGTCGAGATCACCGATCGATCGCCCCTGCCCTGCCGCCAGCCCCGCCGCGACGAACGCGGTGCCCTTCAGCAGCACGACCGGGCAGTCGAGGGGCGTTAGGATGCGGCGCGCCATCTCCGCCTCCCAAAGCGCCGCCACGCGGCCTTGTTCGGCGGATGCACGGGCATCGCTAAGGATACGCGCCGCGGCATCAGGCAGGGGCAGCCCATCAAGCCGGTGCGCGAGCGAGCCGATCAATTGCTCCGCACGGGCAATGGCAAGCAGCGCGGTCCATCCGTCCGCGTCGAGCGCCGCGCTGCTTGCTGGATCGCGCAGCACGCCGGCGAGCAACCATCCGTCGGCCCGGCGCGTCACAGCGCGCTCCATAACGTCTCGACCTGGTCAATCGCCGAATCGGTATCAGGGTAATCGACCGCCCAGCTAGGCACGGCGGCGACAAGCCCCGACAGCGCATCAAACCCACGCTCACCCATCGCGACATAATTGGTCGACGCCTGAGTCAGCCGCACGAACACCTCGCCCTGGCCGACCGGACGCGTCGCCGCCTCAAAGCCATAGCGCGGGAACAGCAGCAATGCCGGGCGCGCCGGCTGGTCCATCGCGGCGATCGCGCGGGCATCGGGTACCAGGTGGCGGATGTCACCCTTGGGCGTCCCCGCGAGCAACGGCCCGAACCGGGCGTCCGGCAGCGCCATTTCCATCACGCCAATCGCCGCGTTCTTCAGGCTGATCAGCCGGGGAAAAGCATGAACCAAGCCAGTCGCTGGATCGACCAGCGCGAATTCATCGCCCATCAGCCGCCAGCCCCGTGCGGCGAGCATTGCCGCCAGCGTCGATTTGCCCGCCCCGGATTCGCCGGTCATCAACAACGCCCGGCCGTCGCGCTCGACGACCGAGGCATGGAGCAGCAGATAGCGCCGCTGGCCGAGCGCCATTTGCAGGTTCATCCCCATTTCCGCCGCTAACAAGCCCTGCGCGAGCGGCAGCGGGGCGGCTTCGGGCAGAACGAAATCCCCCCCGATCATCACCGACGGGCGGATGAACCGCCGCCACGGCCGCGCCGCGAACAGCCGGACGGTGAAATCTGGAACGCAATCATCCGGGCCGGGGTAATCGGTATAGAGATCGCGCAGCTGATCGATCGGTCGTTGCCAGTCCGATCCGATCCGGAAACCGACCGGGCCGATCTTTAGCTGGTGAACATGCCTCATGCTGCGATCATTTCGACCAAACCGGCAGCGACCAGTTCGTCGAGCCGATGGGCAAGTGCCTGCGGATCGGCATCGCCCAGATCGAATTCGTCGCTCAACCGCGCGAGCAATGCGGCGCTGGTCAGCGGTTCGGCAGCAAGTGCATCGAGAATTTCGGGCGCGGGCGGGGCGAGCAGATGCGTGATTCCCGATGCGCGGTGATAGACGAGTGTCAGATCATCCAGCGCCAGTACGCGCAATGTCGCCGCCGCCATTGACCGATAACGGAGAGCATCCACGGCGCTCAGCCGCGTGGCATCTGCAGCGATGCAAAGCAGGTAAAGCCGCTGGTGCCCGATTGCAGGCGCCGGATGTATTGAAGGTAGGCGCGGGTCCGCTCGCTATCCATCCCGGGCAGCCGCCCACCTGCGAGCGCGCGGCGGACATCCTCGCCCTTGAACGGTGTGCGCGCGGGCGGGAAAGCCCCGGGCGTGCCAGCCGGCACCAACGTGCCGTTCGCGGCGATGTAGCTGCCCGACCGCGCCGGATCGGGCACGGGAATCTCACAGGTCAGCACCGACGCAGCGGTTTGCGCCAGCGCCGGGCGGATCGAGAGGATCGCTGTCGCACCGGCCGCCCCCAGCATCAGCGAGCGGCGACTGGGCTGCGGAGGTGAAGCAGCGATATCGTCGGGGCTATCGTCCGGTGGGCAGTCGTCGCTCATCGCCGTTCCATCATCCGGGCCTCGTACAGGCCTTGCCTTGCGATCCTGCATGCACCCTCGCCCCTTTCACAATCATAAATCGCGCGCAAGGCGGGTAACCATCATTGCCAACGTATTGGGCGCAGCGTCCGGCCTCGCAGGACGATGTCGATTGCGCTATTGGACGGTCATGCTCGATACATTCGGCCTTCGTACGCTCACCGCCATCGCCGTCATTGTCATCGCCGCGATGGCGATCGCGTTGATTGTCGAGAGTCTGCAAGGTGGGCTGATCGTGCTGGTCGGCGGGGTTGCTGCGGTGCTGATTGCGGCAGGCACTGGCGACCACGCCGTCGAAGCGCCGCCGCCAATCGAAACCCCGGCCGATCGGCGCGCGGCCCCGGTCAATGTCGACGAGATGATCGAGGCGATCGTCGAGCCCATCCTGATCGTGGCAGAGGGGCGCGTGGCGCACGCCAACCTGCCCGCGCGCGCGCTGCTCGGTGGGCATATCATTGGCGAGGATGTGCGGCTCGCGATTCGCCACCCGGCTGCCGCCGAACGACTGACCAATATGCGGGCGATGTCGAATGGCCCGATCAACCTTGTCGGTCTTGGCACGCTTGACCAGCGCTGGGAAATGCGGGTGACGACGATGACCGATGGCCGCCGCGTCGTCCATCTGATCGACCAGACCGGTAGCTATGCGGCCGAGCGGATGCGAGTCGATTTCGTCGCCAATGCCAGCCACGAACTCCGCACCCCGCTCGCATCGATCCTTGGCTTTGTCGAGACGTTGAGCGACGACAAGGCGGGCGCCGATGCCGAGGTACGCGCGCGGTTCTTGAAGGTGATGTTCGACGAAGCCCGGCGGATGCAGCGGCTGGTGGAGGATCTGATCTCGCTCAGCCGCATCGAGGCGGAAAAATACCGCGTGCCAGCAACTGAGGTCGATCTGCACCAGTTGATGGAGGAAGTGCACGCCGAGCTCGCCGATACCCATGATCATCGCGGCGAAGATCTTGTCACGGATATCGAGGCGGGGGTGCCGAATGTGATCGGGGACCGGGCGCAGCTGTCGCAAGTGCTCCACAATCTGATCGGCAATGCGATGAAATATGGCAAGCGCGGCACGCCGGTTACCTCGCGTCTGTGGAAAGATCAGACGGGCATGGTCCGGATCAGCGTGACCGATGAGGGCGAAGGCATCGCGCCTGAGCATCTGCCCCGCCTGACCGAGCGATTTTACCGAGTCGATGCCGGACGTAGCCGGTCGCTGGGCGGCACCGGGCTTGGGCTCGCGATCGTGAAGCATATCGTCGAGCGGCATCGGGGGCGGCTCGATATCACCAGCGTGGTCGGCAAGGGCACAACGGCATCGATTCTGCTGCCCGCCAGCCCCGCGATTGCGACCCACCGGGAGGCACCGTCATCAAACGGTAACGTCACCGTCACACAGGCAGCCCGTTCCGAGTGATAGCGGCGCTGCGGGGACATTCCTGCAAGGAGGGATTCGATGCGACGTCATTTCGCAATTTTGGCGGCTACCGTGCTCGGGCTGAGTGCGTGCGACGATCAGGCCAATGGGGGTGGCGCGGGCTCGCGCGACCAGATCAAGGTCGTTGGATCATCAACGGTTTATCCGTTTACCACATTGGTTGCGGAGCAGTTCGTCAATCAGAATCCGGGCATGAAAGCGCCGGTGATCGAATCGACCGGCACGGGTGCGGGCATGAAGCTGTTCTGCGCCGGCGTTGGCGCGCAGCATCCCGACATCGCCAATGCGTCGCGCCGAATGAAGCTGTCGGAATTCAACAGCTGCGTTGAAAATGGCGTTGACCGGATCATGGAAATCCAGGTCGGCCTTGACGGGATCGCCTTTGCCGAGGCCAAGGACGGGCCGAAGCTCACGCTGACGCCGGTTGACGTTTATCTGGCACTCGCCGCCAATCCCAAGGGCAAGCCGAACACCGCGAAAACCTGGAAAGAGGTGAACCCGGCGCTGCCCGCGATTCCGATCCAGGTCTATGGCCCGCCATCAACTAGCGGCACGCGCGATGCGCTTGCCGAGCTGATTCTGGCGCGCGGCTGTGCAGCGATCTATCCCGATAGCGTCAAGCTGAAGGACAAAAAGCCCGATGATTATGCCAATGCCTGCACCCGGGTGCGCGACGATGGCCCTTATGTCGATGCCGGTGAGAATGACAATCTGATCGTCCAGAAGCTCCAGTCGAACCCAAATGCCGTCGGCATTTTCGGCTACAGCTACCTCGAGGAAAACAAGGCCAATCTGGTTGGTGTTCCGGTCAACGGCGTCGCGCCGACCTATGAAACGATCACGAGCGGCACCTACCCGGGTGCACGCCCGCTGCTGATCTACGTGAAGAAGGCGCATCTGACGGCCATTCCGGGGCTGCCCAAGTTTCTGGATGCCTATGCCGCATCATGGGATGCAAGCGGACCACTGGTGAAGCGCGGATTGATTGCCGCGCCACAAGCAGTGCGTGATGCCTCTGCCGAAGTCATCAAGAACGGCACCACGCTGGAAGCACGTGCCCTGAACTGAAGAATGCCAACCTGCGGGATCGGGGCGCGCATCCGCACTGCCCCGATCCTCCGCCCAGATAACCGAAGAGTTGAAGAACATTTCCTTTGTCGATTTTGCTACTCCTTTTTCTGATTGCCGGTCTGGGCTTGATCGGCTGGCTCACTGCGCGCGTTCGCGCCGTTGGATTTCGCCGCGGATCGACTCGGCGCTTCAGCTCGCTGCCGTCGCACCACGGCACTTATGTCGCGATGTGGATGGTCATTCCGGCGCTGCTTTTCATCACCACATGGCTGGTCATCACGCCCGCAATGGTCACCAACACCGTCCTGCAATCGCCCGCCGCCGCGCAATTGCCGCCACGCGGTTTTGAACGGGCGGCGGTACTCAGCGAGGCGCGATCAATCGGGCAGGGCCGCCAGGTAGCCAGCGCAAACCCCCTCGCGCAGACGCTGGCCCCCGCCTATGCTACCGCCCAGTCGCGCTATAACTGGATGGGATCGACGCTGGCACTGTTGCTGGCGATTTCGTGCGGCGCCTATGCCTATACCCGGCTGACCCCCGATTTCCGTGCGCGGACGCGGATCGAGCGAGTGGTAATGCTGCTGCTGCTCGCCGCGTCGCTGATCGCAATCCTTACGACGGCGGGGATCGTCGGCTCGCTGCTATTCGAATCCTATCGCTTCTTCCAGATGGTGCCGGTGCTCGATTTCCTGACCGGTACGCATTGGAGCCCGCAGGTGATCGACGCTCGCGATCCCGGTGCGTCGCTCGGCGCGGTGCCGCTGTTCTGGGGCACCTTCTTCATCGGCGCGGTGATCGCGATGATCGTCGCCATCCCGTTCGGGCTGATGAGCGCGATTTACCTGACGCAATATGCCGCGCCCGGCGTCCGCCGCTGGATGAAACCGATCCTTGAGGTGCTCGCGGGCGTCCCGACGGTCGTTTATGGGTATTTTGCGGCGCTGACCGTTGCCCCAGCCGTGCGGGATATCGCCGTTTCGGTCGGCATCACCTGGGCAAGCTCCGAAAGCGCGCTCGCCGCCGGGCTGGTAATGGGGGTGATGATCATCCCGTTTGTGTCATCAATGGCCGATGATTCAATCGCCGCAGTACCCGCATCGATGCGCGACGGATCGCTGGCGATGGGCGCGACAACGTCGGAGACGATCCGCCGCGTGCTTCTGCCTGCCGCGCTGCCCGGCGTCGTTGGTGGCGTGTTGCTCGCGATCAGCCGGGCAATCGGTGAAACGATGATCGTGGTGATGGCCGCATCGGGCATCGCCACGCTGACGCTCAACCCGCTCGCCAGCGCGACCACCGTCACCAAACAGATCGTCGATCTGTTGACCGGCGAAGCGGAGTTCGACAGCCCCAAGACGCTTGCCGCCTTTGCGCTGGGCCTTACCCTGTTCGTCATCACGCTGCTGCTCAACATCGTCGCGCTGACGGTCGTGAAACGCTATCGGGAAGCTTATGACTGACGCGCCCTCCCCCCAGCGCCAGCCGGAGCGTGCGCCGACCGATTGGCGCGCGGGCGCGATGCAGCGCCGCACGCGCCGCCGCTATGCCGCCGAACGCCGGTTCCGATTGTTCGGCTTGGGGGCGGTGGTGATGTCCGCCGGGTTCCTCGCCTTCCTGCTGATTACGATGCTTGCCAATGGCTTGCAGGGCTTCACCCAGACAGAAATCACCCTGCCCGTCGATTTTCCCCGTGCTGGCCTGACGATCGATCCTGCGCGTTTGCAGGGCGAAGGGGCCGATCTCGCCCTTGCCGGCGCTGGCCTTTCCGATGCAACGACTCGCGCCGCCGTCGCGGCGTTCGGCCCGGGTGGCGAAGCGTTGCTGTCCGACGGGGCATGGCTGCGGGTTCGGGACCAGTTGAAGGCGAACCCCGCCTTGCTGCGCGGCAAGGCAATGGTGAGCGTGCCCGCCGCGACAGAGCTCGATATCGCTGCCAAGGGCACCGGCTCTCCCGAGGCAGAGGCAATGGTTGCGCGGCTAAAGGCAGCCGGGCAGCTCCATATCGCCTTCAACTGGCCGTTCCTGACCGAATCGGACGCGACCGACCCGACAATGGTCGGCATCTGGGGCGCGCTGAAGGGATCGCTGTTCACGATGCTCGTCACGCTCAGCCTGGCGTTTCCAATAGGCGTGCTCGCGGCGCTGTACCTCGAAGAATATGCCCCGCGAAACCGCTGGACCGATCTGATCGAGGTGTCGATCAACAACCTTGCGGCCGTGCCCTCAATCATCTTCGGGCTGCTGGGATTGGCGGTATTCCTCAACACGTTCCATCTGCCACGGTCGGCATCGATCGTCGGCGGGCTGACGCTTGCGCTGATGACGATGCCGGTGATCGTCATCGCCGGGCGGAATGCGATCAAATCCGTCCCGCCATCAATCCGCGATGCGGCCCTAGGCGTCGGCGCGAGTCCGATCCAGGTGGTGTTCCATCACGTCCTGCCGCTCGCGCTCCCCGGCATCCTGACGGGTACGATCATCGGCATGGCCCGCGCGCTGGGCGAAACCGCGCCGCTGCTGATGATTGGCATGCGCGCTTTCATCGCCAGTCCGCCCGAGCGGTTGACCGATCCGGCAACCGTGCTGCCGGTGCAAATCTTCCTCTGGTCGGATGAAGTCAGCCGTGGCTTTGTCGAGAAAACCAGCGCGGCGATCATCGTGCTGCTCGTATTCCTGCTCGCGATGAACGGGGTCGCCATCTACCTCCGCAACAAATTCGAGACCCGCTGGTAATGAACGCCCCCATCATCCCCACCCCGCGCGCGCCCAAGATGACGGCAAAGAACGTCAACGTGCATTACGGCACCAAGCAGGCGATCGATAACGTCTCACTTGATGTCGATATGGATCATGTCACCTCGCTGATCGGCCCGTCCGGCTGTGGCAAATCAACGTTTCTGCGTACCCTGAACCGCATGAACGATACGATTCCGATCGCGCGGACCGAGGGCGATATCCGGCTAGATGGCGAAGATATCTATGCCGCCGAGATGGACGTGGTGCAGCTGCGCGCGCGCGTCGGCATGGTGTTCCAGAAACCCAATCCATTCCCCAAATCGATCTATGAAAACGTGGCTTATGGCCCGCGCATCCACGGCCTTGCCTCCACCAAGGCGCAGCTTGACGTGGCGGTGGAGCAATCGCTGCGCCGTGCCGGCCTGTGGGATGAAGTGAAGGATCGGCTGACCGACAGCGGCACCGCGCTTTCAGGTGGCCAGCAACAGCGGCTGTGCATCGCCCGCGCCATCGCGGTCGACCCCGAAGTCATCCTGATGGACGAGCCCTGTTCGGCGCTCGACCCGATCGCGACGGCGAAGATCGAGGAGCTGATCCACGAGCTCAAGGGCCGCTACGCGATCGTCATCGTCACGCACAACATGCAACAGGCGGCGCGCGTTTCGCAGCGCACCGCCTTTTTCCATCTCGGCACGCTGGTGGAATATGGTGCCACCTCAGACATTTTCACGAACCCGCGCCAAGAGCGGACCAAGGATTACATTACCGGCCGATACGGCTGACCTCTTTCAGATCGAGAAACACGTTGGTTGATCACACGGTGAAGGCTTTTGACGAAGATATCGGCGAACTGCGCGGCCTGATCGCGCAGATGGGCGGGCTGGCGGAACACGCCATCGTCGCGTCGATGGCCGCGTTGAAACGTCATGACCTGGAAGGCGCCGAGCAAATCGTGGCTGGCGACAAGCAGATCGATGCAATCGAAATGCAGGTCGAGCGGCTTGCCGTGCAGTTGATCGCGCTGCGCGCGCCGCTGGCGAATGATCTGCGCGAGGTAGTCGCCGCGCTGAAGATCGCCGGTGTGATCGAGCGGATCGGCGATTATGCCAAGAACATCGCCCGCCGCGTCGCCGCGATCGAGGACCACGGCACGATCGAGCCGCTATCGGTGCTGCCCGCGATGGCAACAATGGCCAGCACGATGGTGCATGACGTGCTCGATGCCTATGCCGCGCGCGATGCCGAAGCCGCGATCCGGGTGTGCGAAAGCGACCGGGCCGTCGATGATTTCTACAACAGCCTGTTCCGCGTGCTGGTGACATACATGATGGAGAACCCGGCCAGCATCGGCCAGGTCGCGCATCTGCTGTTCATCGCCAAGAACCTGGAGCGCGTGGGCGACCACGCCACCAATATTGCCGAGATGGTCTATTACGCAGCCACCGGCGTGCACATGGGGGAGCGCGAACGCGGCGCTGCCCCCACCCATTGATCCTGAACTGCTGACGGAGACGAAAAATGGCCCGTGCCAAGATGTTGCTCGTCGAAGATGACGCCGCCCTTGCCGAATTGCTGATCTGGCATTTCAAGCGCGAGGATTTCGATGTCCAGCAAACGCCGGACGGTGAAGAGGCGCTGTTGCTCGCCAAGGAAGCCACGCCCGATATCGTGCTGCTCGACTGGATGGTCGAAGGGCTTTCGGGGATCGAAGTATGCCGCCGCCTGCGCCGCATGCCCGAAACGGCGAACGTGCCGATCATCATGCTCACCGCGCGTGGTGAGGAGGAAGATCGCGTGCGCGGGCTGGAAACCGGCGCTGACGATTATGTCACAAAGCCCTTTTCGCCACGCGAGCTCGTCGCCCGTGTTGGCGCGGTGCTGCGCCGGGTGCGACCAGCGCTTGCGGGCGAACAGCTGACCTACGCCGATATCGAGATGGACACGGTGGGGCATAAGGTGCGCCGTTCGGGTGAGGTTATCCCGCTCGGCCCCACGGAATTCCGGCTGCTCAAGCACTTCCTCGAGCATCCCGGCTGGGTGTTCAGCCGCGAACGGCTGCTCGATGCCGTCTGGGGGCATGACAGCGACATCGAGAGCCGCACGGTCGACGTCCATATCCGCCGTCTGCGCAAGGCGATCAACCATGGCGACCGGCCCGATATCATCCGCACGGTCCGCTCGGCGGGCTACGCGCTCGATTCGGGTAACTGAGCGGGCGACGCCTGTTCTGGGCACTTAACTGGCCTCTGATCGTTGTTGGGGCGGGGCGATGAGTCCCCGTCCCCGGATCAGGAGCCGTGATCATGAAAATTTTGCTTA
>CAZYOU010000001.1:47683-72697 GCA_964649315.1 uncultured Stakelama sp. | reverse complement strand
CGCTTGAAGATGCCCCGGAAATTCCAGCCATGGCTGTGATAATCGGCGAACTGCGTGTCTTTCAGCTCGGGATTGAGATCATAGACATTGCGCAGGAAATCGGGGTCGCCCCATTTGCCGCGCGCGGCAGCCGCTTCGGGGTTCCGATCATTCACTTCGCGCACTTCGGCCGCCGTCGGATATTTCTGCTTCTTGGGCCACATCGCCGGCGCGTCGGATTCATAATCCCACATCGTGTAGCCGAGATAGGAATTCAGGAAGATGTTGGGCTGGTGCATGTGGCAGCTCATGCACTGCGAGGTGGGTATCGACCGGGTGAAGGCATGCTTGATAGGGTGCCCGCTCGCCTTGGTACCGGGCTGTACCAGCCCGCCATGCCCAGCCGCCGCCTTGCCCTGATCTTCACCGGCAATGCCGTTATGACCGCCGCTCTTGTGCTCGGCCTTTTCACCGCCATGGGCGGCTGGTTTGCCGTGGCCGTCGTCCTCGGATTTCATCTTGGCGGCGATCGTTGGATCGACCGTCGCGGTTTGTCCGTCACGGCCATATTTGGCGTAGATCAGGCTGTGGCGTGGTTCGCGATCATTGGCATAAATCACGTGGCAACCCGTGCAGCCCGATCCGCGATAGTCGCCGGGCTGTTCGTTGGTGCCCATGAACCACATCAGCGGATCGTTGAGCCGGGTTTTGTGGATGTTGAGCACCGGAATAGCGACGCGAAGGCCGGTCGCCGGGCCACGGTTCGACTGCTTCAGGTCGGGACGCCCCGGTTCCTCGAGACGCTGGATCGATCCTAGCGGGTTGGGCAGCCCCACTTCGGCGAACTGCGTATTCACGTTGCGTCCACCACGTTCGAACACGCGGAACACATCTCCCGGTGGGGTTACCTGCCAGCTTGGCAGGGGGTACAATGCCGCAAGCGCACCGCGTTCCGCTTCAGCAGGCGTCACGGTGCCCGGGGGAGAACCCGGCGACACGATCTTCGCTGGCTCGCCGTCTTCGGTGTAAGCCTCGCCAAAAATGTAGTTTTTGAACGGTACGACGCCGTTGTTATAGGCAGCGCCGCCCCACAGCATCGCGCCTGATGCCATGATCGAGCGCTCCGCGGCCTCGATCGTTTCCAGGTGGCAGGCACCACAGGCATCACGCGCCACGCGGTAATCACCGGGGTTCACGAAGCGGATATATTCGGGGGCTTCCTTGTTGAGCAGCGTGTAGCTGCGCTTCGGGTTTGCCGAATCGGGGTAATGCCAGCTGTTCGGCAGGCGCGGCAGCACATGCGCCTGATCGCGCGCCTTCACATAGGCGGCGTCTTCAAAACCATGACTTGGATCGCCGATGATCGACGAATTACCGCCATGGCAGTCGGTACAGCCGAGCTTGACCGCCGATGATTCGTGCATTGAAGGCACGTCGGTCCGCGTGTGGCAGGAATAACAGCCTTCGGATTTCTGTGCGACCATCGCGGCCGTCTGGCTCATCGGTGCAGGCGGCGTATCGAGATAAACGCGCGCGACCGGCTTTTCGGCATCGCTGGCGTATACCATCGCTGCTGGCACCATCAGGGAAGCGATCAGTAAGAGGATCGCACCAACGGACCGCGTGGGCAGGGCAAGCAGCTTGGTCATCAATAACTCAATATGATGTTGGCCAGGATCGAATAATAAGCCCGGTTGCGGTTGTTGTTGGCGAACAGGTCCTTGAAGCCAGCGCCCGGCAGCAGCACCGCAGCTGACAGGCGACCAACCAGGTTTTGGTTCGCTTTTGGTCGGTAGATCAGCGCGGTCGACAGATCATAGCCGATCGATTTCGGGATCGTCCCTTCGACACGCAAATTCTGCAGTGTCTCGGTGGTCCCGAACCACAAGTGATTGGCATTGGCGGACAGGCGGGCCTTTGGCGTGATGTCAAAATCGGCGCCAACCCCGAGCAACACGGTGCCGGGGTTGTTGAAATTCGACTGGCCTTGTTCTTTGGATGAGCGCAGCGAATTGAGGATGCCGTTGCGGCCATTGACCGCGATCGCGCGCCCGCCGCCCGCAAAGGGGATCGTCTGCCGGATCCAATAGCTGGTATCGGCACCGGCAAAAATCGGGTTCTCGAAAATCGCGTCGAACCCGGTTTCGACATTGTCGAAGGGGTTATTGTCCCCGCTGGCGTAAAGCCCCGATGCGCGAAGGCGGATCCAGTCGCGGTCATAACTTAGTTCGGCAGCACCAAAATAAGCGCGAATCTGCGCTGGCCGGCTGGTGAAAAAATTGTTCGTATCCCGCCCAAGCGCGCCATAGACCGATGCGGTCACGTTCAACCGACCCACACGACCATCGGCATTATAGCCAAGATAGACGACGTCGTAATTATGCCCGCGCAAATCGCCGAGCAGCGAGGGCCGGACCGGAAATCCGTTGGTGTCGACTTCGATCCGGCTGCGTTCACGGTTGAGGTTGTAGACGACCGTAAGCTGGCTGGTCAGGCTCGGGATCAGAAAGTCCTGGCGATAGACATTGGCGATGAAGACGAAATCTTCGCGCGGCCGCTTTACCACGCTGTTCAGGCCCGAATTGGTGTCCTTTTCCAGCCGCCAGAATGCAGCGAGATTGAACTGGAACCGGTTATTGTCGCGATTGCCGAAAAAGCGGATGCCAAGCTGCTGATCATTGAACAGAAACCCGCGAAAGTCGCTCTGGAAGGGCTGGATGCCGACGCGGATCGATTCAAAATCATACCGATCCGAGGTGTTGCGCAGGTGATAATCGACGAACAATTCCTGAACACCGACAAAGCCGTCGGTCCGGATGCTGTCCTTGCTTGGTTCCACAAACAGCACGCGCCGTTCGGGCACGTCGACATGGTTGATGTTGAACGCGAGCGCCACGCGATACTCGATCTCGGGCGGTTTGAACGCGGTTGATCCTTTGACGAGCGAAGCGCCCAGGATGAATGTCTGCGAGAAAACATAGCTTGAATCGCGACCGAACACGTCGAGCGCGCCCGCTCTCTCGGTCGTTTGGACGCCCACCGGGATCGGGAAGGTGCGCGGTTCAAGAACGGTATCGCTCACCGCGCTGGCGATGAAGAACCAGTCCTCGCCATGCAGCGGTAACCATTTGTTCTTTTTCAGGTTGATCGGCCGATCACCCTTCAGGGTGTTCTGGTTATACGGATCAAGCCAGTTTTCCTTCACCACCCCCAGCGACTGGATCAGCCGCCAGCGATCAGGCACCGGAATCTGATCCTGGGGAAAGGCTTCGGGGCGCGGTGCGCGCACGGCACCGGGATTGTTCTGGGTAATCGGATCCGGCAGCGCCTTCTCAAACCCGGGGCGTTTGCGTCCGTCGATCGTTTCCGCCGGATCGCGCTCGGGATCGGTTTCGATCGTTGTAGGCGCCTCCACCGTTACCTGGCTGGGTGGCGGCAAATTCTGTGCTGCCTGTGCTGGGGCCGGTTCGGCCTGCTGAAGCAAAGGCTGATCGATCAGTATCGCCTCTTCTTGCGGACTGGTGGCGCTGATCAGCCGAAGAAAGAGCATGCCTGCCATCTACAGCCCCTGGCACACATTTTGTTCTGACGTGTCGAGGAAGGGTGCAAACGGGCAGCCGACATAGCGAAGCCGGACCTGGCGGTTGCCCACAGGAATCACGATCTGATCGGCGCGCATTGCCATCGGCGCATTGGTGAAACTGCCGAGCCGCGTGGCGGCATTATGCGTTCCAAGGAACGATACCATATCGTCCTGATCGATGCCGTCACCCGATACGCCGATCGCGCCGATCATGGTCGTACCGCGATAGATCGGCACACCGCCCGGGAAAATCTGCAGGCCGTTCTGCAACCGGTTCTGTCCCGGCGCTGCATCGGGAATGAAGGTGCAGCGGGCGGGCGTATCGGTCGGGCTCGCGCCGGTCACGAACCCCAGATGTTGCGCCAGATTGGTAAGCACGAGCGCCGATTGCAGCCCGGTCGACAGCGGGTTGAACTGGGCAATGTCGCGTGACAACGGCCCCTTGGGACGGCCGACTTCACCATCGGGGAAATAGGGCCGGGCGAGCACGCCAAGCGTGCGGTTGCCATAGGCGATCCGGCCGGAAAGTGCATTCTGATCGCCCATAAAGGCAAGGAAAGCCGGCACATATTGCCGGACATCGGCACGCGGGTCCGCCGATAGTTCAGTGCTGGCGCGTGGATGCGAGAAAAAGGCAACGCTGCGGGCCTTTTGCAGCGACACATCAGTACCGAACACCGGGGCATCGGGGGATCGCACGACACCAAGAATCTGTCCGCGGCTGTCGACCAGCGAGATTGTCACCTGTGCTCTGCTGTCGAGCGGCGTCCTGATCTGCGCCCGCGCGCGGGTCATGATCCGGAACGCCTCTTCGAGAATCGCATTCGATTCGGACAGTGTCAGGGCCTGACCGACATCTGCAGTGTCGGTGCCGGCTCGGACCGGGAAGCGGCTTGCGCCCGATCCGTTGGTCAGGATGAACGCATCCCGATTTGCGAACTCCGCTGGCGTTGAAGCGCGCACGCCGGATGCTTCGGTACCATAGGCCACACCGGCGATGATCGCGGGGGTAGGAATGCCGAAATAGCCAATCACGCTCGTCAAATTGCCGAGCGCGGGCGCGGTCATCGCATAGCTCGGTGACTGGCTGGCGGTCATCAGTCCCGGATAATCGACATCGGAATAGCGCAGCTGCGTGCCATCCACCGAGATCCGGTTCGCGCGGATGGTCACGGGCGCTTCGAAACCCACGGTGCCGGCCAGCGCAATTGCTTCTTCAGGATCGTTATCGATGTCGGTGATGTTGGGGTCAAAACCATATACCCCATCGGCCATCACGCCGATCGCGCCGACCACGACACCGTTCTTGTAGAGCGGAAATCCGCCGGGATCCGCCGAAAGACCAAGCGGTGAGCGCTTCGGCCCGATCATTGCGCCGCTGCCCGGGGTGCCGAACCGCGAAACAAGGTCTGAACAGGGCAACGAACTAAACTGCACGCCAAACAGCGGCCCACTTTCCAGGCCGACTGCCCCAGGGGCGGGCGGGAAATGTTCCTGGACGATCTGGCTGGCGGTACGGGTGGAAAATGCATTGCCGCTGCTCGAAAGATACGCCCCGGTAATCGCCTTGGCGATCGCGCCGCCTTCTGCCGGCACGGTCAGGTTCTGCGCGTCCATGTTGACGCCATTGGGTGCCGCGCTCGTCACCGCCGTGGCGCGCGCACCCGTCATCCGGAATACCGCCAGAATGTTGCCTACCCGGTCGCTGACCGCGATGACAGCAGGCAAATTGCGCGCGCGCGCCTCTGCCGCCGCTCGTGCGATGACCGTTTGCACGTCGGCAACGCTTAGCGATTCAGTCGCAGGTGGGGTAAAGAAGGTCGTCGGGGTTGGCGTGGCGGATGGCGTCGGGGTGGGTGGCAGCACGGCACTGCTCGTTCCGCCACCGCCGCTGCAAGAACCCAGGATCAGTGCGGCCCCGGTCAGCAATGCTGTCAGGCGATTGGGGCGCATCAGCGAAGGCTCCGGATGCTGCGCACGGCACTGGCGAGCGCGCCGCGGAATTCAGGCGGGCGATAGCCATTGGGTTCACGGACGGCAGCGTAGGCGCGGTTGATATCGGCGCGAATGCCTGCGGCAGCACCGATCGTTACCCGCCCCTGCTTAACGAGCGCATTCAGCAGCGAATCGATTGCCATCACGGCCTGAACCGAACCCTCGTAATCTGTGAAACGCGGGGCAGAAGCGGGCCCGGCAATCGAATCGACGATGGCAAACGCGGTGTCGCTGCTCCCACTCGCCGATGACATTGCCGACGCAAGCGCCGACGCCGATGCCGCCAGTCGAACAGCAGCCGTTACCGATGCGGGTCGCGATGCCGCCATCGCCTGGTGAAAGGCGCGAGCATCCTTGTCGAACCGGGCCGCAAGTGCTGGATTGGTTACGCGTGCCGCTGCCGACAGCAGGATCATGTTCTCGTCGTTGAACGGCGGCATGCCCGCAGGAATCGGTCGACCCGGATTGGCCTCCCAGGTTTTCACCCGATCTTCCTGATCGAAGATGCGACGATGGCAGCTGTGGCAATCGAGGAAATAGAATTCGGGAAATGCTCCATCCGTGCCCAGCGATGCATCGGCATAGAGCGTTAGAGCGCGGTTGACCGCCATTGCCTGACCGACCGCCCACAAACGGACGCTGTCGGTGCGGCCCTTGCGCGCCGCATAATCGGAATCTTCATTGTGATGCTGCTGGAGCGTCGAAAACAGATCGATCTCGAAGCTGATGCGCGGATGGCCGGCCGCCATGATCCGGTGCGTGACAAACTGACCGCTGCGTTTGCTCCCCAAATGGCAGTCGAGACACACATTGGCGCGCGCAGTTGCGTTTTCGAGCGGAATCAGGCCGCGAGAAACATTGTCGGCGTGCGTGCCGCCAACTGCAAAATGGGTCGAAATCCAGCCCGATGACGGACCGTGACAGGCTTCACAGCCCACGCCATCACTGTTCAGGAAGCGCGCGCCGACGGCGCCATTGGTGGGCGTGGCGTGGCAACCAAGGCATGCTTGGGCCGATGTTGGCTCACCCATGCCGAGCGTTGCGGTAATCTGGCGCGCGCGCTGGCCCAGCAGCACCGAATAGGCGCGACTATGGGCGCCAGCCTGGCTGGATGGTTCCTGCCAGCGCATCAGTTCGTCCTGACGGACGACCGCGCCGTCCGCCTCCATGCGGCCATGGCACGTCGAACCCGCGCAGCTGGCGACGCCCTCGAAGCGACCATTGCCTGCGTCGACGGCCCCGGCCCGTGAACCTGTAACGCCGATCAGGAGGGTGAAGATGGCGCAAAGCAGCACGAACAGCGCTGCTCGCGGCCTGCCCGAAAGACGGGCGCCGATGCCACCGACCGATTTCATCCCCCGTTTCCCCCCATTACTGCCGACGATTGCCGCAGCGACGCACCCGATAATCCGCGTGCAGACCCCGTGACTATGTTGCCCGAAATGTCGACGAGCGAATAGTAAAAATTTGTGTGTCGACCCGACAATTTAGGGAATTTCTGCCGCCGCAAGCGCTCTGGTCACGCACCGAATCACGCATGGCGGCGGATCACGAGATTGCGAATCTCGGTCATGTCTTCCATCGCAAACCGCACGCCTTCACGCCCCAACCCAGAGTCCTTCACGCCACCATAGGGCATGTTATCAACGCGGTAGCTCGGCACATCGCCAATCACCACGCCCCCCACCTCAAGTCGATCCCAAGCGGCAAGCGCCTTGAACAAATCACGCGTAAAGATGCCCGCCTGCAAGCCGAACTTGCTGTCGTTCACCTCATCAAGCGCGGCGTTGAAATCGGTGAATTTGCTCAGCATCGCAACCGGGCCGAAAGCTTCTTCACGGTATAATGCGGAATTTCGGCTGACATTGTCGAGCAGAGTCGCCTCGAGCATCGCGCCCTCACGCTTGCCGCCACACAAGAGTTTCGCGCCCCCATCGACCGCATCACGCACCCAGCCGTCGAGCCGCCGCGCCTCGCTTTCGGCAATCATCGGGCCGATAAAGGTCGCGCGGTCCTTAGGGTCGCCGGATATGAGCGTACCGGCGCGCGCGACCAGCATGTCCCGAAATCGGTCATAAATATCGGCATGGATGATGATCCGCTGCACGCCGATGCAGCTTTGGCCTGATTGGTAAAAGGCACCGAAGATGATTCGCTCGAGCGCATCGTCGAGATCGGCGTCGTTATTGACGATGACCGCGGCATTGCCGCCGAGTTCGAGCACGACCTTTTTCTTGCCGGCCTTCGCCTTCAAATCCCAACCGACGCCGGGCGAGCCGGTGAAGCTCAGCAGTTTCAGCCGATCATCTTCAGTGAACAGATCGGCGCCCTCGCGGTGCGCGGGCAGAATCGAAAACGCGCCTTCCGGCAGGTCGGTTTCGGCGAGGATCTCGCCCATGATGATCGCGCCTAGCGGCGTTCGGCTGGCGGGCTTCATCACGAACGGGCACCCCACCGCGATTGCGGGGGCGATTTTGTGTGCGGCGAGGTTCAGCGGAAAGTTGAAGGGTGAGATAAAGCTGCACGGGCCGATCGGCACGCGCTTCCACATGCCTTGATACCCTCGCGCGCGGGGCGAAATGTCGAGCGGCTGCACCTCACCTGTCATCCGTACCGATTCTTCGGCCGCGATTCGGAAGGTGTCGATCAGTCGGGTCACCTCACCCTCGGCGTCCTTGATTGGCTTGCCCGCCTCGACGCACAGCGCATAGGCCAGTTCGTCGAACCGCTGCTTGAACCGGTCCACACAGTGTTGCAGCACCGCCTGCCGTTCATAGGCTGCCAGCCGCGCCATTGGCTCGGCTGCGCGCACTGCTCCTGCAATCCCTTCGTTAATCGTCGCCGCATCGGCCTGGGCTACGCGAAATGCGATCTCGCCGGTGAACTTGTCGGTTACCGCCAGATCGGTGTTTGGCTGGGCCGCCTTGTTGTTGAGGTACAGCGGGTAGACGGCGTTGAGCTTGGTCATCGGAAATGCCTCCGCCCCGCCCGAATCCGGACGGGGTTGCTGGTCGGGATCAAACGGCGGCGCTAAGCTGCTTGATGTCCTTGTTGAGGATCTGGTCGTTCTCCGAATAATCGACCGGGCAATCGATCAGGTGAACGCCGGGGGTGTCGAGGCAGTGTGCCAGCAAGGCCGGCAACCCTTCTGCGTTTTCCACCCGGTGGCCGATTGCGCCATAGCTTTCGGCATATTTGACGAAATCGGGGTTGCCATAGGTCAGGCCGAAATCCTCAAAGCCCATATTGGCCTGCTTCCAGCGGATCATGCCGTAGCTGTTATCATTCAGGATCAGCACCGTGATGTTTAGCTTCAGCCGGACGGCGGTTTCCATTTCCTGGCTGTTCATCATGAACCCGCCATCGCCGCACACCGCCATCACCTTGCGATCGGGATAGACCATCGCCGACGCCATCGCCGAGGGGAGTCCCGCGCCCATCGTCGCCAGGGCATTGTCGAGCAGCACCGTATTCGCCTGACGCGCCGCATAGTTGCGCGCGAACCAGATTTTGTAGACGCCGTTATCGAGGCAGATGATCCCGCTGGGCGGCATCGCTTCGCGGATCTTGCGGACCAGATAGGGCGGGAAAATCGGGAAGCGGGCATCGCTGTCGAGCGAGGCGGTGTGCGCCACTTCCGCGGCACGCGCCTTGGCCATGAAATCGAAATTCCATGCGCCCTGCGGCATAATGTCTTCCTTCATCTGCCAGATCGCATTGGCGATATCGCCGATCACCTCGATCGACGGGAAATAGACCGGATCGACCGAAGCTGTGTTGGTGCTGACATGAATCACCTCGGTCCCGCCCTGCTTCATGAAGAAGGGCGGCTTTTCGATTACGTCATGGCCGACATTGATGATCAGGTCGCTATGCTCGATCGACCGATGGACGAAATCGCCCGACGACAGCGCGGCACAGCCGAGAAACTTCGGGTGAGTCTCGTCGATCACGCCCTTGCCAAGCTGGGTCGTGACGAAGGGGATGCCGGTTTTCTCGATGAACTGCAGTAGCATCCGGCTGGTCATTTTGCGGTTCGCGCCCGCGCCCAGCACTAGCACCGGCGATTTCGCGGCCTCGATCCGGGCAACCGCGGCGCGCACCGATTTGGGATCGGCGGTGGGGCGGCGGACCAGGCTGCTCTTCAGGGGTACGCTGTCGGTTTTCTCGTCAGCGATATCTTCAGGGAATTCGATATGGGTCGCGCCGGGCTTTTCCTCCTCCGCAAGGCGGAAGGCTTCGCGGACGCGGCTCGGGATATTGTCTGACGACGCAAGCTGGTGCGTGTATTTCGTAATCGGCCGCATCATGTCGACCACGTCGAGGATCTGAAAGCGGCCCTGCTTGCTCGATTTGATCGGCTTTTGCCCGGTCACCATCAGGATCGGCATCCCGCCCAGATTGGCGTAGGCCGCGGCCGTCACGAGGTTGGTTGCGCCCGGGCCGAGCGTTGCAAGGCAGACGCCGGTCTTGCCCGTGTGGCGCCCATAAGTGGCAGCCATGAAGCCCGCACCTTGTTCGTGCCGGGTCAGGATCAGCTTGATCGATGGCGAACGCGACAGACTGTCAAGGAAATCGAGATTCTCTTCGCCAGGCACCCCGAAAACATACTCAACGCCCTCTTCTTCCAGGCATTTGATGAAAAGGTCGGACGCTTTCATTGCTGTTCCCCCAAGCATTTGGCGTCGCCGGTATGTTCCCGTGCTTTACGATCCGCCAACCGGAGCCCCGTTGCCACAAAAATCAGCGTCCTGCACCCCGATTTGACGGGCCAGGATCGCAGTGGCGGTGCTGCATTAAAATATTGGTTGTTATTCTAATCGCTTCTGACGGACTTTTCACAGCAGTACGTTTCCGTAACGAAAGTTGTGCTAGCCAAGGTTTATATTCTTCTGAAATACAGGGGCGTGGGATGACAATAGACTGTGGTTCAACGCCATCCCCGGGGACGGAATAATGCCGCCCTATTCAACGTGGGAGAGAGAAAATGGCCATCAGTGATCATGTCGATCTGTCTGTCTTCATGGAAGGTGTGAAGAAGCGTAATGTCGGGCAACCTGAATTTATTCAGGCTGTGCAGGAGGTAGCTCAAGACATCTACGAGTTTATTGAAGACAAGGTTGAATACCACCATTATCAAATTCTGCGACGTATTGCTGAACCCGATCGTATCATCTCTTTCCGCGTATGCTGGGAAGATGACAACAACAATATCCGGGTGCAGCGGGGCTGGCGCGTTCAAAACAACAATTCGATCGGGCCGTATAAGGGCGGCATTCGTTTCCATCCGTCGGTCACGGAAAGTGTCCTGAAGTTTCTCGCGTTCGAGCAGACCTTCAAGAATGCCCTGACAGGCCTGCCAATGGGCGGCGGCAAGGGCGGCGCGAACTTCAATCCGAAGGGCAAGAGCGACCATGAAGTCATGCGCTTCTGCCAGAGCTTCATGACCGAGCTTTACCGTCATGTCGGTGCCGATGTCGATGTGCCTGCCGGCGATATCGGCGTGGGTGCGCGTGAAATTGGCTATATGTTCGGCCAGTACAAGCGGATCACCAATCAGTTCACGGGTGTGCTGACCGGCAAGGGGCTGGAATTCGGCGGCTCGCTGATTCGGACCGAGGCGACCGGTTACGGCGCGGTCTATTTCCTGCAATCGATGCTGAAGACCAAGGGCCTTGGTCTTGAAGGCAAGACCGCGGTCATCTCCGGCTCTGGCAATGTCGCGACCCATGCCGCCGAAAAGATCACCCAGCTTGGTGGCAAGGTGCTGACGCTGTCGGACAGCGAGGGGTTCATCCACGATCCCGAAGGCATCAGCCAGGAACGGATCGATTGGGTGAAGGTGCACAAGACCAAACGGCGTGGTCGCATTTCGGACTATGTGAAGGAATATCCCGGCGCGAGCTTCCATGCGGGCAAGACGCCCTGGGGCGTGGCCTGCGACGTGGCGCTACCCTGCGCGACGCAGAACGAACTGCTGGGCGACGACGCCCGTATGCTGGTCGCCAATGGGTGTATCGCGGTTGCGGAAGGGGCCAATATGCCGACGACGCTGGAGGGCGTGCACGTGTTCAAGGATGCCCGAATCATGTTCGCACCCGGCAAGGCGGCCAATGCGGGCGGCGTCGCCGTGTCTGGCCTGGAGATGAGCCAGAACAGCGGCCGCATAGCCTGGAAAGTGACCGAGTTGCAGCAGCAATTATTCGACATCATGGAAGGAATCCACGAGCGGTGTGTCGAACGCGGTAGCGGCAAGGATGGCTATATCGATTACGTCAAGGGAGCGAACATCGCCGGCTTCAAAAAGGTCGCCGATGCCATGCTGGCGTTCGGGGTGGTGTAACCCGGCAAAACCGATGCCGTGCCGAAGTTGCGATGCTTCGGGGCAATCCTGTGCCCCGATGTCGGTATCGCCACGGTTGACGATCGACGGTGAGGCGGAACAAAGCTTAGCGTGGGTTGGCCGTTGCAAAGATTTCGAACCGTTAACATTCGCTCGGGCGTCTTGTTTAGAGACGGTGTTGCCCAAGCGTGTCGCGCGCTCTTGTTGGTGCAATTGAACCGGCGTAACGATCCTGCCTGGGGCGGAGGTGCAATTCTGGCGGTGTACGGCACTGGTTCGCAGTTGACGTGTGCTCGGTCCAGTCGGGTGCTTGGGGCGGTAATGTAATGAAATCATTCAACCATTTGCCAGTTCGACCGGCCTTGTTGAGTGCGAGCTTTCGCCGTTGCGCAAGCTTTTCTCTAGCATTTCTGCTCGCCTATCCTGCCGCCGCCCAGTCGATAGCCGACCCCAGCGTTCGAGTCGGCGTCGCGACAATTTCCGGTACCGGGACGAATACCGTCCAAATCACGCAACAATCGAACAAGGCCGTCATCGATTGGCGCGCCTTTTCGATCAACGCGGATACGAGGGTTACATTCTCTCAACTTAGTGCAGACTCGATCGCGCTTAATCGCATCACCGGACCGGATTCGACACGGATCGACGGGTCGCTGGTGGCCAATGGCCAGGTGTGGCTGCTCAACCCCAATGGGGTGTTGATCGGCAGCGGAGGCCGGGTGTCGACGGCAGGGTTCCTCGGCACCAACCACGCGCTGAGCGATGACGATTTCGTTGCGGGCAACTACGCTTTCGACGGCAAAAACGCCAAGGGCGCTGTGGTCAACCTCGGCGAGATTGTCTCGGCAACCGGCGGCTATGCCGTTCTGGCAGGCAACAGGGTGAGCAATAGCGGGCTGGTGCAGGCCCGCCTCGGTGAAGTCGTGCTTGGTGCGGGCAAGGGTTTTGTGCTCGATTTGGCCGGGGACAAGCTGCTCTCCTTCTCGGTCACCGAACCACTCGAGGTCGCCGCGACGGACGGACCGCTTGTCAAGAATGATGGCACTGTTGCTGCTGCAGGGGGACGCGTGCTGCTCACCGCACGCGCAGCGGCCGACGTGGTCGGCGGCGTGATCAACACGGGTGGTGTGATCGACGCGACCAGCGTGTCGATGCAGAACGGCCAGATCGTCCTTGATGGCGGCAGTTTCGGCACAGTGGTCGTAACGGGCGTCGTCAACGCCAGCGGCACCGGTGCGGGGGAAACCGGCGGATTCGTCCAGGTCGCCGGCGAAAATGTCATCGTCGATTCCGGTGCAAAGGTGCTGGCAACGGGCGATGCAGGCGGCGGCCAGATCTATGTCGGTGGCGGTTGGCAGGGTGCCCTGATCAATGGGCGGCCAAGCTCGGTTCGCGCAACGCTTGCCTCCAGCGCGATTCTTGACGCGAGCGCGACGGGCAATGGCGATGGCGGCACGGTGGTGCTGTGGTCTGACGTCAATAACGTCCGGTCACAAACCTTTGCGAACGGTACCATTTTTGCGAGCGGTGGGTTGTTCGGCGGCAACGGCGGGCGGATTGAGACGTCGGGTCGGTATTTGAATGTCGATGGTGTTCGGGGGTCGGCAGGCGCATCCCGTGGGCTGGCCGGGATGTGGCTGTTCGATCCTTATAATATTACGATCGGCGCTGATGGGAACGTTAACTCGTACGCCTTAGCCGGTGGCGATTTCACGGCGATCGACAATGATTCGACGATTGCTGTCAGCGTTATCAATAACCTTCTCAATACGACCAACGTTTCGATCTCGACGGGCGTAGCTGGCAATCAGGACGGCAACATCACCGTCGATGCCATAATCGAAAATTCCGGTGGCGGCACTAGGACGCTGACGCTCAATGCGGCCAACGCGATTACGGTCAACAAGAACATTAGAGGGTCCACCAATAACGCTCTGAACGTCATTCTTAACGCTGCGGGCACGTCCGGTGGGGGCGTGACGTTGGCAGAAAACGTCAACACGTTCGGCGGTAACTTTACAATTAATACGCCGGGCACAGTTACGCAGACGCAATCTTTTAATGCGAATGCGCTTAGTTTGCTGGGCAACGGCAGCTTTACCCTCCTGGCTACCAGTAACACCTTTGCCTCGCTGACGGCCACGGCAACCTCGGCTTCGGTGCACAACGATGCCAACGCAACGAGCTTCGGCGCGATCTCGACCGGTGCGTTCATGTTCCGCACAAACGGCATGGTCACCCAGACCGGCCCGCTGGTCGCGACCACTGCCAATCTGCTTGGGGCCGGCGGTTTCTATATGTTGACCGGCAATGGCAACATGATCGGCACGCTGACGGGCAATACGGGCACGATCAACCTGTTGAACGCCAGCACCGTGTCGCTGAACGTTGGTCCGGTGACAACCGCGACGACGCTGAACGTTTCCAACGTCGGCGATCTGGCAGTTGTCGATGGTGTCAGCGTCGGCGACGGCATGTCGAAGCTCGAATCGACCGGCGGTAATGTGTTGGTGAATGCCGCGATCAACCGGACTGGTACGCAGACCGCATCATTGGCACTCGCCAGCGCAGCAGACAAGTCGGTGTCGATCAACTCGATGGCGGGATTTACCGGCTCGATCGGGTCGACGATGTCGGACGCGTTCGGCGTGGCGATCATGGGCGGCTCGGGCGGTATCGCGCTGGGCGGTGCGGTCAACACGCGGGGCGGTGCGCTGACGCTGACGACAGCGGGTACGGCGATCCAGACGGCGGCGTTCACGGCAGGCGCGTTGACGCTCAACGGCGGTGGCACGTTCACGCTGGGGACGCTGGATAACAAGTTTACGTCGCTGACGACGGGCGGCACGGGCAATGCGGCCAGCATCGATCTGAAAAACATAGCTGTGACGACGAGCTTCGACAGGGTCGCGACGACCGGTGCGTTCACGTTCACGACCGGTGGCACGGTGACGCAGCCGGGGACTTTAAGTGCGACGACGGTCAATCTGCTGGGCGGCGTTGGCACGTATACGCTGGACAATGCAGGCAACGACATTGGCAGCGTGACCGCGAACACGGGGACGCTGAGCCTCACCAACAACCGCACGACCAGCACGCTGGGTGCTGTGACGACGACCGGCGCGCTGACGCTGTCAACGACCGGAGTGATCAGCCAGCTGGCCTCGACTGCACTGTCAGCGACCACGCTGACACTGAACGGGGCGGGCAACTACAGCCTCGCCAACACGGGCAACAGCTTCAACACGCTTGATGCGAACACCGGTACGATCGACCTGTTCAACAGCGCAGGTACGACCAGCTTTGGTGCAGTCACGACGAGCGGGATGTTCGCGTTCAACACCGGCGCTGCCGGCGTGGTGACGCAAACGGGCGTGTTGAGCGCGGCATCGGCTGACCTGCGGGGTGGTGCCAGCTATACGCTGAACAGCAGCAACAGCATCGGCAGCGTAACCGCGAATACAGGGACGCTGAGCCTCACCAACAACCGGGCGATGAGCACGCTGGGGGCTGTGACGACGACCGGCGCGCTGACATTGTCGACGACGGGGGCGATCAGCCAGCTGGCCTCGACCGCACTGTCAGCGACCACGCTGACACTCAACGGAGCGGGCGGCAACTACACGCTGGCCAATAGCGGCAACATGATCGGCACGCTGACCAGCACGATGGGCACTGGCTCGATCAATCTGTTGAACGCCAGCACCGCGACGCTGAACGTTGGTCCGGTGACAACGGCGACGGCGCTGAACGTCTCCAACGTCGGCGATCTGACGGTTGGCGGTGCCGTGAGCTTTGGCAATGGCGCGTCGTCGCTTGTATCGACCACCGGCAATGTGGCGGTGAACAGCGCCATTAATTTCACGGGTAACACTGCTTCTTCACTGGCGCTGACGGCGAGTGCAGCTGACAAGTCGGTCTCGATCAACGCGACGTCCGGTTCGATCGGATCGATGGTGTCTAACGCGTTCGACGTCTCGATCAAGGGTAGTTCGAGCGCGGTGGGCGGTATCGCGCTGGGCGGCACGGTCAACACGCGGGGCGGTGCGCTGACGCTGACGACAGCGGGTACGGCGAGCCAGACGGCGGCGTTCACGGCGGGCGCGCTGACGGTGAACGGCGGCGGCACGTTCGCGCTGGGAACGCTGGCGAACATGTTCGGCTCGCTGACGACGGGTGTCGCGGGGAGTGCGACTAGCATTGATCTGAGCAACGCAGGCACGGCGACGAGCTTCGAGCGGATCGTAACGACGGGCGCGTTCACGTTCACGACGAGTGGCACGGTGACGCAGCCGGGGACGCTTAGTGCGACGACGGTCAATCTGCTGGGCAGCGGCGGCACGTACACGCTGGACAATGCAGGCAACAGCATCAGCACGCTGACCGGTAACACCGGCACGATCACACTGGTCGACACGCTGTCGACGAGTGTAGGGCCGGTGACAACGACCGGTGCGTTGAAGGTGACGAGCAGCGGCGATCTGACGGTTGGCGGTTCGGTCAGCATTGGCAACGGCATGTCGTTGCTGCAATCGACTGGCGGCAATGTGTTGGTGAGCGCGGCGATCAACCGCACGGGCAGCACGGCTGCATCGTTGGCGCTGACGGCGAACACGGCCGACAAGGGGGTGACGATCGGCGCAGGCGGCTCGATCGGGTCGACGATGTCGGACGCGTTCGGCGTGTCGATCACGGGTGGTTCGGGCGCATCGGGCGGTATCACGCTTGGCGGCGCGGTCAACACGCGGGGCGGTGCACTGACGCTGACGACGGCGGGTATGGCGAGCCAGACGGCGGCGTTCACGGCGGGCGCGCTGACGGTGAACGGCGGCGGCACGTTCACGCTGGGCACGCTGGATAACAGCTTCAGCTCGCTGACGACGGGCGGTACGGGTAGCGCGGCCACCATCGATCTGAAGAACATCGCTGCGACGACGAGCTTCGGCAGGATCGCGACGACAGGGGCGTTCACGTTCACCACCTTCGGGACGGTGACGCAGCCTGGGGCGCTGAGTGCGACGACGGTCAATCTGCTGGGTAGCGGCGCGACATACACGCTGGATAACGCGGCCAACAGCATCAGCACGCTGACCGGCAACACTGGCACGATCAATCTTGTGAACGCCGGTGCGACGACGCAGCTCGGGACGTCGACTGGCGGCACGGTTACGACATCGGGTGCGCTTACCGTCAACACCACTGGTGCGACGTCGAGCCTCACCGTTGCGGGCGCAGTGATGACGGGCGGCGCGACCTCACTGACAGCGGGCAACGCTGGGATGATGCTCAATGCAGCGGTCAACGCGGGCACCAGCACGCTGACGTTGAGCTCGACCGGTGCGGTGACGCAGGATGCGGCAGCGACTGCGAGGTTTACCGCGGGGCTGCTGACGCTGAACGGGACGAACGGCGCGTATACCCTGACCAATCCGGGCAACAGCTTTGCCACGCTGGCGGCGAACACCGGCAGCATCAACCTGTTCAACAGCGCAGGTACGACGAGCTTTGGTGCGGTGACGACGAGCGGGATGTTCGCGTTCAATACCGCCACGAATGGGTCGGTCATGCAGACGGGCGCGCTGGTGGCCGACAGCGCTAATCTGCTGGGCGCCGGGGTGAGTTATATGCTCACCAACGTCGGCAACATGATCGGCAGCGTGACCGCGAACACGGGGACGCTGAGCCTCACCAACAACCGCACGACCAGCACGCTGGGTGCTGTGACGACGACCGGCGCGCTGACGCTGTCAACGACCGGAGCGATCAGCCAGCTGGCCTCAACCGCACTGTCAGCGACCGCGCTGACGCTGAACGGTACGGGCGGCAACTACACGCTGGCCAATAGCGGCAACATGATCGGCACGCTGGCCAGCACGACGGGTACCGGCACGATCACCCTGGCCAATACTGCGACGACGAGTGTTGGGCCGGTAACGACGACGGGCGCGCTGAAGGTGACGAGCGGCGGCGATCTGACGGTTGGCGGCGCGGTGAGCATTGGCGACGGTATGTCATTGCTGGAATCGACCGGCGGTAATGTCGTGGTGAACGCAGCGATCAACCGGACGGGCAGCGCGACTGCGTCGCTTGCGCTGACGGCGAACACGGCAAACAAGGGTGTGACGATCAACGCGACGACGGGCTCGATCGGCGCGACGTCGACCAACCCGTTGGGCGTATCGGTGATGGCGGGTACCGGCGGGATCTCGGTTGGCGGCACCGTCAACACGCGGGGAGGGGATCTAACGCTCAACACGGGCGGTGCGGTGACGTCGACATCGGGCGGCACGCTGTTTAGTCGCGTCACATCGATTACCGGCAACGGCATCACGCTTGGCGCGGGGGTGACGACGACGGACGCGACGACGTTGAATGCGGGCGCGGGCAATATCGCGCTGAACGCGGTGTTGAATGCCGGCACAAACGCGCTGACGCTGACGACTGGGGGCACCGCAAGTCAGACGGCGGCGTTCACGGCGGGCGCGCTGACGGTGAACGGCGGCGGCACGTTCACGCTGGGCACGCTGGATAACAGCTTCAGCTCGCTGACGACGGGCGGTACGGGTAGCGCGGCCACCATCGATCTGAAGAACATCGCTGCGACGACGAGCTTCGGCAGGATCGCGACGACAGGGGCGTTCACGTTCACCACCTTCGGGACGGTGACGCAGCCTGGGGCGCTGAGTGCGACGACGGTCAATCTGCTGGGTAGCGGCGCGACATACACGCTGGATAACGCGGCCAACAGCATCAGCACGCTGACCGGCAACACTGGCACGATCAATCTTGTGAACGCCGGTGCGACGACGCAGCTCGGGACGTCGACTGGCGGCACGGTTACGACATCGGGTGCGCTTACCGTCAACACCACTGGTGCGACATCGAGCCTCACCGTTGCGGGCGCAGTGACGACGGGCGGCGCGACGACGCTGACGGCGGGCGGCGGTGGGATGATGCTCAATGCAGCGGTCAACGCGGGTGCGAACACGCTGGCGTTGAGCTCGACCGGCGCGGTGACGCAGGATGCGGCAGCGACCGCGAAGTTTACCGCGGGGCTGCTGACGCTGAACGGGACGAACGGCGCGTATACCCTGACCAACGCTGGCAATGCGTTCACCTCGGTAACGGGCAGTACCGGCAGCGTTAATCTGATCAACACGCTGGCGACGAGTGTGGGTCCGGTGACGACGACGGGCGCGCTGAAGGTGACGAGCGGGGGCGCGTTGACGGTTGTCGACGTGGTGAACTTCGGCACCGGCGAATCGAAGCTGGAATCGACCAGCGGCAATGTGTCGGTGAATGCCGCGATCAACCGGACGGGTACGCAGACCGCATCATTGGCACTCGCCAGTGCAGCAGACAAGTCGGTGTCGATCAACTCGATGGCGGGATTTACCGGCTCGATCGGTGCGACGATGTCGGACGCGTTCGGCGTGTCGATCACGGGTGGTTCGGGCGCATCGGGCGGTATCACGCTCGGCGGTGCGGTCAACACGCGGGGCGGTGCACTGACGCTGACGACTGGGGGCACCGCAAGTCAGACGGCGGCGTTCACGGCGGGCGCGCTGACGGTGAACGGCGGCGGCACGTTCACGCTGGGCACGCTGGATAACAGCTTCAGCTCGCTGACGACGGGCGGTACGGGTAGCGCGGCCACCATCGATCTGAAGAACATCGCTGCGACGACGAGCTTCGGCAGGATCGCGACGACAGGGGCGTTCACGTTCACCACCTTCGGGACGGTGACGCAGCCTGGGGCGCTGAGTGCGACGACGGTCAATCTGCTGGGTAGCGGCGCGACATACACGCTGGATAACGCGGCCAACAGCATCAGCACGCTGACCGGCAACACTGGCACGATCAATCTTGTGAACGCCGGTGCGACGACGCAGCTCGGGACGTCGACTGGCGGCACGGTTACGACATCGGGTGCGCTTACCGTCAACACCACTGGTGCGACGTCGAGCCTCACCGTTGCGGGCGCAGTGATGACGGGCGGCGCGACCGCGCTGACGGCGGGCAGCGGCGGGATGATGCTCAATGCAGCGGTCAACGCGGGCACCAACACGCTGACGTTGAGCTCGACCGGCGCGGTGACGCAGGATGCTGCAGCGACTGCGAGGTTTACCGCGGGGCTGCTGACGCTGAACGGGTCGAACGGCGCGTATACCCTGACCAATAGCGGTAACAGCTTTGCCACGCTGGCGGCGAACACCGGCAGCATCAACCTGTTCAACAGCGCAGGTACGACGAGCTTTGGTGCGGTGACGACGAGCGGGATGTTCGCGTTCAATACCGCCACGAATGGGTCGGTCATGCAGACGGGCGCGCTGGTGGCCGACAGCGCTAATCTGCTGGGCGCCGGGGTGAGTTATATGCTCACCAACGTCGGCAACATGATCGGCAGCGTGACCGCGAACACGGGGACGCTGAGCCTCACCAACAACCGCACGACCAGCACGCTGGGTGCTGTGACGACGACCGGCGCGCTGACGCTGTCAACGACCGGAGCGATCAGCCAGCTGGCCTCAACCGCACTGTCAGCGACCGCGCTGATGCTGAACGGGGCGGGCAATTACAGCCTCGCCAATACGGGCAACAGCTTCAACACGCTGGCGGCCAACACCGGCACGATCGACCTGTTCAACAGCGCCACTGCAACCAGTTTTGGTGCAGTGACGACGAGCGGCGCGTTCGCGTTCAACACCGGCGCGACCGGGGTGGTTACGCAGACGGGCGTGCTGAACGCGGCATCGGCCGACCTTCGTGGTGGTGCCAGCTATACGCTGACCAATGGCAACGACATTGGCAGCGTGACCGCGAACACAGGGACGCTGAGCCTCACCAACAACCGCACGACCAGCACGCTGGGTGCTGTCACGACAAGCGGCGCGCTGACGCTGTCAACGACCGGAGCGATCAGCCAGCTGGCCTCGACCGCGCTGTCGGCGACCACGCTGACGCTGAACGGGACAAATGGCGCGTATACGCTGGCCAATACGGGTAACAGCTTTACGTCGGTGACGGGCGATACCGGCAGCATCAACCTGGTTAACACGCTGGCGACAAGTGTTGGGCTGGTGACCACGACGGGTGCGCTGACGGTTGCGAGCGGCGGCACGCTGACGGTTGGCGGCGCGGTGAACTTCGGCGGCGTATCGTCACTGACATCGACCGGCGGCAACGTCACGGTGAATGCAGCGATAAACCGGACGGGCAGCGCGGCGGCGTCGCTGGCACTGACGGCGAGTGCGGCGGACAAGGGTGTGACGATCGGCTCGGGGGGATCGATCGGCTCGACGATGTCCAACGCGTTCGATGTGTCGATGACAAGCGGTTCGGGCGGCATCACGCTCGGCGGTGCGGTCAATACGCGGGGCGGTGCGCTGACGCTGACGACCTCGGGCACGGCCAGCCAGACGGCGGCTTTTACGGCAGGCGCGCTGACGCTCAACGGCGGTGGCACGTTTACGCTCGAAACGCAGGATAACATGTTCACGTCGCTGACGACGGGAATGAGCCCGGGCAGCGCGGCCAGCATCAATCTAAAGAATGCAGGCACGGCGACGAGCTTTGGCAGGATCGCCACGACGGGGGCGTTCACGTTCACCACGGGCGGGATGGTGACGCAGAGTGCGGCGTTCGAGGTGGGAGCGCTGACGCTGAACGGCGGTGGCACCTATCTGTTGGCAACGCAGGACAACAAGTTCAGTTCGGTAACGACGGGCGGTGGCACCAATCAGGCGACCAGCATTAACTTGAAGAATGTGGGCGCGGCGACGAGTATTCTGTCTGTAACGACCACGGACGCGCTGAAGGTGACAAGCGTCGGCGGGTTGACCGTTGACGGTGAGGTGAAGTTCGGGGGCGTATCGTCGCTGGAATCGACCGGCGGCAACGTCACGGTGAACGCAGCGATGAACCGGACGGGCAGCGCGGCGGCGTCGCTGGCACTGACGGCGAACACGGCGGACAAGGGTGTGACGATCGGCTCGGGGGGATCGATCGGCTCGACGATGTCCAACGCGTTCGATGTGTCGATGACAAGCGGTTCGGGCGGTATCACGCTCGGCGGCGCGGTCAACACGCGGGGCGGTGCACTGACGCTGATGACGGCGGGTATGGCGAGCCAGACGGCGGCGTTCACGGCGGGCGCGCTGACGGTGAACGGCGGCGGCACGTTCACGCTGGGCACGCTGGATAATATGTTTGCGTCGCTGACGACGGGCGGCGGGACCAATAACGCTTCCAGCATCAACCTGAAAAACGTAGCCACGGCGACTAGCTTCGGCGCGATCAAGACCATCGGGGCGTTCGCGTTCACTACCGCCGGCGAAGTGACACAGAGTGCGGCGCTCGAGGCGGGCGCGCTGACACTGAACGGCGGTGGTACCTATCTGCTGGCGACGCAGGATAACAATTTCAGTTCGCTCACGACGGGCAGTGGGACCAATAACGCTGCCAGCATTGATCTCAAGAACATTGGTATGGCGACGAGCGTCCTGTCCGTAACGACGACGGGTGCACTGAAGGTCACGAGTGTTGGCACGTTGACGGTTGGTGACGTAGTGAGCATTGGCAACGGCATGTCCTCGCTGACATCGACCGGCGGCAACGTGGTGGTGAACGCAGCGATCAACCGGACGGGCACCGCCGCTGCCTCACTCGCGCTGACGGCGAGTGCGGCCGACAAGGGTGTGATGATCGGTACCGGGGGGGCGATCGGATCGACCTCTACCAAGGCGTTTGACGTCGCAATCACAAGTGGCTCAGGCGGCATCACGCTCGGTGGCCCGATCAATACGCTAGGCGGCGGGACCCTCGCGCAGGGTGGCGCGCTGACGCTGACGACGACGGGTACGGCCAGCCAGACGGCGGCGTTCACGGCAGGCGCGTTGACGCTGAACGGCGGCGGCACGTTCACGCTGGGTATGCTGGATAACATGTTCGGCTCGCTGACGACGGGCGCCATGGGCAGTGCGGCCAGCATTGATCTGAAGAACATAGCTGCGACGACAAGCTTTGAAAGGGTTGCGACGACCGGTGCGTTCACGTTCACCACGAGCGGCGTAGTGACGCAGCCGGGCGCGCTGAGTGCGACGACAGTCAATCTGCTGGGCAGCGGCGGCGCATACACGCTGGATAACAGTGGCAACAGCATGAGCACGCTGACCGGTAACACCGGCAGCATCAACCTGGCCGTCATGACGGCACTGAGTGTTGGCCCGGTAACAACAACGGGTGCGCTGAAGGTAACGAGCGTCGGGGCGCTGACCGTTGGCGCCGCGGTGAGCATTGGCGACGGCATGTCAAAGCTGGAATCGACCGGCGGCAACGTCACGGTGAACGCAGCGATCAACCGAACAGGCAGCGCGGCTGGGTCACTAGCGTTGACGGCGAGTGCGGCTGACAAGGGCGTGACGATCGGCACCGGGGGGTCGATCGGATCAACATCGACCAAGGCATTTGACGTCGCAATCACAAGTGGCTTGGGCGGCATCTCGCTTCTCGGCCCGATCAACACGTTGGGCGGCGGTGCCATCGCGCAGGGCGGCGCGCTCACGCTCACGACGACGGGCACGGCCAGCCAGACGGCAACGTTCACGGCAGGCGCATTGACGCTCAACGGCGGTGGCACGTTCACGCTTGGGGCGCTGGATAACATGTTCGGCTCGCTCACGACGGGTGGCGGGACCAACAAAGCGAGCAGCATCAACCTGAAGAATGCAGCCACGGCGACCAGTTTGGGAGCAGTGACGACGACTGGGGCGTTCACGTTCACCACGGGTGGTGTGGTGACGCAGCCTGGAGCGTTGAGTGCGACGACGGTCAATCTGCTTGGCAGTGGTGCAACGTACACGCTCAACAATAACAGCAACAGCATCAGCACGCTGACCGGCAACACGGGCGCGATCACGCTGGCCAATATGCTAGCGACGAATGTCGGTCCGGTGACGACGACGGGTGCGCTGAGGGTGACGAGCGGCGGCGCGATAACGGTTGGTGGCGCGGTAAGCTTTGGCGATGGTTCTTCGTTACTCGAATCGACCGGCGGTAACGTCGTGGTCAACGCGGCAATCAATCGCTCCGGCAGTAGCACAACGTCGCTGGCGTTCACGGCGAATGCCGGCGCCGTTGTCATCAGTTCGGGGACGGGATCGATCGGGGCGAGCTCGACTAATCCCTTCGATGTGTCGATCGTTTCCGGTTCGGGCGGTGCCTCGCTTGACGGTGCAATAAACACGCGGGGCGGCGATCTGACGCTGACGTCGATGGGCGCCGTGATGTCGAGTTCGGCCGGAACGATCGCGTCAAAGGTAACATTGCTCACCGGCACCGGCATCACGATTGGTGGTGCTGTCACCACGACCGGCGCGACATCGCTAACAGCGGGCACGGGCGGTATCGCGCTGAATGCCGGTGTGAACGCCAACGACAATGCGTTGACGGTCACCTCCATGGGGACGGTCACATCAAGTTCGGCCGGAACGATAGCATCAAAGGTAACATCGCTCACCGGCACCGGCATCACGATTGGTAGCGCTGTCACCACGACCGGCGCGACGTCGCTGACGTCGGGCACGGGCGGCATCGCGCTGAATGCTGGTTTGAACACGAATGGCAATGCGTTGTCGCTCACCACGACGGGCGCCGGGACCCAGACTGCAGCGTTTACAGCGACCGCGCTCACCCTGAATGGCAGCGGCGGCACATACACGCTGACCAACACGGGCAACAATTTCGCGACGCTTGCGGCGAACACCGGCACGATCAATCTGGTCAACAGCGCCGGTGCGACGAGCCTTGGTGCGGTGACGACGAGCGGCGCGTTCGCGTTCAACACCGGCGGCGCGGTCACGCAGACGGGCGCGCTGGTGGCCGAAAGCGCCAATCTGCAGGGCGCGGGCGTGAGCTACATGCTGACCAATGCCGGCAACAGCATCGGCAGCGTGACCGCGAATGTTGGGACGCTGGACCTGACCAACAATCGGTCGTCGAGCACTTTAGGCGCGGTAACAACGAGCGGGGCGCTGACGCTATCGACGACGGGGGCGCTATCGCAGACTGCGGCGTTTACAGCGACAGCGCTGACACTGAATGGCAGCGGCGGGGC
>CAZYOU010000001.1:2820-47583 GCA_964649315.1 uncultured Stakelama sp. | reverse complement strand
CGGGGGCGCTGTCGCAGACTGCGGCGTTTACAGCGACAGCGCTGACACTGAACGGCAATGGCGGCGTGTATACGCTGACCAATTTCGGGAACAGCTTTGCAACGCTTGCCGCGAACACCGGCTCAATCAATTTGGTGAACACGGCGGGTGCGACGAATTTCGGTGCGGTCGCGACGAGCGGTGCGTTGTCGTTCAATACAAATGGCGCGGTCACGCAGACGGGCGCGCTGATCGCAGAAAGCGCCAACCTGCAGGGTGCGAGCGCAAGCTACACGCTGACCAATGCCGGCAACAGCGTCGGTGCCATGACCGCTAACGTCGCGACATTGACCTTGACGAACGCCCGAGCGTCCAGCACCCTGGGTGCCATAACGACGAGCGGTGCACTGTCGGTGAGTGCAGTGGCCGCGGGCGCGAGCCTGACAGTAGCGGGCGCCGTATCGGTGGGTGGCGCATCTCAGATCAAATCGGCGGGCGCGGTTACCATTTCTAGCGGTGGAAACATTGCAGCCTCAGCTGAACTGGTGCTCGCAGCGGGCACCGATTTCATCAACCAGGCAGGCGCGGGCGCGATTACGACCAGCAATGGCGCGCGCTGGCTGATTTATTCGCAGGCACCGCAAACGAATAGCTTCGGTAGCTTGGTCAGCGGCAATCAAGCAGCTTATGGCTTCGATCTGGAGCGCACGCCGCCCGGGTCAGTGGCGCTTGCCGGTAACCGTTACCTGTTCGCGATCAGCCCAACGGTCACTGTCCGGGCGGTAGATGCGACCAAGGTGTATGGCGATACGCTTGATGCGCGCTCGACCAGGCGGTTCACCGTCACTGGTTTGATCGATGCAGCGCTATTCGGCGATGTGTTTACGCAAGATGTGCTGGTCGGCACGCCTAGCTTCACGTCGCTTGGCGATGCGATGCGCGCGCGCGTTGGCACCTATAGCACAACCGTCGGCCTCGGTTCGC
Source organism: uncultured Stakelama sp. (assembly GCA_964649315.1). Taxonomy (GTDB): domain Bacteria; phylum Pseudomonadota; class Alphaproteobacteria; order Sphingomonadales; family Sphingomonadaceae; genus Sphingomonas. The sequence goes on along the minus strand of CAZYOU010000001.1, from coordinate 46,620 downwards.
TGGCTGGGGTGCTGGGCTACAGGTTTAGTTTTGTGAATGGTGTGCTGACTGTCACGCCGAAGGCATTGACGGTTACGTTGGTTGGCAGCGTCACCAAAACCTATGATGGGCTCACGACTGCAACGTTGGCGGCGAGCAACTATGTCGTCAGTGGTATCGTCAGCGGCCCAGTCAATAACGTGGTCACTTCTGACCAGGTCGTTCTCAACAACCCGGTTACTGGCACCTATGACAATCGAAATGTCGGTACAGCGAAGTCAGTAACCGTCAATGGCTTCACCCTCTCAGGGGCCGATGCAAGCAACTACACGATTAATAACAGTGCTACCGCGGCTATTGGCCGCATTGATCCAAAAGCGATCACAGTATCGCTTGTCGGTACCGTCATGCGTGTCGTCAATGGTACCACCGCTGCGGTCGTTGCGCCTGAGAATTTCAACTTATCCGGCTTCGTCGCTGGGGAGTCTGCTCGCGTCAATCAAACGATGGCGCAATTTGCAACGGCCAACGCGGGAACCAATTTGACGGTAACGACGGTCCTGTCGCTACCCAATTTCGATGCGGATGCCGGCACATTGCTGAGCAACTATACACTGCCGCTTGGGCCGGTTTCAGCTCCGATCGGCGTCCTTACGCCGCAGGGCGCCGCAACTCAGGTAAACGCTATCGTCGCCACAACGACCGTCGTGCGACCGCCGGCTGCTCCCCCCCCGACCCCCTCGGCAGCACCGCCGCCGCCACCGCCAGCAGCACCAGTGTCCGCACCGCCCCCACCTCCGCCCCCGCCGCCACCACCACCATCTGGGGGTGGCAGCAGCGGCGGTGCAAGCGGCGGTGGTGCTGGCGGTGGCAGCGGCGGCGCAAACGGTGGGGGGGCGGCCCCGCCGCCACCGGTCGATTCTACGCCACCCTCGCCTGTGGGTTCTGAAAAACCGCCAACGCCGGCCGACGCGGCAGATGCTGGCGATCCCGTGCTCGCTTCAGTCGATCAACCCGATAGCGATAACGCGGCACCGAATGACGTGCGCCAAAGTGTCGTTTCCACGCCAATCGCAGGGGGATTGTTGACGGCGCAGCGGCCATTGCCACCGCGTCCTGATACGGTGCCAGGGTTGGATGGCGAGCTATCAGGTTCGGGAACGATCCTATGACGCGACTTGGCTCTCTGATGATGATGTTGCTCGCTGCGACAGCAAGCTTAGTCTTCACGCCGGCATCGGCGCAAACCCTGGTGCCGGCTGACGGTTCGGTCGTCCTTGGCGCCACGCTGAATGGCGAAGCATGTTTTGCAAAACCGGTCCGTGATGTGGTCGGCGAGCCCGGTCTTGCGGGACCTTTGGCGCTAATTTGTGGGCAGAACAACGAAGGTTCTGTCATCCAGACTCGGGCTGCTGGACTGGTCGATCCGGGGAATGACGTTGCCAGTCGATCGCTGATCGAGCGGCGCTTTCTGCAAAGTACCGCCTATACTGCGCTTCAATTGCGGATGACGTGCAAGGCGGCAAAATGGCTCGACGGGACAGCGCTTGACGGCAAGGCGTTGATGGCGCTGCCTTGTACGCTGCGAGAAGGAGACTGGCCGCAACTCGTTCTCGTTATGATTGATGCCAACCGTTTTACTATTGCTGATGCGACGCCTGCGGCATTTCCCGCGCTACTCACGGCACTCAAGTCGCCCAAGGCAATCGAGCCCGCCGCGGCGCAGAAAGCGGTGATCGAGATGATCTGGGGCGGCCCCGTCGCGCTTACCCGTGGCGATGATATGGCCCGGCTGACCCGTATGTTGCGCGCAGGTCGCACGGCAAACAGTACCGGCCGTTTCGGCGATGCGGAGGCAGCATTTCGCGAGGCCCTTGAATTACAAACCGGCGTATTGAAGGCCAATGATCAGGTTGTCGCCGCTACCTTGCTCGACCTGGCACTTAATGTCAGCAATCAGGGACGGGAGGAAGAAGCCGCTGCGCTGTTCCGCCGTGCGACACCGATGTTGCAGGCAACTTCAGACACCGTCCGCCGCGCCCGGTTGGCGACCTATCTCGCGCTGAATGCTGCCAATGCTGGCGATTACAAGCAAGGGCTGCCGCTATCGCGCGATGCAAGCGAGTTGTGGCGCAAGCTTGTGGCGGAACAACAAGCACAGTCGGGCATGCCCGACGATCCGACGAACCGCTCCGTTTCTGTCGAGCAGGGCGAGCTCGCCAACGCGCTCAACATCCAGGCTGTGATGGAAAGCCGTTCCGACAATCTGATTCAGGCCTATGCCGCCGCCAGCGAGGCATTGTTGATCCTGAATAAGTCAGATCAGTTGCCGCGCTGGTGGAAGGCCGATACGCTTGTTGCGCTCGGCGAGATTAGTGTCGGTCAGGGGCGTATTTCTGCGGCCGAAGCCTATTTCAACGCAGCGATCAAGCTGCGCCGCCAGCTTTATGGTGACGGTGCGCCAACGATCCGGGCGATGGCGGCGCTGGCGCGGGGTTATCAGCACGAAAGCATGCATACCTCGACGATCGTTACCTATCGCGAGATGTTCAAAATGGCTCGCTCGCTGCCTTCAACGGCCGGCGTCTTTACCGCTGAAATGGTGGTGCCGTTCGCCGCTGCCATCGTCGATGTCGCTGAAACATTGACCGACCCTGACCAGAAGCGCGGTTTGTATGCAGAGGCTTTTGAAGCGTTCCAGCTGGTCCAGTCGCCACTTGTCGACAAGACGATCGCGCAGGCTGCGGCGCGACTATCGACGGCTGATCCTGAAATCGCCAAACTGATCAGTATTTTGCAGGATCGTCAGCGCGACACTGATTTTGCGCGTGTCAAACTGGCGTATCAACAGTCACTTGCTGATAACGAGCGTAGCGCGCAAACCGAGAACGAGCTCAAGGCGCAAATTGCTGATAACATGTCGGCTATCGCCGCTGCCCGCGCGACGCTGACCGCGCGCTATCCCGCTTATGACAGTTTTGCGAGCCCGCCTGCGATAAAGCTCGATGTGCTTCGAAATGCGCTGAAGACGGGAGAGGGCGTGTTGTCGTTCCTTGTTGGGCGCGATCGTTCGTTTGCGCAGCTTGTGACGCGCGAGGGGGTGGTCGTTGCATCAGTGCCGGAGGGCGAGCAGGGCATCCGCGATGCAGTAGCATCGCTGCGTCGTACCCTTGAAATTCAAGGCGGCGCGATCAACGAATTCAATCTTGATGAGGCCAACCAGCTTCACTCAATTCTGCTCGGCAATCTGAGGGTACCGCTGGCGGCCATCGATCAACTTGTCGTCGTGCCTGCCGGGCCGCTTTCCAACCTGCCCTTTGGTTTGCTGGTTGCATCGGCACCCGGCAATGGCGGGTATGAGGCGGCCGATTGGTTGGTGCGCACCAAGACGATTTCCTACACGCCGTCGCTACAGGCGCTGAGCGCGCTGCGCACATCAAAGCCGCGCGCCGTGCCGCGCCAGACCTTGCTTGCCTTTGGAGACCCGGCGTTGATCGGCAATGTCGAAAAGGCGGGCGCGCCAACGTCGATGGCGGCCCTTGCCAATAACTGTCGTCAGGGTGGGCCGATGCCGGCAGGCCTGTTGACGGCGCTGGCGCCGCTTCCCGATACGGCGCGCGAACTCAGCGTGGTTGCGGCGACGCTTGGCGCCTCGCCACAATCCGTGTTCCTGGGCAAAAACGCAACCGAGGCCAATTTACGCAATCAAGCGCTCGATGATTTCCGCGTGCTCTATTTCGCAACGCACGGGCTGTTGCCGGGCGAGCTCCGCTGCCAGGCGGAACCCGGTCTGGTGCTGACGCCGCCATCGGTTTCGCAGAACAACACGTCCTTCGACGGGCTGCTGGAATCGAGCGAAATCGCGAGCTTACGCCTGAATGCGGATCTGGTCGTGCTCTCTGCCTGCAACACGGCAGCCAGCGATGGTCGCTTCGGTGGTGGTGAAGCACTATCGGGTCTCGCCGAGGCATTTTTTCACGCCGGCGCACGTAATATGCTGGTGACACATTGGCAGGTCCCCTCTGCAGCGACATCAGAACTGATGCAGGGGCTGTTCACAACGTTACGGACGAGTAATGGTGGTAGCGTAGGCAATTCGTTGCGGCAGGCTCAGCTCAGCCTGATCGCAAAAGGGGCTACGGCCCATCCATTTTTCTGGGCTGCATTTGTCGTGATCGGTGATGGCATGGGTTTGCCAGTATCGGCTGCGATGTAACTGACGCAAAGGTAAACCAATGATCAAGACACTCACCAAGATCACTGTATCGCTGGCGATCGGCATGACATCGGCAGTGGCAATCGCATCGACCCTTATCGTGATCGACGCCCGGGCGCCCGGCCTGAAGGCTGGGCAAAAGATCGACAGCACCAAGCCGATCACGCTGAAGGAAGGCGAGCGCGTCACGCTCATCGGCCCAGACGGCAAATCGATTACGCTGCGCGGTAAATTCTCCGGCTTGCCGCTTGGCAATGCGCCGACGGCATCGGACCCGCGGCGCGCGCTCGCGGCCCTTATCAACACGCGTAACGCGCGCACCAGTTCGGTCGGGGTTGTGCGCGGCGCAACCGATGCTGCCGCGCTGCCCGATCCCTGGTTGGTCGACATCTCCCGCGCAGGCGAGCGCTGCATCAAGGAAGGGTCGAAGGTTATCTGGTGGCGACCCGAAAGCACGACCGCCCAGAAGTTCACCGTGCTGCCGGTCGATCGTTCGTGGCAGGCCGATTTCGAATGGAATCCGGGTGAAGACATGATCGTCGCGCCGCCGCTTGCCAAATATGATGCGCAAACGATTTTCCTGATGCGGGTGAATGAACAGGAATTCCCGGTCAGCGTGAACATCGTTCCCGCCGATTTGGAAAATGACCTGATCCTGGCATCATGGATGCTTGAAAAAGGCTGTATCCAGCAGGCCGACGCATTGCTGAAGCAGGTTTCGCAGAGCCAAGCCGCCGCAAAATGAACGCGAAACAGGTCAAAGCCTATCGGACGGCAATTCTGGTTGCCGTCTTTGCCACCGTGCTCGCCACGCTGGCGGTGCAATATCTGTCGTTCCTCTCGAGCCTGGAAAATATCGGCCGTGACATCCGCGTTGCCGCGCTGTCACCGCCGATGCCCCAGTCGAAGGACATCGTGATTGCGGGTTTGACCGAAGAGACTGTTACTCAGTTCGCCTACCGATCGCCTGTCGACCGCGAATTTCTCGCGAATCTGATCAAGGCGTTGGAAGCCAAGGGCGTCCGCGAGATCGGCGTCGACGTGCTGTTCGATCAGCCGACCGAGCCGGCCAAGGACGAACTGCTGAAACAGGTGCTGCGCGAAACCAAGACCCCGTTGTTCGTCAGCTATTCGAACTCTGCCAATATCGTGAACGAAGATCAGCTGGCTTATTTGAACGATTTCGTGCCGGAACGGCTGCGCGCCGGCGCCAATCTTTCCACTGATCCGTTTGATGGCACGGTGCGCTGGATTTTTGCCGGAGAGACAGATCCCGGTATGCCGCTGGGGTTCGCCCGCAAGGCCGTATCACTGCTGGGTATCAAGACGCCAAAGGCTGAGCCCGAAATTGCCTGGCGCCCGCGCGCCAATTCGGAAACCCCGCCTTTTCCCATGTATCCGTCGCATACCGTGGCCTTCCTTCCCGATGAGTGGTTCAAAGGAAAGATCGTGCTGGTCGGGGCGATTCAATCGATCACCGACCGTCACCGAACGCCGCTTGCCGTCGTGGATGATGGTGATGACGCGATGATGCCTGGCATTATCGTCCAGGCCCATGGGGTATCGCAGTATCTTGAGGGACGGTCGTCCAAACGCCTGAGTCCCATCGGCGGCATCGGCATCACCGTCATGTTTGCGCTGATTGGCGTAGGGCTCGGCCTGTTGAAACGGGGCGCGGGTTTCAGTTTCACCGCCGGCGCTGTCTGCCTCGCGCTTTACTGGGCCTTTGCGATGATCGGCTTTTCTTATGGCATCCCGCTGGTGCCCTTGATCGCGCCGACAATAGCCTTGCTGCTATCGCTGTGGCTGATGGACGTCATCATCGGGCGTGCCGAACGCAAGCAGCGCCAGTTCATTCAGGGCGCGTTCTCGCGCTATGTATCGCCAGCCGTGGTCGACCAATTGGTCGATGATCCGAGCGCGCTCAGCATCAAGGGCGATCGCCGTGAAGTCACGTTCATCTTCACCGATATCGCCAGCTTCACGACCCTGTCGGAAGGGCTGACGTCGGAAAAACTGTCCGAAGTGCTCAACGCGTATCTCGATGGTGCCTGCGCCATCATCCTGAAATATCAGGGGACGATCGACAAGTTCATCGGTGATGCGATCATGGCGATCTTCAACGCGCCTATTCCGCAAGCCGATCACGCCGAACGCGCGGTGAAATGCGCGCTGGAACTCGACGTTTATGCTGAGCAATTCAAGAAAGCCCAGAATGCCGACGGGATTCCGATCGGCGTGACGCGGATCGGAATCCATACAGGCGTGGCCACGGTCGGCAATTTCGGATCGGCAACGCGGATGGATTTCACTGCGCTTGGTGACACCGTGAACACCGCCGCGCGTACCGAAGGGGTGAACAAATATTTCGGCACGCGCATTTGCGTGACCGAGGAAACGGTCGCCGCCTGTCCCAATCTGAAGTTCCGACCAATTGGCGATGTAGTGCTGAAGGGCAAGACGAAGCCCGTTGGCCTGTTCTCGCCTGTGTCCGATGCTGATGCGTCAACCAATGTGACGGCTGACTATATGGCAGCATACGCGCTGTTGCAGGCCGAAGACCCCAAGGGGATCGAAGCGTTCCGGGCATTGGCCGGTCAATATCCCAACGATCCGATCATCGGCTATCACGGCCGCAGGATCGATGCGGGCGCCACTTCCACGCTGATTGTGCTTGAGGATAAATGACGTGAACGGGAAGCACATGTATTCGGGCAATCGCTGGATCGTGTCCACCCGGTTCGGTTGTGGTGCCATCGGCATCGGGGGCCTGATGGTGATGGGCTCGGGGAGTGCGCTGGCGCAAACCCAGGTGCCGAGCCAAGGTGAAATTTCTCGCGAGCGTTTGAAACTGCCTCCGGTCGAATCGCCGCGTTTTTCGCTGCGCATTCAGGCTCCCGATCGATCGGCGGTACCCAAGGCAATCGACGCGGTCGAATTTCAGCTCGATAATGTCTTGGTGGAAGGCGCAACCGCGTTCCCCAAGGACATCATCGATGGCTATTTCGCGAAGGTGAAAGGCAAGCGGGTTGGTCTGGCCGCGGTTCGAGAAGCGGCGCTGGCGCTCGAAGGACTCTATCGCGACCGTGGCTATTTCCTCACGCGAGTGTTCATTGCGCCGCAGCCTGTGACCAATTCGACCATCACGGTCACCGTGATCGAGGGTTTTATCGAGGATGTCACCGTCGAAGGTCTCGACGAAGGAACGCGCAATGCCGTCCGGTCCGCGTTGCTCCCCTTGCTTGACCGCAAGCCGATTGATCTGCCGACCCTGGAACGTCGGCTGCTCGTTTTGAACGACATGCCCGGTATCAGCGGCACAAGCGTATTGCGCCCCGGCACCCAGATTGGCGGATCGAGCCTGACCGTGACGCTGGATTCGCCCCCCAATGGCGTCCAATTCTCTGTGAACAATGCGGCATCACGCATTCTGGGGCCATGGAATTACGCGCTCAATGCCAATCTGAATCGCCCTTTCAATTTGCCCGGCAGTTTCAACATCGGCGTCAGTGCTGGTGGTCGGGATCTGAAACTGGTCCGGACAGTCAGCGGTCGTTACAGCGTAGGTATCGGCAATAACGGTCTGATTACGAGCTTCGGCATTCTGGCCGCCCAGGCCGAACCGGGCGGCTCGGTGCGCCCGCTTGAAATTCGCAACACGCTGTTGTCATTCAGCGCACGCGCCCGTTATCCCATCGTTCGCAGCCGCAGCCTGTCACTTTTTCTGGAAGGGGGTCTGTCGGTCAATCGATCCGATACTGACATTCTTGGTCAACCGCTGATCCGCGACCGGACGACGGTGCTCGACGGCGGGTTGTCGCTGCAACAAAACGGTTGGTTGAATGGGTCGACGACGATCGCGGGGAGTATTTACCAGGGTTTACCCATTTTTGGCGCAATTGGTGCCGCCGCACCCGCGCCATCAACGCTGAACTTCGATCCAAATTTCACGCGGTTCACTTATTCACTGCAGCGACAGCAAAAGCTGCATGGCCGCGTCAGTGGTGTGCTCGCGGTTCAAGGCCAATACAGCAAATCAAAACTGCTCTCGGGCGAACTCGTTTCATTTGGTGGGCAGTCGATCGGGCGTGGTTTTGATCCGGCCTCGGTCACGGGTGATCGCGGTTATGGGGGATTAGTCGAACTGCGATACGATCTACCGATCAACAAGGCCTGGCTCACCAACGCCCAATTTTATGGCTTTGTTGATGGTGCGCGCACGATCAGCATCGCCACGGTCGCCATTCCGAAATCGACTCAGAGCATCCGCTCGGCCGGTGGCGGTGTTCGCATTGCCCACCGTTATGGTGTGGTCGATTTCCAGGCCGCTTACGCTCATCGCCAGCTTGGCGGTGCCGACGAACGTGCCAATCCGCGTGCGCTGATTTCGGCGATTTTCGGTATCTGATTCGATTGGTGAAGCAAGGGGCGCCGTATCTGGACCCCAACGCCTGCGATAGTCATTATGGTTGCAGGGTCGCCGTCGCGGTTGTTTCAATCGATGGTTGGGTAAGGACGGGTGGGGCTGGTGCGGTCGGTGTCGCGCGTGATGCGACAACAGCGGCTTCAAGGCCTCGCCCAAGGATCGCTGCGGTTTCGATGGCGTCGAGTGCGGCGTGAGCCTGAACATAGCGTCGCGCGGCTGATATCCAGGCCGCCGCCTTTGGGGCCCCAGGTAAGCGTGCAAATTCTGTCACCGCCGCTTCAACCTGTCCGGCATCAAGCAGCCGCCGAACCCGGGCCAGTCGGTCCGCCGCGCGCGGCGACGGCGTTCCTTCGTGACGAATGACAACGAGGCTCGATAACTCCCGGCGCAGGCTCGTCCACCAGCCATCGGTCGACACGCCCGTCGCCAGATCGGGTCCACGGGCTTCCAGCGCCACGCGCAGATCCTCAAGTGTTACGGGCGCACGCGAAGCCGCGATGATGGCATTCACGGCGCGCGGCTGGCCGAGTTCGAACCGCTGGCGAAGCTGGGGCTCAATACTGCCGAGCGCGAGGCCTCGATCGATCGCGCGGCGTGCCGAAAAGGCAATCAGCAGTGCCTCGGCCCGAACGGCGTTGTTCGCTGCCGCCTGCGAATCGCGATCAATCACTGCGGCACGGGCCTCAAGTGTCGCCAATTGCGCAGCAATCGCCGCCTGTCGCGCATTCAATACATCGCTGTTCAGGGCACGCGCTGCTGCCCCGGCCTCCGGCGGTGGTTGAAACCCGGTACCGGGGCTCGCCGCTGCCTCGTCAACACTGGCGGGCGCAGGATCGAACATCGATTGCGCGCTTTTGGGCACCCATTGTCGATATTGCGACACAAACAGTGCTGTCACTGCGATGCCGAGTACAAAAGCAACCACCACCAGCAAGATTGCCGGGCGGGAAAGCCCAGTCGACGGCCGGGAAGGCGTAAAGGCCGGAGAGTCGGTTTCGTCGATGGGCATCGCGCCCTTATCCCCGCCCCGGCGCATGCGGTCAATCAGTCTGCGCGCACGAGGTCGCGAACAAGGCTGACCAGCGCTGCATCGGTCGGGATCGGTGCCGTCCAGACCGCTTTCCAGCCATGGCCGACTGCTGCCGCCACGGCCGGGCTGAGCGCGGCCAGTGTTATGCGGTTCCGGGCAAAGCCTGCCATATCGATCAGCGCGGCGAACTGGCGTGCGGCGCGCGGCGAATGGAGCAACGCGATGCCATCGATCAGTTCAGCCAGCGCGCGCGGCGGCACGGGCACCGGGTCGCTCGCGTAAACCGCGATCGATTGGTGGACGATATCGGCCGGTGGTTCGCCGGGGGTGATGATTGATTCGCGCCCGCCGAGATGCAGCGCGCGGGCGACCCCAGCTGCCCGTGCGACGGCAAGCAAGGTTGCGGCGTCGTCGCTGCCCGTCGTCATGACGTCAATTCCGGCCGCTCGTGCGGCCGCGGCGGTTGCTTCGCCCACGGCATAGACCGGCATCGCGGTCAGTCGGGCAAGCCCCTCACCGCCCCAGCGAACGGCATTGGCGCTCGTCAATATCAACACATCGAAATCGGCGGGGTCGGGCACCGTCCACGCGAGCGGCTGGACCGCGAACAGGGGCAACGCGGTCGCTTCCACCCCCAATTCGGCCAGCCGGGCGATCGTTGCCCGATTGCCCGGCTCTGGCCGCAAGACGGCGACCGAGCGATTACCGCGCAAACAACGCTCGCACGGCTTCCGGCGCAGCGGCCAGAAGATCATGGGCGAGTTCGCGTGCAAAGCGCAGATCGTCGACTGGGCCGCGCGCCTCACCGGCGATATGTTCGCTGCCATCGGCGTTGAACAGCTCGGCGCGGAGCCACAGCCCGTCCTCGTCAATGACCGCCAATGCCGCCATGGGGGAGTGGCAATCCGCTCCCAGCGCCAGCAGCAGCGCGCGTTCAGCCTTCACACAGGCCATGGTCGGCGCATCGGCGATCGCGGCGACCAGCGCGGTGGTTTCGGTATCCGCTGCGCGGGTCTCGATGCCCACGGCCCCCTGCGCCGGGGCCGGCAGCATGACGTCAATCTCGATTCCCGTGCCGACAGCGGGCCGTCCGAGCCGATCGAGTCCAGCGGCGGCGAGCAGGGTCGCGTCGATCTCGCCCGATGCCACCTTGTTCAGCCGCGTATCGACATTGCCGCGCAACATCACGATTTCGAGATCGGGGCGCAGCCGCCGCAATTGCGCGGATCGACGCGGTGAGCTGGTGCCGATCACCGCCCCCTGCCGCAAAGCGTCGATTCCCGCAGGTCCGATGATCCGATCACGCACATCGGCGCGCGGCAGCATTGCGGTGATGACGATCGGCTCAGGCCGGATCGTCTCGACGTCTTTCATCGAATGCACGGCGAGGTCGATCTCTCCCTCGAGCATCGCGCGGTCGAGCTCCTTGGTCCACAATGCCTTGCCGCCGATTTCGGCAAGCGGGCGATCCTGCACCTGATCTCCGGTCGTCTTGATCGTCACGATCTCGATATCGTCCTGGGAGAGACCATGCGCAGCGATCAACGCGTCGCGCACCATATTGGCCTGGGTAAGGGCAAGCGGCGATCCGCGCGTGCCGAGGCGGAGTTTTGGTCGAGCCTGTGTCATCAACATTGGTGCTAGCGCCGGTTGCGGCTAGAGGAAAGCCATGGCGCTGATCCTGGGTATTGAATCAAGTTGTGACGAAACCGCTGCCGCGCTGGTGACGAGCGATCGGCAGGTCCTGGCCCATCGGCTGGCCGGGCAGGAGGCAGCGCATCGGCCCTATGGCGGCGTGGTGCCGGAAATTGCGGCGCGTGCGCATGTCGAGATCCTCGTCCCACTGGTCGAGGCATCGCTCGCCGATGCGGGCGTGACACTGGCTGAGGTGGATGCAATCGCTGCGACCGCCGGGCCGGGGCTGATCGGTGGCGTCATGGTGGGGCTGGTGACGGGCAAGGCACTGGCGCATGCGGCGGGCAAGCCGCTGATCGCGGTCAATCATCTCGAAGGCCATGCGCTGTCGCCGCGCCTGAGCGATCCCGATCTCGATTTCCCCTATCTGCTGCTGCTGGTGTCGGGCGGGCATTGCCAGCTGCTACTGGTCGACGGGGTCAATCGTTATCGCCGCCTTGCTACCACGATCGATGATGCCGCGGGCGAAGCGTTCGACAAGACGGCGAAGATTTTGGGGCTTGGCTTTCCCGGCGGTCCTGCGGTCGAACGTGCGGCGGCACTGGGCAATGCCGCTGCCGTGCCGCTACCGCGTCCGCTATTGGGGAGTGCCGAGCCGCATTTCTCGTTCGCCGGGTTGAAAAGCGCAGTGCTGCGGGCGCAGGAAACGGGCAAATACCGGGTCGAGGATATCGCTGCATCGTTCCAGCAGGCCGTGGTCGATTGCCTGGTCGACCGGATGACGCGGCAGCTCGCGCTTCACGCAGATGTGAGTGCACTGGTGGTGGCGGGCGGGGTCGCAGCCAACCAGGCAGTGCGTACTGGGCTACTGGCGACGGCATCGGCACATGGCCTTCGTCTGGTCGCGCCGCCGCTCTGGCTGTGCACTGACAACGCCGCGATGATCGGCTGGGCGGGGGCGGAGCGTTTCGCCTTCGGCCTCACTGACCCGCTCGACGTGGCAGCGCGCCCCCGCTGGCCGCTCGATCCGGCCGCAGAAGTTGTGCGCGGTGCGGGGGTGAAGGCGTGAGGATTGGCGTCATCGGCGGCGGGGCCTGGGGCACGGCGCTGGCGCAAGTCGCAGCGCAGGCGGGCGACCCGGTCCTCCTTTGGGCGCGCGAGGCCGAAGTCGTGGCCGCGATCAATGAAACCCATGAAAACACCCTATTCTTGTCTGGCTTGGCGCTCAGTCATGACGTCATGGCGACGGGTGATCTAAGCGCGCTGGCCATGTGCGATGCATTGCTGGTGGTCGTGCCCGCCCAGCATGTTCGCACCGTTCTGGCGGCCCTGCCATCGGGTAATACCCCGCTGGTGCTATGCGCCAAGGGGATCGAGGCAGGCACGCGACTGCTGGTCGGCGAAGTCGCTGCGCAGGTGCACCCACGCGCGCCGATCGCCGTGCTCTCCGGCCCCACCTTTGCGCATGAAGTGGCAGCCGGGTTGCCGACGGCGGTCACGCTCGCCTGTGCGGATGCCGATCTGGGCGCGAAGCTGGTCGATCGACTCGCCGGGCCGGCGTTTCGCCCCTATCTGTCGAACGACGTCATCGGCGCGGAGATCGGCGGGGCGGTGAAGAACGTGCTCGCGATTGCCTGTGGGGTGGTGGAGGGGGCTGGGCTTGGCTTGAACGCCCGCGCCGCGCTGATCGCGCGCGGCTTTGCCGAGATGACCCGGTTCGGGCTGGCACGTGGCGGTCGGGCGGAGACGCTCACCGGCTTGTCGGGCCTTGGCGATTTGGTGCTGACCTGCTCGTCGGTCAACTCGCGCAATTTTTCGCTGGGCCTCGGGCTTGGCCAGGGTCGCACCTCGACCGATTTGCTCGCGGGCAAGCTGAGTGTGGCGGAAGGGGCCTTCACCGCGCCTGTACTGCGTGACGCAGCGCGCGCGGTGCGGGTGGAGATGCCGGTGGTCAATGCGGTGTGTGCGTTGCTGGAGGGCGCGCCGGTGCGCGACGTGGTTGGCGCGTTGCTGGCGAGGCCGCTTCGGGTGGAAGGCGTTCGCTGATACTGAAGACCTTTTCCTGTTCGGGCTCAGGGCAAACGGGATTTGATATGCCCGTCCGTGCCCTCAAAAATCGATCGCGATGCCCTTCAGCTCCCAGTCGCCATAACGGACCGGGTTCAGCCCCAACGGGTCATCTTGCGTGGTTTCCGCAACGACTGGCTCGGCCACGGGCACAGGCGGGCTCGGGGAAAGATGCTCGGGCGGCTTCACATGTGGCGGGCGCTGGCCCATGGCGGGTCTCCGATCATTACTGTCCGTAAAATCGGGCGTGTCAGGAGCCGTTGCAAGTGCGTCCCCCCCAATTTGCGCCAAAATCAACCGAGGATGCGCCAGGCGTGCCCGTTCGCCGCGCGGCGCTTCGTGTGCTCGATGCGGTGATGCGGCGCGGCCAGCCGCTCGAACAGGTGCTTGGGCCTGCGTCACGCGACATTTCACGCGCCGATGATCGCGCGCTGGTCCATGCGATTGCTGCCGAGACCTTGCGTCGGATGGGTGATCTCGACGCGCTGATCGATTCGGCCACCCAGCGCGCGCTGCCTGATGATGCCAAGGCGCGAATGGCGCTGCGGATCGCGCTGGTGCAGGCGCTCGCGCTCGGCACCCCGCCGCATGCCGCGATCTCGACCGTGCTGCCTTTGGTCGATGGCGGCCCGCGCAAGCTGGTCCACGGCGTGTTCGGCACGCTGATGCGCGGCAATGCGGGGCTGCCGGAACATCCCTCGCTGCCGATGCCGGTGGCTTTGCGCTGGCAAAAGGCATGGGGTGATGATGTAGTTGCTGCCGCCGAGCGTGGCCTCGCGCTACCGCCCGCGCTTGACCTGACTCTCGCTGATCCGGCCCAGACCGCCGATCTGGCTGCACGCCTGAACGGCGTCAGCCTGATGCCCGGTCATCTCCGCCTCGCTGATCATGCCGCGATCCCGGACATGGAGGGCTTTGGCGAAGGCAGCTGGTGGGTGCAGGATATCGCCGCCTCGCTCGCCGCCCGGCTGATCGGCACCGGTGCTGGCAATGCGATCGATGTCTGCGCCGCGCCCGGGGGCAAGACGCTGCAGCTCGCCGCGGCGGGCTGGAAGGTGACGGCGGTCGACAATAATGAAAGTCGTCTCGCGCGACTTCGCGACAATCTGGAGCGGACACAACTTCAGGCCAATATTGTCACGGCGGACGCGCTGAAATGGTCGCCCCGGGACCCGGCGGACGCCGTGCTGCTTGATGCACCGTGCAGCGCGACGGGCATTTTCCGACGCCACCCCGATGTGCTCCACCGCGTGCTGCCCTCGCAAATCGCTGAGATGGCGGTACTTCAGACCCAATTGCTCGCGCGTGCGGCAGACTGGGTGCGGCCGGGCGGGACGCTGGTTTATGCCACCTGTTCGCTTGAACCGGCGGAAGGCGAAGCGCAGCTCGATGCGTTTCTGGCGGCGCGCGCCGATTATGTCGTCGATCCGGTGCGATCCGATGAGCTGCCCGAGGGTATCACCCCGACTCCCGGCGGCTGGATGCGCACCTTGCCGGGCACGCTGGCGGTTCCCGGCAGCGACCAAGGGGGCTGCGACGGCTTTTTCATCGTGCGGATGATACGGACCGGGTGATCCCCAATCTTGCGGGCGCGGCGCACTCTGCTACATGCCCGTCATGCCGAACCCTGTCCGTATCGCACCCTCCATCCTGTCCGCCGATTTCGCCCGCCTGGGGGAGGAAATCCGCGCGATTGACGCTGCGGGGGCAGACTGGATCCATGTCGATGTGATGGACGGCCATTTCGTGCCCAACATCACGATCGGTCCCGCCGTCATCAAGGCGCTGCGCCCGCACACGACCAAGCCGTTCGACGTCCATCTGATGATCTCACCGGTCGATGCCTATCTGGAGGCGTTCGCCGAGGCGGGTGCCGATACGATCACGGTGCACCCTGAGGCAGGGCCGCATCTTCACCGCACGCTCCAGCGGATCAAGGCGCTCGGCAAGCGCGCGGGCGTGGTGCTCAACCCGGCAACCCCCGCAAAGATGCTCGATTATGTGCTCGAGGAAGTCGATCTGGTGCTGGTGATGAGTGTGAACCCCGGTTTCGGCGGGCAGAGCTTCATCACCTCGCAACTCCGCAAGATCGAGGCGATCGCCAAGATGATCGCCAAGACGGGCAAGCCCATCGATCTGGAGGTCGATGGCGGCGTCGATCCGGCGATCGCGCGGGCGTGTGTCGATGCCGGTGCCGATGCGCTGGTCGCTGGCACGGCGGCGTTTCGCGGTGGGGCGGATTGCTACGCGGCCAATATCGCCGCGCTCAGGGGCGTGTGAGCGATCCGGCCGATCGCGATACCGGCGCCGACGGCATCGAAGAGGGCAAGCGGCTGGTTCGGCTGGGGGGTGACAAGGGATTGTCCCTCACCCAGCAACTTGCCGAGCGGCTCCACAGGCTGACCTGGCGTACCCCGATCCATGGTCTGCGGTTGAAGGGCCGCCATCCGCTGAAGCTGATTGCGGTGCCGGATGATCCATTTCTGGGTGATCTGAAGCGCGGTGCGGCGCTGCTCGACGGGGTGGTCAATGTCGCGGGCGAAACGCGTGACATTGCTGCGCTGAACCTTGCCAAGCCCGATTTTTCGAAGCGTTTTGCGGACTATATCCACAGCGCGGCGTGGCTGCGCGATCTTTCGAGTGTTGCAACGCGCGCGCAGGCGGCACCGATAGCCGAACAGCTAATGCGGGCCTGGCTGGCCGCTCATGCCGAAACCGTTGCCGAGCCCGCATGGCGTGCCGATCATTGGGGGCGGCGGATCATGGCATGGACGGCGCATGCGCCGTTGATCCTGTCATCGACTGATCTCGTCTATCGCTCGCTCGTGCTCAACACACTGGCACGCGGGGCACGGCATCTCGATCGCTGCGCTGACAAGGTGCCCCCGGGCGCATCGCGCATTGCCGCGTGGTGCGGCGTGATCGCGGCGGGGCTGATCATTCCGGCCGGCGATGTGCGGCGGAAGATGGGTGAAGCGGGATTGATGCGCGCGCTCGATTCGTCGGTATTTGGCGATGGCGGATCGGTGGCACGGTCGCCGACGGCGCAGCTCGATATCATCATGCTGCTCACGGCTTTGCGCGAAACCTATGCCGTGCGGCGGCTCGAGCCACCGGCGCGGATTGGCGCGACAATTGACGCCATGGTACCGGCGCTGCTCGGCGTCTGCCATGCCGATAAGGGGCTATCGAGTTGGCAGGGCGGTGGCCCCGTGCCCGGCAGCGCCGTCGAACAGGCGATTGCGGCAACCGGCGTGCGGGCACGGCCGCTGCGACAGGCGCGCGATTGGGGCTATCAGCGGCTTTCCGGCGGGCAGAGTGTCGCGATCATTGACGCCGCCCCACCGCCGGTCGCCCGGCTGGTGGAGGCGGGCTGCGGATCGACCTTGGCGTTCGAGTTTTCGGACGGCGCCAACCGGCTGATCGTCAACTGCGGTGGCGCGCGCACGATCACCGCACACGTGCCTACCGCGCTCGCCGAAGGGCTGCGGACGACGGCAGCGCATTCGACGTTGGTGGTTGGCGACAGCAACAGCACCGCGATCCACAGCGACGGCACGCTGGGCCGCGGCGTGGGCGAGGTTGAGCTCAGCCGCCAGGAAAGCGATACATCAAGCCGGATCGAGGCGAGCCATGACGGTTATGCCCGGCGG
The DNA here is from genome assembly GCA_964649315.1 of uncultured Stakelama sp. Taxonomy (GTDB): domain Bacteria; phylum Pseudomonadota; class Alphaproteobacteria; order Sphingomonadales; family Sphingomonadaceae; genus Sphingomonas. The sequence goes on along the minus strand of CAZYOU010000001.1, from coordinate 29,614 downwards.
TTCGGCTTTGTGCATCGCCGCCAGCTGATTTTGTCAGCCGATGGGCGGGATCTGCGGGGGGAAGACATGTTGCTGCCGGTCGGGCGCAAGCGCAAATCGGGGATGACGCCCTTTGCCGTTCGCTTTCACCTGGGTGTGGGCGTGGAGGTGTCACCAACCGCTGACGGTCAGGCGGCGTTGCTTCGCTTGCCCGGGGCGGCGTTGTGGCAATTTCGCTGTCGCGGCGGCACACTCGCGGTGGAGGACAGCCTGTGGGTCGATGGCGAGGGGCGGCCGCAGGCGACGCAGCAGCTGGTCGTGACGGCTGAGGCACCGGCGGGCGGTGCGAATGTCAGCTGGGCCTTGAAGCGCGCGAGTTGAGCGGGCAGGGGGAGGCCGTTCTCGAAAGGCCCTCCGTCATGTCTACCGTCCGCATCACCCGTGCCCTGCTTTCCGTTTCCGACAAGACCGGGATTGTCGATCTGGGGCAGGCGCTCGCTCGGCACGGGGTCGAACTGGTGTCGACTGGGGGCACGGCGAAGGCGCTGCGCGATGCGGGTTTGGCGGTACGCGACATCAGCGATCTGACCGGCTTTCCCGAAATGATGGATGGCCGCGTGAAGACGCTGCATCCGGTGGTGCATGGCGGATTGCTCGCGGTGCGTGATGATCCGGCGCATTTGGCCTCGATGGTCGAGCACGGGATTGGGGCGATCGATCTGGTGGTGGTGAACCTTTATCCGTTCGAGGCGACCGTGGCGAAAGGTGCTGCCCGGCCGGAGATCATCGAAAATATCGATATCGGCGGGCCATCGATGGTGCGCTCGGCGGCAAAGAACCACGCATTTGTCGCTATCGTCACCGATCCGGCGGATTATCCGGCGCTGATCGCCGAAATGGATGCGCAAGGTGGGGGGACCACGCTCGATCTGCGCCGCCGCCTATCCGCGCGCGCCTTTGCCGCGACGGCGGCTTATGACGGCATGATCGCGAGTTGGTTCGGCTTTGCCGATCAGGGCGAACAATTCCCCGAAACATTGCCGATCACGCTGAAGCGCGGTGCGGCGCTTCGGTACGGCGAAAACCCGCATCAGGCAGCGGCTTTTTATGCCGCGACGGGCCCCGCGGCGCGCGGGATTGGCCAGGCGCGGCAGGTGCAGGGCAAGGAGCTCAGCTACAATAACTATAACGATGCCGATGCCGCGTTAGAGCTGGCGAGCGAGTTTCGCGATGCGGCGCCGACCTGCGTCATCGTCAAGCACGCGAACCCCTGCGGCGTCGCCACCGCAGCGACGCTCGGTGAAGCTTATGCGGCTGCCTTTGCGTGTGACACGGTATCGGCGTTTGGCGGGATCATCGCGGTCAACCGCCCCCTTGATGGTGAGACAGCCAGCGCGATTGCGGGGATTTTCACCGAAGTCGTCGTCGCGCCTGATGCTGATGATGATGCGCTGGCAATCTTTGCGGCCAAAAAGAACCTGCGACTGCTGCTGACGGGCGAGTTGCCCAATCCGGCGCGCGGCGGGCTGATGGCGAAGTCGATCACTGGTGGCTGGCTGGTCCAGTCGCGTGACAATGGGCGGGTATCAGCAGACGATCTGCGCGTCGTCACCGATCGCCAGCCTACGCCCGAAGAGCTCGCCGATTGCCTGTTCGCCTGGACGGTCGCCAAGCACGTCAAATCGAACGCGATCGTCTATGCCAAGGACGGTGCAATTGCCGGGATTGGCGCAGGACAGATGAACCGCCTCGAATCCGCGCGGATCGCCGCCTGGAAGGCACGCGATGCAGCGGAAAAAGCAGGCTGGGCCCAACCGCGCACGATCGGTTCGGCAGTGGCATCGGACGCGTTCTTCCCGTTCGCCGATGGCCTGTTGGCGGCGGTGGAGGCTGGCGCAACCGCGGTGATCCAGCCGGGCGGATCGATCCGCGACGCCGAGGTGATTGCCGCGGCGAACGAAGCCGGGTTGGCAATGATCTTTACCGGCATGCGGCACTTCCGGCACTGATCGCCAGTCGCGCGCTCAACTGGTTTTGGGCATCCGCTGCACGAGCGCGCGATCTTCGGGGCCGAAGGCAAACTTCCACAGCACGAACAAATAGCTCGCAGCGATCGCAGGCAGGCCGAACACGAGCTCAGCCCATTCATATTCATGCGGCAGCGAGGTGAAGATCGTGCCGACCAGCACCGCTGCCAGCGCCGCCCAAACAAGCGGCCATCGCCAGCCCGAGACCGGGGCGTCAAGCAGATGCGATAGGAGCCGTGTTTTCAGCACTGATGTGAGCGCGAGTGACAGCGCCAGCGCTACGGCCGGTCCCGCCGCCTGAAAGTTTTCGGGCCATCCGGCCTCGCGCATCGCAAAGATCAATGCGAAGCTGAGGATGATCTGAAAGGCGAGCATCGCCGCCGATATCATCAGGTTGCGGTGGCGTGCGACATAGACGAGCGCACTTTCGGAAACAGCCGCCCCCGATGCCAGCACCTCGGCCGTCAGCAGAAACGCAAGTGCCGCGGTGCCTGCCACGAATTGCGGGCCGATCACCCCCATCACGGCTTCACCGGGGATCGAGCCCATCAGCGCCAGCCCGCCTTGCGCGGCCATGATCCAGAACCCCACCTGCCGCACCTGTTTGGCGACCGCCAGCTTGTCACCACGCGCCAGGCTTGTGGTGATGACCGGGCCGAGGATCGGATCGAAGCTCGTCTTTAGACGGCCGGGCAGCGAGGCGATCTGCTGTGCCATGTAATAAATCCCGACGATCGACGGCGCGAACAGCTGACCAAGAATGAACCGATCCACGTTGCGCGTTGCCCATTCGATCGCGTCGGCGCCGGCCAGCGGCATGTTATCCCGCGCCAGCGCGGCAATCGTCGCCAGGCGGGGTTTCCATTCGTGCGGCAAGCCGTAAGCGCGCAGGAACGGCACAATTGATGCAATCATCGCCGCGAGCATCGACAGCATATAGGCGATTTCGAGCCCGTCCTGCGGGGTGATGAACCACAGTGCGGTCGCTGCGATGCTGATTGTCCAAGGCTCAATCACCGCCCGCGCCGTCACGCTGGCGCGGACATTGTGGCGATAGGCGAGCGCCGCCAGGCTGATGTCGGACCAGGCGATCGCAAAGACGATTCCGGGCAGCAATCGTGCAAAGCCGTCTGGCGGGCCATTTTTGTACATGATCGCCGGAAAGGCGAACAACAGCGCGCTTGCCGCGATTGATGCCAGCAATGCCACCGCAAGCGCATCCCAGGCGACATGGCTGTGCGGGCGATCACTTGCCGATAGCGCCTGCGCCAACCCGCGCTTCATCCCCAACGTCGCCAGCAACGCGCCGAGTTCGACTACCACCACGGCAAGCGCGAACTGCCCGACCATATCGGCCCCGTACAGCCTGCCCGCCACGAACAGGAACGGGATCCGTGCCGCAAGCCGCAGGATGAATCCAATGATGTTGGTGCGCCCGCCCCGGGCAATGGCGGCGATATCGTCGGCCGCTGCCGTGCTGGGGCTGGTCGTGTTCGTCAATGCGCAGCGCCCCAGCTTTTGCCGGTGCCGATTTCCACACCCAAAGGCACCGACAGCGTTACCGCAGGCGCGGCGGCGGTCGCCATGACGCGTTCGATTACTGGTTTGGCAGCGGCGACATCGCCCTCGGGCAGTTCGAACACGAGTTCGTCATGCACCTGCAACAGCATCCGCACATCGAGCAGCCCGGCCTCAATCAACGCCGGCCCCATCCGCACCATCGCACGCTTGATGATGTCGGCGCTTGTGCCCTGGATCGGCGCGTTGATCGCCGCGCGTTCGGCGCCCTGACGTTCGTGCTGCACCGATGATTTGATCCGCGAGAAATGGCATTTCCGGCCGAACAGGGTGGTGGTGTAGCCGCGCTCACGCACGTCCTCGATCGTGGTGGCGATGTAGTTGTTGATGCCGGGGAAGCGCTCGAAATAGCGATCGATCATCGCCTGCGCTTCATCGGGTGTCACGTCTAGCCGCCCGGCCAGCCCCCAGCGGCTGATGCCATAGAGGATCGCGAAGTTGATCGTCTTGGCGCGACCGCGGGTGTCGCGATTGACCTCACCGAACAATTCCTGCGCTGTCAGGCTGTGGATGTCCGCCCCATCGGCAAAGGCCTGCTTCAGCGCCGGCACATCGGCCATATGTGCTGCCAGCCGCAGCTCGATCTGCGAATAATCGGCCGCGAGCAGCACATTGCCGGGCTCGGCAACGAAAGCGTCGCGGATCTGTCGGCCGATTTCGGTGCGGATCGGGATGTTCTGGAGATTGGGATCGGTGGACGAGAGCCGCCCGGTCTGTGCGCCAGTGAGCGAATAGCTGGTGTGGACGCGCCCGGTCAGCGGGTTGATCTGCGCCTGCAGCGCATCGGTATAGGTGCTTTTGAGCTTTGACAGCTGCCGCCAGTCGAGCACCCGCGCTGCGATCACCGCGCCGGGCGACGCCTTGTCGGCGGCAATCTTTTCCAGTTCGGTGACGTCGGTGGAATAAACCCCCGATTTGCCCTTGCGCCCGCCCTTGATGCCCATCCGGTCGAACAGCACATCGCCCAGCTGCTTGGGGCTGCCGATGGTGAAGGGGCCACCGGCAAGCCCGTGAATTTCGGTTTCCAGCGTCGTCATCTGCGCGGCGAATTCGGCGGAGAGCTGAGCCAACCGATCACGATCGACCTTGATGCCGTGGCGTTCCATCTGCGCAATGACGGGGGCGAGCGGGCGATCAACCATCTCATACACCCGCGTCGCGGCCTCGGCGGCGAGGCGCGGCTTGAACCGCCGCCACAGCCGCAACGTGACATCGGCGTCCTCGGCGGCATAGCGGGTGGCGGCTTTCAGATCGATTTCGGCAAAGCCGCGCTGACTCTTGCCGGTGCCGACCACGTCCTTGAAAGCAATGCAGCTGTGCGACAGATGAAACTGGGCAAGCTCGTCCATGCCGTGGCCGTGCAGGCCGGCATCGAGATCGAAGCTCATCAGGATCGTATCGTCGAACGGCGCAACATCGATTCCTAGCCGTCCGAGGATGATCATGTCATATTTCAGATTATGACCGATCTTGAGGACCGCCGGGTCTTCGAGCAATGGCTTGAGTTTCGCGATCACAACCGCTTTGTCGAGCTGGACGGGCTTTTCAGCGAACATGTCCGTCCCGCCATGCGCGACGGGGATGTAGCAGGCACGGTTCGGGTGCAGCGCCAAGCTTACCCCCACCAGTTCGGCCTGGGTTGCATCGATGCCGGTCGTCTCCGTGTCGACCGCAACCCACCCCTGATGCTGCGCTTCAGCGATCCAGCGATCGAGTCCGGCTTCATCAATCACCGTCTCATACGCGTCATGATCGCAGGGGGGTTCTTCCTCCTGTGTCACGGCCTTTGGCGCGGCGACTGGCGTGTCAGTAACGGCAGACAGCTTGGCGAGCAGCGATTTGAACCCGTGATGCTCAAGAAATGCGCGCAAGGGGGCTTCGGGAATGCCCTTCAGTTCCAGATCGTCGAGCGGCTCGGGCAAATCGACATCGCATTTCAGCGTGACAAGAACCTTGGATAGCCGGGCATTGTCCGCCTGCTCGATCAGATTGTCGCGCAGCTTGCCCGGCTTCATCGATGGCGCCGCGGCAAGCACGCCCTCCAGATCGCCATGTTCCTGAATCAGCTTGGCGGCGGTCTTTGGCCCCACCCCTGTGACGCCGGGCACATTATCGACGCTGTCGCCCATCAACGCGAGCACATCGCCCAGCCGTTCGGGCTCGACGCCGAACTTCTCCAGTACATGCTCTGCGCCCAGTCGCCGATTGTTCATCGTATCATACAGGTCCAGCCCAGGCTCGATCAGCTGCATCAAATCCTTGTCGCTCGATACGATCGTCACGGCCCAGCCTTGCGCCAATGCGGCCTTGGCATAGCAGGCGATGATGTCATCGGCCTCCAGCCCCTCGGTCTCGATGCAGGGCAACGAAAAGGCGCGCGTCGCATCGCGGATCATCGGGAATTGCGGGACCAGGTCTTCGGGCGCTGGCGGACGGTGCGCCTTGTACTGATCATACAGATCGTTGCGGAAGGTATGGCTCGATTTGTCGAGGATGACGGCCATATGCGTTGGCCCGTCTGCCTTGTGAAGCTCGTCGGCCAGCTTCCACAACATCGTCGTATAGCCATAAACCGCGCCGACCGGCTCGCCACGAATGTTCGTCAGCGGCGGCAGGCGGTGATAGGCGCGAAAGATATAGCCGGAACCGTCGACGAGATAGAGATGAGGCATGGACGGTGGGATAGCCGAACCGCCGCGTCGTACCAAGTTTTTCGGATGCCCGGTCCGGGGGCTCAGTTGGCGTCGTGAAAAATGATGCCCAGCACCCGGCGTTCGCCGCTGCGCACGGTGGATATGCCGTGGCGCATCGTCACCCGGTAATCGCCGCGCGTGCCCCGCACCGGTCGGTGGCGCACCGCGAAAATCACCGCATCACCCTGCGCAAGCGGCACCACGTCGACGCGTGATTGCATTCGTGGCCGTTGCTCGGTCAGCACGAAATCGCCGCCGGTAAAGTCGGTGCCCGGCGCCGACAGCAGGATCGCGGCCTGGATGGGAAAGGCATGCGCGCCATAAATATCCTGATGCAGGCAGTTAAAGTCGCCGGCACCGTACCGCAGCAGCAGGGGCGTCGGCCGTTGTTGCCCGGCGGCGTGGCAGCGCGCGCGATATGCCGCGTGCGTTGCAGGGAACCGTTCGGCATCGCCCAGCCGCGCGTTCCAGTGATCAGCTATGGGCGCGAGCCGGGGGTAGATTGCGGTCCGCAATTGCGCGACAAGCGGGGGCAGGGGGTAAGCGAAATAGCCATAGCTACCCCGCCCAAAGCCGTGCCGCGCCATGATGACCCGGCTACGAAAACAGTCGTCGTGATCGTCGAGCGCGGCCGTTGCTCGTGCGGTATCCGGGTCGATCAATCGTGGCAAAACCGCCCAGCCGTATGTATCGAGGGCGCCGCCAATGGCGTGCCAGTCATAGGCGTCGATCGTCTCAGTGCTCATCCGGCACGAATGGGCAATAATCGCGCGCGTTGCTTCCCGCCGCTTGCGTCCGAACCCGGCTCAGCGGTGATAGGCAACCACGCTGGCGACCACCGACTGCATCAGCGCCTGTCGTTCGGCGATTGGGCGCGGCGTATCGCCGATCATCACGGCAAGCGTGTAGCTCTGGCCATCAGGCGCGGTCAGAATACCGACATCGTTGTAACCGGCGGTCCGCCCGGCAAGGTCCTGCCCCGTGCCGGTCTTATGGCCGAAGCGCCAGCCGGTCGGTACGGCACCGCTCAACCGCTGCTTGCCCGTACGAGCCGACTCCATCGTTTCGATCAGATAACCGGTCGACTGGCTCGACAGCAGCACGCCCTTTTTGAGCATCGCCAGCGCACCAGCGATCGCCATGGGGGCAGCACCGTCGGGCGGATTGGCAACGTAATTTTCGAATGCCTCCAGCCGGGTCGATAGCGGCAACTGGGCACGGGCACGCGTAAAGGCATTACCAAGCGCGAATTCGGGCTTCCAGTCGAGCCCGGCGGTCCGGCTTTGCAACAAGCGTTCACCGGGGCCGAAACTGATCGATCCCAATCCCTTGCGGCGAATGAAGGCGCGCACGGTTTCAGGCCCGCCGATATAGCGCAACAGGCGATCATTGGCGGTATTGTCGCTCATCGTCAGCGCCCGTCGCAGCAACTCGCCGACGGTTGCGTGATAGCCATCACCCTTTACCATGGCCGCGATCGGCTGATGAAACAGCGTCAGGTCCTCGCGTGTGACCGTCACCGGATCATCAAGCGTCAATCGGCCCGAATCGCGGAAATCGAGCACGGCCATGGCCACCCACAGCTTGCTCACGCTCTGCTGGGGCAGCTTTGCATCGCCGTTCACGGCAACAGACCAGCCCTTATCGACGCTATGCACCGCGATACCGACGGTGCCCGAAAAATCGGCGCGCAAAGCATTGATCGTCGATACCAGCCCGGTCGGTGCGGCCGCCTTCACGGGCACAGGTGCTGGTTCGGGCACGGGCATGCTCACCCGGTAAGCGGGCGGTACCGGCGCCGTCATCCGTGCGCCCTGCGGCGACGACGTGGACGCGCACCCCGCCAACGCAATCATTGCGACGGTGGCCAGTGCAGGATTTTGCCGATCGCGTGTCAAATCTTTCCCTTGGTGAATCAAGCTGTTCAACCCCCCCGGATTATCGAACACCACCATGCGTGCATCGCCATTAACACGATATAGCCATAATTTTTGGTTGCGATGAAAGCCCGTAATTGCACGACGAACAGCGAAACTTCCCTAAAATGGGCGGTGTTTGGTTAAGGGACCAGCACCGTATCGATCGCATCGGGCAGCATATCCGGGTAATCGAGCGTATAATGCAGTCCACGACTTTCCTTGCGGTGCAGCGCTGATTTCACAATCAGTTCAGCGGTTTGCAGCAGATTTCGTAGCTCGATCAGATCGGGCGTCACGCGAAAATGGCCGTAATAATCGTTCACCTCCTCGGTCAGCAGGCGGATGCGGTGCTGCGCGCGTTCCAGCCGCTTGGTGGTGCGGACGATGCCCACATAATTCCACATGAACCGGCGGATTTCGGTCCAGTTCTGCTTGATGACGACTTCCTCGTCCGAATCCTCCACCCGGCTTTCGTCCCAGGGCGTGATCGGCGGCGGCGGGGGCAGATCATCCCAATGCGCGATGATGTGGCGCGCGCATGCCTCGCCGAACACGAAACATTCGAGCAGGGAGTTCGACGCCAGCCGGTTCGCCCCGTGCAGCCCGCTTTCGGTGCATTCGCCTGCGGCATATAGTCCGGGCAGATCGGTCCGCCCGTCGAGATCGACGACGATGCCGCCACAGGTGTAATGTTGCGCGGGCACGACCGGGATCGGATCGGTGGTCATGTCGATCCCCAGCCCGAGCAGCTTTTCGTAGATGTTGGGGAAATGCTCTCGGATGAAATCCGGCCCCTTATGGCTGATATCGAGATGGACGTAATCGAGCCCCAACCGCTTGATCTCATGGTCGATTGCGCGGGCCACCACATCGCGCGGGGCAAGCTCCAGCCGGGGATCGAAATCGGGCATGAATCGGTAGCCTGTCTCGGGGATCAGCAGATGCCCGCCCTCGCCGCGCACAGCCTCGGTAATCAGAAAGTTTTTGACGTCGAGGTTGTAGAGGCAGGTCGGGTGGAACTGCATCATCTCCATATTGGAGACGCGGCAGCCCGCGCGCCACGCCATCGCGATGCCGTCGCCCGTTGCGCCGCGCGGGGCGGTGGAAAACAGATAGGTGCGCCCGGCACCACCGGTGGCGAGAATGGTCGCGCGCGCGGTGTACAGCTCCACCCGCCCGGTCGCGCGGTTGACGGCGTAGACGCCCCAGACATGGCCCGATCCGGAGTAGCGCGCCTCATGCCTGCCGGTCGCCAGATCGATGGCGACCATGTCGGGGACGAGCGTGATATTGGGGTGCAGATCGGCGGCGCGCTGCAGCGCTTCCTGCACCGCCCAGCCGGTCGCGTCGTCGACATGGACGATCCGCCGGTGGCTGTGCCCGCCCTCACGCGTCAGATGGGGCAGGTTGCCTTCCATGTTGAACGGCACACCCAGCTCAGCGAGCCGCGCGATCGCGGCGGGGGCGCTTTCGACGACGAATTCCACCGTCGCGCGATCGTTCAGCCCAGCGCCTGCGACCATCGTATCCTCGATATGGCTGTCGAACGTGTCTCCCGGCTCAAGTACGGCGGCGATCCCCCCTTGCGCCCAGGCTGTCGACCCCTCGTTCAACCCGCCCTTGGCAAGCACGGTGACCTTGAATTGGTCCGCAAGGTTGAGCGCAGCAGTGAGGCCAGCGGCGCCGGAGCCGATGATGAGAACGTCGGTTTGTTTCATTGACACCGGTCCTTTCTAACCGTTCGTGTCGAGCGAAGTCGAGACATCCTGCGCAGCGGTTGCGGCACGTCCTGCAACTGCGCTCGATAATTGGGGCGAGGCAAGCTCATGAAAGTAGGTTGTCGATACAGTCACCGAGTGCGCGTTGCCAGCTTGTGGAGCTCGGTGAGCTGAGATAGACGTTGAACATGCCTGTTATTATTGCGTTCCTTGCGGTGGCAGTATCATTCGACGGTGCTCCGGAACGTAAAGCGCCTGCCCCATTGATTGTGGAGCCCCAGCTTAGCGATTACCCAGTCGTTGCGCTTGCTGCCAAGGAGCAAGGTGATGTCTCTATCGTCCTTCATCTCGGGGTCGATGACAGTCTGAATTGCACAGTCTCCACAAAAAGAGCGCCGGTTTCCCTGCTGCGCCCAAGCTGCTCGCTGGTCGTGCAGCGGTGGGTTTTCGCCGGCAAGATAAATGCGCAGGGCCATCCCGAGGAAACGGTGATCCCACTGATTGTCCGTTGGCAGATCCCGAAAAAGAAATCGCCGGCAACGTTTGATTATGGCGGGGCCACACCTATTTCGCCGGCGTCTTGGATCCGATCCGAAGACTATCCCATCGAGGCAATACGTTACGACCTTGACGGTAAGGTTCGAATAGCATTCGACATCACGCCAGGCGGGCGCATCACCAATTGTATTGTCGAACTTCCTGCTGATTTCGAGCCGTTTAACGAGGTGGCCTGTAGACTGACGATGGCGCGCGGACTGCTTCTGCCCGCTATCGGAAAAGACGGCCGTCCTAAAAGAACCAAAGGTTTCAAGACTATCAATTTTGCAATTCCACGTTAGCAAATATGCCAGCCGCCTTCGAAAGGCAGGGTCGCAAGCAATAATTCGACCTAAACCCCGTTCGACGCCCGCGTGAGATTGAGGAACACATCCTCCAGATCGGCCTCGCGGGTCGATACATCGACAATGCCGTGGCCGCTGGCCTGCACCGCCGCGAGCACTTCGCCTGCGTTGGCCTGATCCTTGCGATAGGTGATCGCCAGGGTGCGATCGCCCTTCAGCTCGATCTTTTGGAAGCACGGCGCGTCGGGCGGCGTCACGACGTCGCGGTCGACCGTTACCTCGACCAGTTTTTCGGTCGCCATGCCGACCAAAGCGCGCGTGGGTTCATTGGCGATCAGCTTGCCGTGGTTGATGATCGCGATCCGGTCACAGAGCTCCTCGGCTTCCTCAAGATAATGCGTGGTCAACACCACCGTGACGCCGCCCGCGTTCAGTTCGCGGACGTAATCCCATAGCTGTTTGCGCAGCTCGATATCGACGCCCGCCGTCGGCTCGTCGAGCACCAGCACTGGGGGCGTGTGGACCATCGCTTTGGCCACCATCAATCGCCGTTTCATGCCCCCCGACAGCGTGCGCGCATAGGCATTGGCCTTGTCTTCCAGGTGCACCGCCCGCAGCAATTCCATCGACCGCCGTTTCGCCTTGGGCACGCCGTAGAGCCCGGCCTGAATCTCGAGCGTCTCGACGGGGGTGAAGAAGGGATCGAACAGGATCTCCTGGTTGACGATGCCGATCGAGGCCTTGGCATTGCGCGGCTGCTGGTCGATATCGAAGCCCCAGATCGACGCACTGCCGCCGGTCTTGTTCACAAGGCCCGCCAGGATGTTGATCAGCGTCGATTTGCCCGCGCCATTGGGGCCGAGCAGCCCGAAGATCGTCCCGCGCGGCACATGGAAACTCACCTCGTCCAGCGCGCGCTTGCCGCCCTTATAGGTTTTCGAGAGGCGGTCGATCGAAATAGCGGCGTCGGTCATGAGGCCTCGCTTAGGCCCCGAAGGCGCCGCCGCCAAATATTTTCGGTGGGCGCTCAAGCGCACACGCGCACTGCTACGCCCGAATGAGCGACGACGGCCAGCCAATCCGCACCAGCAGGCCATCGGGGCCCGCAATACCCACCTCGTACAGACCCCATTCGCGGTGCCGCAGTACCCCACCCGGTCGGATGATCAGATCGTCGACTCGCGCGGCGATGGCGCCGACATCGGGCGTGCGGATGAAGACGCCGAACGGATTATGATCAGCGGGAACCCGCCACGGGCCTGATCCGGCCTGAATCAGATGCACTTCGCATCCCCAGCCGGTCATGATCATATAGTCGTGGGATCCGCCTGTGGTGGCGAAGCCCAGTCGCTCCCAAAAAGGGATCGCACCGCGCAAATCGTTGCTCGGCACGATGGCGAACGCGCCAATCGAAGGGATACCCGACATCGAATGCTCCTGTCTTGAGCGTTCCCGGATCGAAAGGCTCGGTGCGTGCTTGCTGCCTGCCGACACGGTTGCTATCGCACCAGCTATGGTCCCACCACCCGAAATCACCCGTGTCACTGGCCCCCGCGTCGCGTGTGACGGTGCGCATGACGGCATCCCCGCATCGCTCGGCCATCCGCGCGTGTGGCTGCAGATCGACGAGCATGGTTACGTCGATTGCGGCTATTGCGATCGGCGCTTTGTGCTGATCGGCGGTCCGGCGGATGGGGCAGACCAGGCGAGCCTGCCCGATATCGCGTCTGGCGCGAGCCTGTAACCCCCCTATATTGGCCGGCATGACCAGCATGCCCGATCCCCGCCGCCATCTCTACCCCACCGGCCAGCTTGACCCCGATGAAGCCCAACGCCTCACCGCGAGCGCGCTTGCCCGCGCCGACGATGGTGAGCTGTACCTGCAATATCGCAAGTCCGAAGCGTTCGGTTTCGACGACGGCCGGCTGAAAACCGCGAGCTACGACACACAGAGCGGTTTCGGCCTGCGTGCAGTATCCGGCGAGACGACGGCTTTTGCCCATGCCAATGAGTTGAGCGGGGCTGCGATCGGTCGCGCGGCGGAAACGATGGCGCTGATCGATCCCTCCGCATCGGCGAAAGCGCCGCCACCGCGTGCCACCAACCGGCACCTTTACACCGATTCCGATCCGCTCGATCTGGTGCCCTTCGCCGACAAGGTGAACCTGTGCCAGACGATCGATGCCGCCGCCCGCGCCCGCGATCCCCGCGTGGCTCAGGTGTCGGTTTCGTTGTCGGGTCAATGGAATGTGGTGGAGATCGTGCGCGCTGACGGGTTCGTCGCCACCGATATTCGCCCGCTCGTTCGCCTCAACGTCTCGATAGTCGTGGAGCAGAATGGCAGGCGCGAAACCGGCAGTTTCGGACTGGGCGGGCGCTATCTTTACGATCGGCTGATGGGCCCGGAAACCTGGAACCGCGCGATTGATGAAGCGCTGGCGCAGGCGCTGGTCAATCTCGAGTCGGTCGATGCCCCCGCCGGTGAGATGACTGTACTGCTCGGGCCCGGCTGGCCGGGCATTTTGCTGCACGAAGCGATCGGCCACGGCCTCGAAGGAGATTTCAACCGAAAGGGCACCAGCGCTTTTTCAGGCCGCATTGGCAAGCGCGTCGCGGCACCCGGCGTGACGGTCGTCGATGACGGATCGATCGCCGACCGACGCGGCTCGCTGTCGATCGATGACGAAGGCACGCCGACGCAGGAGAATATCCTGATCGAGGACGGCATTTTGAAGGGCTATATCCAGGACCGGCTCAACGCACGGCTGATGGGGGTTGCCCCCACTGGCAATGGCCGTCGCGAAAGCTTCCAGCACGCGCCAATGCCACGGATGACCAACACCTTCATGCGCGGCGGGCGTGATAATCCGGCCGAACTGCTGAGCCGCGTCAAGAAAGGCATCTTCGCTAAGTCCTTCGGCGGCGGGCAGGTCGATATCGTGTCGGGCAAATTCGTGTTCAGTTGCACCGAGGCCTATCTGGTCGAGAACGGCAAGCTCGGTGCACCGATCAAGGGCGCGACGCTGATCGGCGACGGCCCCAGCGTGCTCACCCGCGTGATCGGCATTGGCGACGACATGGCGCTCGACGAGGGCGTCGGCATGTGCGGCAAGGGCGGGCAGAGCGTGCCCGCGGGCGTGGGGCAACCGACGCTGCTGGTCGATGGACTGACGGTGGGCGGGACGGCGGTTTGAGTAATGGCGAAGCGACCCCGCACCCGTGATCTCTAACCTAGTCCGGTACGAGATTATGAAAAGCTGATGCAGGAGGTATGCGTTGGCTTAGGTTTTTGCGGTGGCTGGGTGAACGGCCAAGCGTCTCATGTTGATAACTTCATCCCAGCATCCGGCCCAGTAACCGCTGCGCAGTTTGCAAAGTGGGTTATCGAGGCTGAGGGCATGGACTCCGAATGTTCGACGTATCAACACGTCTTAGAGAGTGCGTTTGTGCGCCATATGGGCTCGACGATGGTTGACGCCGGAGCCTTGAGATGGACTTTGTAGCGTAAAGGGGCGTCAAATCCTTGGTAGGCGCGATAGTTCGGGCACTCCGGCCTTCAAAATCCAATAATTAGCAGATCGATCGCAACCTTGATCGCATAATCATGCTCGGAGAGCGTGGCTTCGACTCGTCCCAGTTGGCGTGTGGGCACGGTGGCCGCCAGATGGGTTGCTACGATGAATTCTACACCGCCGATCGTAATCTTTGGATTGACCCGGGGAATGATACTCGGGACCTGCTCGCCTAACAGAAGAGGCGCGACCAGCCGCGTCGGCAGGTAATCGACCAGGTCTGACTGCAGGACGACAACCAGATCGCCGCCGCGCAGCCTGACCGCATCAAATTGTGCCATGGCCAATCAGAACATTCGGTATTTTGCGAGCGGCAGCCCGTTCTGATCGATCCAGGCGCTCCATGCCTCCATCGCCTCGCGATTCTCTTCTTTCCAGCGCTCGGCCGCTGCCGTTTTGGCAGCCTGACGCAGGGCGGCTTCGCAGACTTGACTAAGGTTCAAGCCGTTCGCGCGCGCAGCCTCGACGACGCCGGTATCGAGCGTTAGGTTGACCGCCTTGCGCGTGCCGGAAGATGTCTTGTCGATCCGCATATAGCGAGATTATGCGCATCACCAATGCGCGTCAATGGAGCAAAGCATGTCGGAATTCTTCGATGCGATCAGTGACAAGCACCGTGCCTTCATCGCCAAACAGCCGGTGTTTTTCGTGGGCACGGCGGCCGCGGGCGCGCGCGTCAATGTCAGCCCCAAGGGGATGGACGTGTTCCGCGTGCTGGGGCCCAACCGCGTCGCCTATCTCGACTTGGGCGGATCGGGGAATGAGACTCAGGCCCACCTGAGCGTCGATGGGCGTATCACGATCATGTTCTGTGCGTTTGATAATCCGGCGCTGATCATGCGGCTTTATGGCACCGGCACCTTCACTGTGATCGGTGATCCCGGCTTCGATGAGCTGGCGGTTCATTTTCCCAAACTGCCTGGGACCCGCCAGATTTTCGACATTCACGTCGACAGCCTGCAAACGAGTTGTGGCTGGGCGGTGCCAAGGATGACGCTGGAGAAGGAACGCGACACGCTGGTCCGCTTCCACGCGCAGCAAAACCCCGAGGAGCGGCTCGCGGTGATCGCGAAACGCAACAAGAGCATCGATGGATTGCCCGTCCGCGTCCAGACCGTCCTGCTCGATGCGGCCGATTGAATGGCGCTGGTTGAGCTCGGTCGTTTCGATCGCAACGAAGCCCATATTCTGATCGGGCGACTGGAATCAGAGGATATCCCGGCGATCGCCTTTGACGGCAATGCGAGCATCGCTGATGGCAGCCAGTTTTTCATCCCGGTGCGGGTGATGGTGCATGAAGATGATCTTGTCGCCGCCCGGGCTATCGTTACCTCGGTAGCGCGATAGGCAGGCGAAGCTGCACGGCGAGTGCCCAATTTTCGGGCACGCCTTCGCAACTGCACAAAAAATTGACTCTCGCTGCGTCTTTCCACGACCGTTGATTGCGCTGAAACCCGCCAAACTGCGATAATCTTGCGTCTGGCACGGCAATTGCTGTGCTGCACAAGCACGCTTTCGCTTTGGGGGGACAGGCGCTTGAAACTAGTCATTGCCATCATCAAACCGTTCAAGCTCGATGAGGTCCGCGAAGCGCTGACCGATATCGGGGTCGCCGGGATGACCGTGTCGGAGGTGAAGGGTTTCGGTCGGCAAAAGGGCCAGACCGAAATCTATCGGGGGGCCGAATACACCACCAACATGGTGCCCAAAATCAAGATCGAGATCGTTTGTGGGGACGATCTGATGCCGCGTGTCATCGAAACGGTGCAGGCGGCCGCCAACACCGGCGCGATCGGCGATGGCAAGATTTTCGTACTCGATGTCGGCCAGGCGGTGCGCATTCGCACCGGCGAAACCGACATGACCGCGCTGTAAGGGGGCAATGATGACGCGTTCGATGAAATTTGCCGGTATGTTGGGGGCGGGCGCGGCATTGATCGCCGCATTGCCCGCTTGGGCACAGGAAGCCGCCGCAGCGGCTGCACCCGCGGCACCATTCGTGCCGACGGCGGCGATGGTCAACAAGGGTGACACCACCTGGATGCTGATCTCATCCGTGCTCGTGCTGATGATGTCGGTGCCCGGCCTTGCGCTGTTTTATGGTGGCCTGGTGCGCACCAAGAACATGCTCAGCGTGCTCATGCAGGTGCTAATGATCGTTTCGGTCGCCAGCCTGGTCTGGGTGTGCTGGGGCTATTCGATGGCCTTCACGGCGGGCAGTGGCGATACCGCGCCGTTTGTCGGTGGCTTCTCCAAGGTGATGCTGCAGGGCGTCGATGCGACGACGCTGGCGGCGACCTTCTCGAATGGCGTTTACTTGCCCGAATATGCCTTCGTCATCTTCCAGATGACCTTTGCATGCATCACCCCGGCGCTGATCGTTGGCGCGTTTGCCGAACGCGTGAAATTTACCCCGCTGATGATCTTTGTCGTCGCGTGGCTGACGATCGTCTATTTCCCGCTGGCGCACATGGTCTGGTACTGGGCCGGTCCTGATTTCCTCCCCGCCAACCCGACTGATACCGGCTATCTTTGGGGCAAGGGCGCGCTCGATTTCGCGGGCGGCACCGTGGTTCACATCAATGCCGGCATCGCTGGTCTGGTCGGTTGCCTCGTGATCGGACCGCGCCTTGGGTACAATAAGGAACCGATGCCACCGCATTCGTTAACGATGACGATGATCGGCGCCTCGCTGCTGTGGGTGGGCTGGTTCGGCTTCAACGCCGGGTCAAACCTCGAATCGAACGGTGTCACGACGGTCGCCTTCATCAACACCTATGTCGCAACGGCTGCTGCCGCGATTGCCTGGGCCGTGCTGGAGCAGGTTATCCACCGCAAGCCGTCGCTGCTGGGTGCTGCTACGGGTGCTGTGGCTGGTCTGGTCGCGATCACGCCTGCCAGCGGCTTCGCTGCGCCGATGACGTCGATCGTGCTCGGCTTCGTCGCCTCGATCGTCTGCTTCTTCTTCGTCACCACGGTGAAGAAGGCACTCAAATATGACGACACGCTCGATGTGTTCGGCGTCCACTGCGTCGGCGGGATCGTCGGCGCGCTGGGTACCGCGATCTGCGCAGCGCCGTCACTCGGTGGACAGGGCTATTTCGACTACACCGTGTCGCCAGCCGGCTTCTATCCTGAGAAGTACGACATCATGGCGCAGCTGATGGTGCAGGTGCAGGCAGTCGGGCTGACGCTGGTCTGGTCGGGTGGCGTCTCGCTAATCCTGTTCCTCGCGCTCAAATTCACAATTGGCCTGCGTCCGTCCGCTGAAGTCGAGGCCGAAGGGCTCGACATCAACGAGCACGGCGAGCGCGCCTATAACTACTGACAAGATCGGGGCGCGCCCGCAGCGGTGCGCCCCCCAAGAGGTTCCTCCTGCGAACATCCTAAGGCCGGTGCGGCAACGCACCGGCCCTTTTTTATGGGGTTCGTGGCATGATTGTCGGAGCACGACATCGCGAAGAGCCGCACTGGCCCGACGTCGCTACTCAGGCATGTTTCTGGGCCGTAATAGTGAGCCACTTGGCGGGTTCGCTGAAATAGCCAACCCCGTCATAGTTGTGGAAGCTGAGCGAAGCCCATTCCCCGGCGGACTCATAAGCCTTGATGGCACCGACGCGGTCCAGATAGTTATAGTACCGCCCGTGCTTGTCCCACCCGGGCTCGCCATCCGTCTTGAAGCTAGCGAAATGCCAACCGCCTGGCTTCAAGGCGCGCCACACCCGATGAAGTATGGCGGGAAGTTCGTCGATGGGAACGTGCAGGAGCGACGCACAGGCAACGACTGCATCATAGTGATCCGTCGCTTCGAGATCATCGAACCGAAGCACCCGGGCGCCAGCTTTAAGGCGCTCGTTCGCAATCGCCGCCATTGCCGGAACGCCGTCTGTGGCATCGACTCGGAACCCCCGTCGCTCCATCTCGGCGGCATCAAGTCCGCTGCCACAGCCGAGCTCGAGGATGAACGCGCCTGGTTCCAAACGCGGCAGGAACTCGAGCAGATCGGGTGATAGGATGGCTGGCCGCGCCTCGACATAGGTCGCTGCATTGGATTGATAGAATTCCAGCGTCGGTCCGTCGACAGCAGACCCAGCTGTATCGCTATCGGGCTTGGTGCCAGCGTCGCTCATCGCCTTGCCCGCCCGGCGCGCAGCGAGCGCACCGCCGAGGATGAACCCGCCGGGCACGAGGAAAATGGCGGCGACCAGGCCGATGCGGTTCCAGTCTTTTCTATCCACGCCCGCGCTTTAGGCGATCAGCCAAGGTCCGCCAGTATGAAATCGGCGCATCGCTCGCCGATCATGATCGACGGGGCGTTGGTATTGCCCGAAACGAGTTTGGGCATGATCGAGGCGTCGGCGATATAGAGCCCCGTCACCCCGCGCACACGCAACCGCGGATCGCAGACCGCGCCCTCGTCCGACCCCATCCGTGCGGTGCCGACGGGGTGATAGATGGTGTCCGCTCGCGCACGGATCAGCCGTTCAAGCGCGTCATCATCGTTCAGGTCGATCGGGTTGCGGTCGCGCGCGTCATACTTCGTCATCGGCGGGGTTTCGAGGATCCGGTACATCGCTTTCACCCCCTTTTTCATCAGGTCGATGTCACGCGGATCGGTGAGGAAGGCGGGGTCGATCAGCGGCGCAGCGCGCGGATCGATCGAGGCGAGGCGCACGGTTCCCTTGCTCTCGGGCCGCAGCACACAGACATGACCGGAAAAGCCGTGCGCCGTTACCTTCGATCGGCCGTGATCCTCCAGTGCCGCGATCACGAAATGCAGCTGCACATCGGGGCAGGGCGCATCGGGGTTCATCGTCAGGAACGCGCCGCTTTCGGCATAGGGAGATGTCATCGCCCCCTCGCGCTTACGGAACCACTGGATCAGCGCGCGCGCCGAATTCAGTGTGCCGGTGAGCGTTTGCCCGAGAAACTGGGTGTTCTTGGTTTCATAAGAGGCAACGTAATCGAGGTGATCCTGCAGGTTTTCGCCGACCTCCGGCCGGTTGATCCGCACCGCGATACCGTGTTCGCGCAGATGCGCGGCGGGGCCGATGCCGGAGAGCATCAGCAGTTGCGGCGTCCCGAACACGCCCCCTGCCAGCACCACAGCATGCTTCGCCCTGATCTCGCGCGCCTCGCCGTCCTGTGTATAGGCAACGCCCCAGGCGCGACCCTCGTCGAATAGCACGCGCTCCGCCGTGACGCCCGTCATGATCGTCAGATTGGCGCGGTCACGCGCTGGCTCCAGATAAGCGCGCGCCGCGCTCCAGCGCTCACCGTCCTTTTGGGTCACCTGATACAGGCCGATGCCCTCCTGCCGCGCGCCGTTGAAATCATCGTTGCGCGGGATCTGCAGCGATGCGCCTGCCTCGATGAAATCGAGCGAACCGGGGTTGGGCGAGGTCTGGTTGCTGACGTGCAGAGGGCCATCGCCGCCGTGGAATTCATCGGCACCGCGGACATTATTCTCGGCACGCTTGAAATAGGGCAGCACCTCGGCATGCGACCAGCCGGGGCAGCCCATCGCCGCCCAATTATCATAATCCCAGGCGTTGCCGCGAATATAGATCATCGCGTTGATGGCAGAGGAGCCGCCCAGCCCCTTGCCGCGCGGCTGATACCCCCGGCGGCCATTCAGCCCGGCCTGCGGCACGGTTTCGAACTGCCAATTGGTCTTGGTTGTCTGAAACGGAATGAAGCCCGGAATGCGCGTGCGATAGCCGGTGTTCTTGCCGCCCGCCTCCAGCAGGACAACCTTATACTTGCCGTTTTCGCTTAAGCGGCCGGCGACGGCGCTCCCGCCTGATCCACCCCCGACGACGACGATATCGGCTTCTTCCAAGTTTCTTCCCCTCGCACCACCCGGTCGCGCTGTTCGCGCTCGAGCCATTGTTGTTTGATCGATTCCGACGTTTCCCGGCTGCCGTCATGGCTCCACCCCGGTGGCATCACCATATAACCCAGCTTGGCACGCAAGCCGGGCGCTGCCCAGACGTCCTTGGCGATACCAATCCATTCATGGAACGCCGCCCAGAGCAGGTTGAAGCTGCCGAGCTGCTTGACGATGCCATAGCGCGGGCGATCATCATCACGCTCGGCGACGAAACTGCCGAACATCTTGTCCCAGATGATGAAAACGCCGGCATAATTGCTGTCGAGATAGCGGGGATTGGTCGCGTGATGAACGCGGTGGTGTGACGGCGTGTTCATGACGGCCTCGAACCAGCGGGGCATCCGGTCGATCACTTCGGTGTGGATCCAGAACTGATAGACCAGGTTGATCCCCGCCACGAAGAACACGAGCGGCGGCGGAAAGCCGATCAGGAACAATGGCAGGCGGAACAGAAAGCCAAGCGAGAAGAAGCCAGTCCAGGTCTGCCGCAGCGCCGTCGACAGGTTATAATGCTGGCTCGAATGGTGGATGACATGGCTCGCCCAGAACCAGCGGACGCGGTGGGCGGATCGGTGAAAGACATAATAGGCCAGATCGTCGATCACGAAGGCGATGACGAACCAATACCATTGATAGCCGAGATCGAAGAGGCGGAATGTCGATACCCAGGTCGCGATCGCATAAGCCGCCCCGCCGACGATGACGCCCGCGACGGTGCTGCCCAGCCCGAGTGAGAGCGAGGTCAGGGTGTCCTTCGGCTCGTACCGAGTCTTGTCGCGCGCCCAGGCGACCAGCATTTCCGCCAGCACCAGCAGGATGAACGCGGGCACGGCAAGCTGGACGGGATCGGGCAGTTCCATGCTGATCTGCTTACACCAGTGTCAGTGCCGCTGCCAGTGCGCGCGCATCATCGGGAAAGACATTCATCAGGGTCACCGATCCGAACAGGCGTTCGCCAGTGTCGATCGTCACACCCTCGGGCGCATCGCGGATGGCGAGTGGGGGCACGAGCCGCCGCGCCGCAACCCTTGCCCCGTGACGCTTCAGCACCGCCACCGTGCCATTGCCGCCGACCAGTGCCGCATTGCCGTCCTTGCTGACGATCGCGCGGTGCGCTTCGAATCCTGCGAGCATTTCTTCGGCAATCCGGCAGGCATCGTCCTCGCTCGCGATCTTTCCCTCGCCCAGTCGCAATAGCCGCGCAATCAGCGCGAGGCCAAGCACGCCAACCAGGGAAATGATCAGCTGCGTCAGGCTCATTGCGCGCTCGCCAGGGCGTCGAGCGTCGGTCGTATAGCCGACAGATCATAGCCTGCGTTGCCAGCCTTTTCTTCCAGCATATTGGGGTCCGCGCCACCCTTGGCCATCGCCAGTGCCCATAAATTGCAGCTGCGCGTGCCTGACCGGCAATAGGCAAGCACCGGCCCGGTTGCCTCGGCGAGCGCCGCTGCCATGGCGTCAAGCTGCGGGTGCGAGAAGCCGGCATGGGTGATGGGAATCGCGACATAGCCCAGCCCCAGCGTCTCGGCGACGGTCTGGATCACGGCGCCGTCCGGCTGACCCATTTCCTCGTCATCGGGGCGGTTGTTGATGATCATCGTAAAGCCCGCGCGCGCAATATCGGTCACGTCGGCAGGCGAGATTTGCGGGGCAACCGAAATCGTCTCGTCGATAGGGCGGATCATGCAGACTCCCGGATCACGGCTAGAAAGACGTCACCGTAAGCCTCCATCTTGCGTGCGCCAATCCCCGTGATCTGGCTGAGCGCGGCGCGACTGGTGGGTTTCAGCGCCGCCATTTCGCGCAGCACCGAATCGTGGAAGATCACATAGGGCGGTACCTTGGCCTCGGCGGCGAGATCGCGGCGCTTGGTGCGCAGCGCCTCGAACAGCGGATCATTGGGCATCGCGGTGGCATCGGCGCGCCTTCGCCCGCTCGCTTTCTTGATCGGCGGGGCAACGATCTGAACGGTCGTCTCGCCCTTCAGCACGGCGCGGGCATCGCCGCCCAGGCTCAATCCGCCATGTTCGGTCGTGGTCAGCAGCCCGCGGGCTTGCAGCGCGCGCGATAACGGGCGGATCAGCGCGGCTTCGGTGCGGGAAACGATGCCGAACACGCTCAGCCGCTCATGCCCCAATTTCTCGACGCGCTCGTCAGCGACCCCGGTGAGCACTTTTTCGAGATGGCCGACGCCAAAGCTCTGCCCCGTCCGGTACACCGCCGACAGGAATTTGCGGGCAAGCTCGGTAGCGTCGATCAGCGCTGGCTTGTCGAGGCAGTTATCGCAATTGCCGCACTCGGCGGGCGGGTTTTCGCCGAAATGGCGCAGCAGCATCGCCCGGCGACAGGCGCCCGTCTCGACCAATGCCGACAATGCCTGCAACTGCGCGCGCGCGGTTGCCTGCCGCTCGGGCTCGATTTCAGCGATGCGTTGCTGGGCGCGGGCGAAGTCCTCCGCGCCCCAGAACAGATGCGCGACGCTCGGATCGCCGTCACGGCCCGCGCGGCCGGTTTCCTGATAATAGGCCTCGATCGATTTGGGCAGCCCGGCATGGGCGACGAAACGGACATCGGGCTTGTCGATGCCCATGCCGAACGCGATCGTCGCGCAGATCACCATATCCTCGGACCGGACGAACGCCGCCTGGTTGCGCGCGCGGACGGCTGGATCGAGGCCCGCGTGATAGGCGCGGGTGGGCCGCCCCGTGCTTGCGAGCTGCTCGGCGAGCCGCTCGGTGGCGGCGCGGGTCTGGGCATAGACGATGCCGGGCCCCGGCGTTTCGCGGATCACCTCGATGATCTGGCGGGCGGTGTTGTCGCGCGGGGAGATCATGTAACGGATATTGGGTCGATCGAACCCGGCAATGATCAGCCCGTCCTTCGGAATGCCGAGCTGTTCGAGGATGTCGGCGCGGGTATGTTCGTCCGCCGTTGCCGTCAGCGCGAGCCGGGGGACATCGCCGAACTCGTCGAGCAGCGGGCGCAGCAGTCTGTAATCGGGGCGGAAATCATGCCCCCATTCGCTGACGCAATGCGCTTCGTCGATCGCGAATAGGGCGAGCGGTGCCTGACGAAGCAGGCCCCGAAACGAGTCGTTCGAGGCGCGTTCGGGCGCGACATAGAGCAAGTCGAGCTCGCCGCGCCGAAAGCGCACGATCGTTTCGGTCTGGTTGGTGTCGACTGACGTCAGGGTCGCAGCACGAATGCCGATCGCGTCGGCCGCCCGCAGCTGATCATGCATCAGCGCGATGAGGGGTGAGACGACGATACACGTTCCCTGCAACACGACGGAGGGTAACTGATAGCAGAGCGACTTACCCGCCCCCGTCGGCATCACCGCCAGCGTATTCTGCCCCGCCATCACCCGCGCGACGACATCGCCTTGCACCCCGCGAAAGGCAGGAAAGCCGAAGGTCTTTTGTAGCGTATCAAGCGTTGAGGGCATAATCTGGCGCTACCGGCGAAGCGCCCATCACCGCAAGGGAGCATCCACCATGTCCGACAACATTGTTCGTCCTGGTCGTCTGCACGGCAAGATTGCGCTTGTCACAGGCGCGGCGCGGGGCATCGGCGCGGCGATCGTCCGCGCGTTCGTCGCCGAAGACGCCACGGTGTGGATCACCGATATCGACGGCGAGGCGGGGGCGGCGCTAGCGAATGAGATTGGCGGCAATACGCGCTTTCTGCCGCTCGACGTCGGCGATGAAGCCGGATGGGAAAGCGTGATGGCCGAATTGCTGGCGCGCGACGGGCGGCTTGATGTGCTGGTCAACAACGCCGGGATCACGGGGTTCGAGGATGCGAGCGGCCCCCACGATCCCGAACATGCGTCGCTGGCGGAATGGCACCGCGTCCACCGCGTCAATCTCGATGGCACGTTTCTGGGGTGTCGCTACGCAATCCGGGCGATGCGCGCGCACGGTACGGGGGCGATCATCAACATGTCGTCCCGGTCTGGGCTGGTGGGGATACCCGGTGCGGCGGCCTATGCCTCGTCCAAGGCGGCGATTCGCAATCACACCAAATCAGTGGCGCTGTGGTGCGCGCAGCAGGGGATGCAGGTCCGCTGTAACTCGGTGCACCCGGCGGCGATCCTGACCGCGATCTGGGAGCCGATGCTCGGCGATGGCCCTGACCGCGCCGAACGGATGATCGCACTGACCAGGGATACCCCGCTCAAGCGCTTCGGCATGCCGGAAGAAGTGGCGGCGATGACGGTGTTCCTCGCGTCCGACGAGGCGACGTACATCACCGGCAGCGAATTCGACATCGATGGCGGGTTGCTCGCCGGATCGGCAGCATCGCCCGGTTAGGGGCAAGGCCAACGCTGCTGCCTTGTTTTCGCCGCGCTTGTCGGGTGGAAATCGGCTATCAAGAACAAGCGACCCTAACCGACAGGAAAAGTGATGCTGCCAGCTGCGCGCGTGATGGGAAGTGCCATCGTTGTGATGAGCTTGTGCCTGCCGGATATTGCCGGCGGCGCGAAGCCGATTCAGGGCGAATATCTCGTGCGCGGGGACGGCGTTGTGGCAGCAACGGTGGGCGGCGTGCCCGGTCGACTGCGAATCACCCCCTGGGCACCCGCCGCGCCCACGCTCAACCCCGATTATGCGCAGCGGATCGGCCTGCGCGGTGGTCTGTTCGGCTTTTCGGTGAAGGTCGGCCCGGTGAAGGTGCGGGGCGAAAGCGGCGTGACCCGGCTGCAGTTCGGCAACGCATCGTTCAAGCGCCGCGTGGTGTGGTTTGAACGCCGGTATGATGCAGGTGCCGATGGGGCGGTGGGACCGGGTGGGCTGCCGGTTGATTTGATCCGTTTTCAGCTGAAGCCCGCCGCTGCCGGCGAGCGCACCGTCACGCTGCCGCTCGTCCAGCAGATCTTCCGCCCGGCAATGACGCGGGTGGTGGTCGGCGGGCGGACCATTTCGATCCTGTTCGATCCGCAACATCCGCGCACGCTGGCAACGGCAGGGGCAGGCGCGGCTCTTGCTGAGGCGCTGGGCGGGCAACTGGTGGGCAGTGGCGACAAGGCGGAGATCGCGTTCGGCGTCACCCGGCCAGTCCGCACGATCCGGCTGGCACGGCCATTGGTGGTCGGCCCATTGACGCTCGAATCGATGCTGGTCCGCGTGGCGGACAATGGTTCGGTGGCGGGGATTGCCGACGCCGATGCCGATCCCGACGAGATCGTGGTCACCGCCAAATCGAAAAAGGATCGCCGTGACGTCATCATCATCGGGCGCGATCAGCTGGGCGGATGTTCGTCGATCGTGTTTGATAAGAAGGCTAAGGCTATCAGGCTGAGCTGCGGGTAGGGTGATAGGGATTTAATTCATCCGTTTGTTTCGAGCGAAGTCGAGAAACGGGTCACAAGCGCTGCGCAAAGTGTCTCGACTTCGCTCGACACGAACGGGATCTAGGAATCGCAAAAAGAAGCTCACTCCGCCGCGAGCACACCCTCTTCCTCGGCGCGTTCCTGGGCCTGGCGGTTCCACATTTCGGCGTAGAGCCCGTTCTGGCGGAGTAGCGCGGCATGGGTGCCGCGTTCGACGACTTCGCCTGCTTCCAGCACCACAATCTCGTCGGCATTGACGACGGTCGACAGCCGGTGCGCGATGACGATCGTCGTTCGCCGTGCGGAGATTGCCTCCAGCGTATCCTGAATCTCACCCTCGGTCCGGCTGTCGAGCGCGCTGGTCGCTTCGTCGAGGATCAGGATTGGCGGGTTTTTGAGCAAGGTGCGGGCAATTGCGACGCGCTGCTTTTCGCCGCCCGAAAGTTTCAGCCCGCGCTCGCCCACGCGCGCATTGTACCCGCCCGGCTGGTTGGCGATGAAATCGGCGATCTGCGCGCCGCGTGCGGCCTCCTCGATCTCGGCCTGGCTCGCCCCGGCGCGACCATAGCCGATATTATAGCCGATCGTGTCGTTGAACAGCACCGTATCCTGCGGGACGATGCCGATCGCTGCCCGCAAACTCGCCTGCGTGACGCCGGCGATATCCTGCCCGTCAATCGTGATCCGCCCGCCGGTGAGATCGTAAAACCGGTACATCAGCCGGGCCAAGGTTGATTTGCCCGCGCCCGATGGTCCGACAATCGCGAGCGTGTTGCCCGCCGGAATATCGAGATCGATCCCTTTCAGGATGCGGCGCGCCGGATCATAATCGAACACGACATTTTCGAACCGGACATGGCCTGCACCCACCACCAGGTCAGGCGCGGCGGGGGCGTCCTTCACTTCGGCAGGGGCATCGATCAGGTCGAACATCGCCGCCATGTCGATCACGCCTTGGCGGATTGTGCGATAGACCATGCCGAGCAGATCGAGCGGGCGGAACAACTGGGCGAGCAGGGTGGAAACGAGCACGACATTGCCCGCGTTGAACTGGCCCTGGCTCCAGCCCCAGACGACCAGCCCCATCCCGCCCGCCATCATCAGATTGGTGATCAGCGACTGCCCGATATTGAGCCATGCGAGCGAATTCTGGTTCTTGACCGCCGCGGTCGCATAAGCGGCCATCGCGCCGTCATAGCGCGTCGCCTCGCGTTCCTCGGCACCGAAATACTTCACCGTTT
>CAZYOU010000001.1:0-2810 GCA_964649315.1 uncultured Stakelama sp. | reverse complement strand
AAATTGAGCAGCGAATCGACCGCATGCGCGACCGCGCCGGTATCGAGATCGTTCATCTGCGCGCGCAAAGCGTTGCGCCAGTCGGTCACGATCCGCGTAAAGACGATATAGACGGCGACCATCGCCAAGGTGCCCAGCACCAGCCACAGCCCGAACTTCGAATAGAAGATCTGCAGCACCAGCACGAGCTCGAGCAATGTCGGTGCAATGTTGAACAGCAGGAAATACAGCATCGTGTCGATGCTCTTGGTCCCGCGCTCAACCACCTTCGTGACGGCACCCGTGCGGCGTTCGAGGTGAAAACGCAGCGACAGCTGGTGGAGGTGGCGGAACACGGTTGCCGCCAGTCGCCGAGTCGCATCTTGCCCGACCCGCTCGAACACCGCATTGCGCAGATTATCAAACAGCACCGACCCGAAGCGCGCCCCGGCATACCCAACCACCAGCGCCAAAATCAGCGTGGTCGCAGCGCGATCGCCCTTCGCCATGTCATTGACGATCCCCTGCAGCGCGAAGGGCGCGCCATAGACCTGCACCAGCTTTGAAGCGACCACGAGCAGCAGCGCGATGACGATGCGCAGCCGCAGTGCTGGCTGATCCTTTGGCCACAGATAGGGCAGGAACCGGCGCAGCATCGGCCATAATGGCGGTTCGGGACGGTCAGTGGCGGAGGCGTGATCGGGCGGCATTCCACCCCATGTAGGGGCAGCAACGGCGTTTCGAAAGCGCGCGTTGCGGGAACCGGGCGACGGGCTTGTCGGTTTATCATCCCGAAGGGAGACGATAATGGACCCGATTTTGTACGTGATGGCGATCATGGGCTGTGCCGATAGCAATGATCGTTGTGCCGAAGCGCGGGTTGAAGCGCCGCGTTATGTCACCATCCAGGCTTGCCAGGCAGCGATGCCGGCCGCGCTAAAGCGCAATACCGATCTATCTTACCCCATCATTGCCGCGACCTGTCGTCAGAACAGCCCAGCCGTCTCCGATCGCGGCCGCGCTGCCCGGAATTTGTCACCGCGCAGCTGATTGACGGTGGTCAGCGGGGCCGCATCCATAATGCCGGATCGCGCTCACGAGCCCGGTAGAGCTTGTGCCGTCGCGCCGCTTGGTGGCGTGCCCTGAGGATCCAGCCGAGCTTTTGAATGCCTGACGTAGTCACACGTTGATCCCATGCGCTGGCGCCGCGCCGCGCAACTTCGCGGCCGATGCCGCCATAAATCCCCGCGGCAGCCAGCACCGCCCAGGCGGACCGAAAGTTCAGCGCCGGGGCGCCGTACCGTGCACCTTCTTCATAGGCCGCCGCCAAGTCACCGAGCCGCTTGCCCAGCTTGGCCAGCTGGGGCCGGTGCGCCGGTGCCATAATGGCAGTTGTAGGAATCCCCATCTCATCGAGCCACGCGACCGGCAGGTAAAAGCGGCCAACGCTCGCATCCTCCCCCACGTCGCGCGCGATATTGGCGAGCTGAAAGGCAAGGCCAAGATCGCAGGCGCGGTCGAGCGTCGCGTTATCGTCGGGCGAAACCCCCATCACTACCGCCATCATGCAGCCGACAACGCCGGCGACATGATAGCAATAGCGCATCAGATCATCCTCGGTCTGCGGGCGCCAATCAGCGGCGTCGAGCGCAAACCCGGCAATATGATCGCGGGTGAAGCGGTGGGGCAGGTGCGTTTCAGCGGCGACAATGCGCAATGCATCGAACGCCGGATCGCCCACCCATTGCCCTGCCAGCGCCGCTTCCGTGCGCGCGGTCAGCAGCGCCAGCCGTGCCTGCGGATCGCTGACCACCGCCATCCCGTGCCCGTGATCCTGCCCGTCGGCGAGGTCATCACACGCCCGGCACCACGCATAGAGCAGCCAGGCGCGCTCGCGGGTGGCAGGGGCGAACAACTGGCTAGCGGCGGCAAAGCTTTTCGAGCCGCGGCCGATCGACTCTTTGGCGGTGGCGACAATCGCTTCGCGGCTTGGCAGGGCCGGTGGCGCGCTCACAAGTCGCGGCTACCGATCTGGCTGATCGTAGTGGCAGGCACATGCGCGGTCATTTTGGCGAGCAGCCCATCAAGCGTGGTGTCGACGATCATCAGCCCGCGGTGCTGCGGGCGAATAAAGCCGACCTCGCCCATTTTTTCCGCAAAGGTGACCAACCCGTCATAAAAACCAGCGACATTCAGCACGCCGACGGGCTTGGCGTGATAGCCAAGC
This sequence comes from uncultured Stakelama sp., assembly GCA_964649315.1. Taxonomy (GTDB): domain Bacteria; phylum Pseudomonadota; class Alphaproteobacteria; order Sphingomonadales; family Sphingomonadaceae; genus Sphingomonas. Next base: position 604 of record CAZYOU010000001.1, on the reverse strand, counting down.
TGCGCCCAGCTCAGCGCTTCCCACAATTCGTCCATCGTGCCCGTGCCGCCCGGCAGGGTGACGAAACCGTCGGACAAATCCGTGAACGCCTGTTTGCGTTCATGCATTGTGCGGCAGACGTGAAGCTCGCTTAGCCCCAGATGCGCGACCTCGGCGTCGACCAGCGCCTGCGGGATAATGCCGATCACCTCGCCGCCTGCTGCCAGTGCGGAATCGGCTACCGCGCCCATCAGGCCCAGCCTGCCGCCGCCATAGACCAGGCCAATGCCGCGGTCGGCAAGGCCGCGACCGACAGCGCGGGCGGAATCGATGTAAACCGGATCGGCGGGGGTGGCAGAACCACAATAGACGGCAAGACGTTTCATGCCCGTTCCGCTACCGGGGCCGGGAAGAATTGTCGATTGCCGTTATCGCGCGGCGCTCAGCTTGTTCCTTCCAGCATCAGACCGGCGGTTGCCTTGGCGCTGCCGACCACGCCCGGAATGCCCGCGCCTGGATGCGTGCCAGCCCCGACAAAATACAGGTTCGGAATGTTGTCATCACGATTGTGCACACGGAAGAACGCGCTTTGCAGCAGGATCGGCTCAAGGCTGAAGGCGCTGCC